>JAEEKE010000077.1 GCA_016282255.1 Bacillota bacterium
CTGATCGCGAACCCCAAGAGCCTTCTGCTCGGCGCTGCGGCGCAGGTCGGCATCTTCACCGCCTTCCTCGGCGCAAAGCTGATCTTTAAGTTCGACGACGGCTTTGCCGCCTCCATCGGCATCATCGGCGGTGCGGACGGCCCCACGGCCATCTACGTCACCTCCATGCTCAAGCCCGAAAAGCTAGGCTCCATCGCGATCGCGGCCTATTCCTACATGGCGCTCGTGCCGGTCATCCAGCCCCCGTTCATGAAGCTGCTGACCACCAAGAAGGAGCGCGCCATCGTGATGAAGCAGCTGCGCCCCGTTTCGAAGACCGAGCGCATAATCTTCCCGATCGTCGTCACCATCGCCGTGGCGCTGCTCGTGCCCTCGGCCGCGGCGCTCGTCGGCATGCTGATGCTCGGCAACCTGATCGCCCAGAGCGGCGTGACCGACCGTCTTTCCAAGACCGCGCAGAACGAGCTGTGCAACATCGTCACGATCTTCCTCGGCATCAGCGTCGGCGCGACCGCGACGGCGGCGTCGTTCCTCAGCATCGAGACCCTCGGCATCCTCGTCATGGGCATCATGGCGTTCATCATGGGCACCTGCGGCGGTCTGCTGCTCGCCAAGCTCATGAACCTGATCTCCGGCGGCAAGATCAACCCGCTGATCGGTTCGGCCGGCGTTTCGGCGGTCCCGATGGCGGCGCGCGTGTCGCAGGTCGTGGGCCAGAAGGAGAACCCCGGCAATTTCCTGCTGATGCATGCGATGGGCCCCAACGTGGCCGGCGTCATCGGCTCGGCTATCGCCGCGGGCGTGTTTTTATCACTGTTCAGATAATTCAGTACCGGAAAGGATTTTAATATGAGCAAGCTCAATATCACCGATACGATCCTGCGCGATGCGCATCAGTCCCAGGCTGCCACCAGGATGAGGACGGAGGAGATGCTCCCCGCCTGCGAGATCCTCGACAGCATCGGCTATTGGTCCCTTGAATGCTGGGGCGGCGCGACTTTCGACAGCTGCCTCCGCTTCCTCAACGAGGACCCGTGGGAGAGGCTTCGCACCCTCAAGCAGCATCTGCCGCACACCCGCCTGCAGATGCTCTTCCGCGGCCAGAACATCCTCGGCTACAAGCACTACGCCGACGACGTCGTGGAGCAGTTCTGCCGCAAGGCCATCGAGAACGGCATCGACGTCATCCGCATCTTCGACGCGCTGAACGACGTCCGCAACCTCGAGGCCGCGATCAAGTTCACCAAGAAGTACGGCGGCCACTGCGAGCCCGCGCTGAGCTACACGATCAGCCCCGTGCATAACGAGGACTATTTCGTCAAGCTCGCAAAGGAGCTCGTCCAGATGGGCGCGGATTCGATCTGCATCAAGGACATGGCGAACCTGCTGCTGCCCATGCCCGCGTTCAACCTCGTCCGCAGGCTCACGCAGGAGGTCGCCGTCCCGATCCATCTGCACACCCACAACACCACCGGCACCGGCGATATGACGCTGCTGCTCGCGACCTTCGCGGGCGTGGACATCGTCGACACCGCGCTCTCGCCCCTCGGCAACGGCACCAGCCAGCCCGCGACCGAGAGCCTTGTCGCCACGCTGCAGGGCACGAAGTACGACACCGGCCTGGACCTTACCAAGCTCAGCGAGGCCGCGAAGCTGTTCCGCCCCGTCGCCGCAAGGCTGAAGAAGGACGGCTACCTCGACCCCAAGGTCCTCTCCGTCGATACCAACACGCTGATGTATCAGGTCCCGGGCGGCATGCTCTCGAACCTGATCTCCCAGCTCAAGCAGGCGAATGCCGAGGATAAGTACTACGACGTGCTTGCGGAGGTCCCGCGCGTGCGCGAGGATTTCGGCTATCCGCCGCTCGTGACGCCCACCAGCCAGATCGTCGGCAGCCAGGCCGTGCTCAACGTCCTCGCCGGCGAAAGGTACAAGATGTTCACCAAGGAATCCAAGGGCCTGCTCAGGGGCGAGTACGGCCGCCTGCCCGGCACGGTCAACGAGACCGTCCGCAAAAAGGCCATCGGCGACGAGCCGGTCATCACCTGCCGTCCCGCCGACCTGCTCGAGCCCGAGCTGGATAAGATCCGCGAGGAAGCGGGCGAGCTGGCCGAGAGCGATGAGGACGTCCTCAGCTACGCGCTGTTCCCGCAGGTCGCGAAGAAGTTCTTCGAGGATCGCCTGCGCGCCAACGGCGGCCGCAAGAAGGACGGCACCGTGCCCCATGTCAAGGCGTTCGACGAGGCCGCCGAGCTGATCGTCGAGGACTTGACCAACGGTATGACGCTGTAATCAAAAGCTATACGCGGGAGTCTTTGCGGACTCCCGCTTTCTCTTATCCCCGATCTTGTCAAAGAGGGTACATTTCGGTGAAACCGGCCGCCGTTTATTGAAACCGCGGCACCTTTATGATATGATCGTATCACAGCATGAAAGGAGCGGAATATGTTCGATTCATTCTACCCCGACCGCAGCTTCGCCTCGGTGAGCATCATTGGCTCGGTGATCTTTGCCGCGGTGATCTGCCTTTTCGTTCTTGCGATCGTGAAGGCGATCAAGGAAAAAAGAAGGAACGACGCGTCGCCCCGCCTGACGGTGGATGCGTTCGTCGTTTCAAAGCGCGAGGACGTCAGCAGCATGAACCAGCCCCTCGCAGGCGATGCGACCGGCGCGCGCGGCTTCCACACGATGACCACGACCTGCTATTTCGTGACCTTCGAGGTGCGCAGCGGCGACAGGATGGAGCTTGAGGTCGAGGGCGACGACTACGGCATGCTCGCCGAGGGCGACGCGGGCCGGCTCACCTTCCAGGGCACCCGCTATCTGGGCTTTGAAAGGGAGGTCTGACCCCGACCTGAGGCCCTTTTAAGACGGACCGAAAAGCATTGACATACCGGCCGAAAAGGTCCTATAATCAAACAAGGTTTTATCGGCCGAACAGCCGAAAGGAGGCGGATCCCATGGCATTAACAGACGCAAAATGCCCGAATTGCGGCGGCGCGCTCAAGCTCGACAGCACGCTCACGACCGCGGTATGCCCCTTCTGCGATTCGCAGATCTTGGTCGGGGAAGCGATCAATAACTACTATATAACGAACAATCTCTATGCGCGCAATGTCAACGTCACCGGCAAGGGCGACGCGGAGAAGGAGCGCCTGCTCAAAAACGCCGCCACGCGCGAGCGCTTCGGGGATATCGACACCGCGCTCAACATCTACGCGCAGGTCGCCGAGGATTACCCGGACGATTACCGCGGGTGGTACGGCATCGCCAAGCTCAAGTCCGAGGGCTTCACCGCCAAGCCGGTCTTCGGCGTCTATGAGGAGACGGCCGACAATATGCGCCGCGCGCTGATCGCCGCGAACCCGGCCGAGCGGGAGAAGCTGCAGGCCGAATGGGACGGGTATCAGCAGCTATACGGCGATTTCCGCGACCTCAAGCGCAGCGACCTTTCCGCCATGCGGCAGAAGCGCGACGGGATAAATGCCGAATACCGGGCCGTCGCCGAGCAGTTCTCGAACCACGTCAAGGCCATGGGCGATTTCGACAGCGCGAATCCGGACCGGCACAGGAAGCTCAAGCTCCACAGGTTTTTCTACCTGGTGCTCGCGGTCGGCGTCATCTGCCTGATGAGCGGTTCAAGATCCGAAGGCGCGCTGACCATGGGGCTGATCTTCACGGGCGTCTTCGCGCTGGCGGCGGTGATCACCGCGCTCGTCAAGGCCAAGAGAAAGGCCGCCGTCACCCATTATGAAGCGATGCGGGTGGAGCAGGCCCGGCTGCAGAGCGAGATGAACCGGCTGAACAATCAGCTCGCCGCCTCGGACAGGGAGATCGAACAGCTCCGCGCGCTCTATGATATCTGATATCGGCAAAACCGCTTTGCGTAAAGCGATCCCTGCATCATAAACCGATATCGCAGCGCCGGGGGAAGCCCAACGGCGGTGCGGAAGGACAGAAAATCAAGGCCGAAGACCGGGAAGACCGGTTTTGCGGCCTTTTCATTTGGATAAATGCCCAAATCCCGATTTGAAATCCCGCTCCGTATTTGGTATAATAAAAGTTAAGAGATTTTCGGAGACGGATCATGAAGATACTTATCACCAACGACGACGGCTTCTTCGCCCCGGGCATAAAGGCGCTCGCCCTCACGCTCTCAAGGGAGCACGAGGTGGTGCTCGTCGCCCCCAAATACAATCAGAGCGCGGTCGGCCACGGCCTGACGCTGCGCGACCCCCTGCGCTATGAGAGCGTGCGGGCCGATTTCCCGTATCTTGACGAGGCCTACTGCGTAAACGGGACCCCCGCCGACTGCATCCGCCTGACCCTTTCGATGAAGGACCTCAGGCCCGACTGCGTAGTCTCCGGCATCAACAAGGCCGGCAACATCGGCACGGACGTGCTCTATTCGGGCACGGTCTCGGCGGCGGAGGAGGCGGCCATGCTCGGCTGCCGCGCGATCGCGGTATCGAAGGACATCTATTCCGACGAGCATTTCACCGACGCGGCGGAGCATTTTGCCGAAAATTTCAATCTGTTCCTCGGCTGCACCACGGCCGAGAAGCGGCTCCTCAACGTCAATTACCCCAATCTCCCGCGGGAAAAATACCGCGGCATCCGCGCCGCGTACCTCGCCGAGCAGGTCTACGCAAACGACTATAAGCGCATTTTGCTCGAGGACGGCACGGAGGCCTTCATCACCCCCAGCGACAAGATCACCGTCTGCGATGAGAACGACACCTCCGATGAAAAATACATCCGCGACGGCTTCATCACCGTCACGCCCATCAAGTACGACGTGACCGATTACGAGCAGCTCGCCCGCATATCGGCCTTCGCCGAGCGCAATTACTGACGGAAGGGGAGGGGACCGATATGCCCGATATCGCCGTTATAGGCGCCGGAGCCGCGGGGCTCACGGCGGGGGCGCTCGCCGCCCGGGAGGGCGCGCGCGTCGAGATCATCGACCGCAACGAGCGGGCCGGCCGCAAGCTCTACCTCACCGGCAAGGGCCGCTGCAATATCACCAATTCCGCCGATCTCGACGGGTTTTTAAAGAACACCGTCCACGGCGGCCGCTTCCTTTACAGCGCGTTCGACGGCTTCTTTTCAAACGATATCCTCGATATCCTCGCTCGTGAGGGCGTGCCGGTCAAGCTCGAGCGCGGCGGCCGCTACTTCCCCGAGAGCGATAAATCCAGCGACGTCATCCGCGCGCTCGTGGCCTATGCTTCCCACTCGGGCGCAAGGCTGCTGCTCGGCACGATCGTCGAATCCCTCGAAAGGGAGGGGGAGCGCTTCAAGCTTCACATGCGGGGCGAGCACGGCGGCGTCCGCCGCTACGACCGCGTCATAATCGCGACCGGGGGCCTGAGCTATCCGCTGACCGGCTCCACGGGCGACGGCTACCGCTTTGCGGAAAGCTTTGGGCACACGGTCGAGGCGCCCAAGCCCTCGCTGATCCCGTTCGAGACCGTGGAGGATTGGCCGCGCGAGCTGATGGGGCTTTCGCTCAAAAACGTCACCCTCGCCGCGTACAAGCCCGAAAAAGCAGGCGCGGCAAAGAAAAAACCGAAGCCCGTCTATGAGGAGCTGGGCGAGATGCTCTTCACGCATTTCGGCGTCAGCGGTCCGCTCGTGCTCTCGGCCTCCGCCTACCTCGCGGATGCGCCGGAGGGCGCAAAGCTGACCATAGACCTCAAGCCCGGCCTCACCCCGGAGCAGCTCGACGCGAGGCTCCTGCGCGATTTCGAGAAATACCGGCATAAGCAGG
The DNA here is from genome assembly GCA_016282255.1 of Bacillota bacterium. Taxonomy (GTDB): domain Bacteria; phylum Bacillota; class Clostridia; order Christensenellales; family CAG-138; genus PeH17. The sequence continues at coordinate 5,774 of JAEEKE010000077.1, forward strand.
TCAGGAACGCGATGGCGGATCTGCTGCCCTCGCGCCTGATCTCCGCCGTGCTGACGCTCGCCGGCGTGGATGAGGAAAAGAGCATCGATAACCTGACCCGGCAGGAGCGCGCGGCGATCGCCTCGGTGCTCAAGCGCATGGAGCTGACGGTCCTTCGCGCCCGCCCGATCGAAGAGGCGATCATCACCAGGGGCGGCGTTTCGGTCAAGGAGATCGACCCCCGCACCATGGAGTCGAAGCTCGTGCCCGGCCTGTATTTCGCGGGCGAGGTCATGGACGTGGACGCCTGCACGGGCGGCTTCAATCTGCAGATAGCGTGGTCCACCGGCGCGGCGGCGGGAAGAGCCGCGGCGCGCGAAGGATAAACGATAATTCGAAAATACCTTTTGAAAAGGGGAAAAGCATATGCAAAAAGATCAACTCAGAGCCCTTGAAAACGATCCGGCGACCTCGCGTGCGCCGTTCTCCGTCGCAATAGACGGCCCCGCCGGCGCGGGCAAGAGCACCGTCGCAAAGCGCATCGCGAAGCGGCTCGGCATAATCTACGTCGACACCGGCGCGATGTACCGCGCGCTCGGCCTCAAGGCGCTCCGCCTCGGCATAGAGCCCTCGGATATCGAAAACGTGCTGCCCATGCTGCCCGGCACCGATATCTCGCTCGACCATATCGACGGCGTGCAGCATATCTTCCTCGACGGTGAGGACGTTTCGGGCCTTATCCGCACCGAGGAGGTCTCCCAGGCCGCCTCGAAGATCAGCGCGATCCGCGAGGTCCGCGAAAAGCTCGTGGAGCTGCAGCAGGCGCTCGCCGAGAAGACGAGCGTGGTCATGGACGGCCGCGATATCGGCACCGTCGTGCTGCCCCACGCGAAGTATAAGTTCTACGTCACCGCCTCCGCCGAGGTCCGCGCCGAACGCCGCTACCGCGAATACGAGGAGAAGGGCAAGCTCGACGGCAGGAGCTATGAAAACATTCTCGCCGAGATCATCGAGCGGGACGACCGCGATATGAACCGCGAGGTCACGCCGCTCCGCCCCGCGGAGGATTCCGTAATAATCGATACGAGCGACCTCGGCATCGAGGAATCCGTCGCCGCCGTGCTCGAAAAGATGGGCCTCAGCGCCCTGTAACGGGGGAAGCAATGCTTTATACGATAGTCATAATCCTGTTCGGATGGCTCGTGCTGCTGATCTGGCGGCCGAAGCTCTACGGCAATAAGAAAAACCTCAGCACCAAGGGCGGCGTCATCTTCATCGCGAACCATCAGAACCTGCTCGACCCGGTGCTGATGGCGGTCACGATCCGCCGCCGCGTGCATTTCATGGCCAAGAAGGAGCTCTTCGACTCCAAATTCGGCAACTGGCTCTTCCGCTCGCTGCTCGTGTTCCCGGTCAACCGCAAGACGGCGGACATGAAGTCAATCAAGAACGCGCTCAAGCTCCTTGAGGAGGGCTGCGCCTTCGGCATCTTCCCGGAAGGCCGCCGCGCCGTCATGGACGAGATGGATGATTTCGAAAAGGGCACCGCGCTGATCGCCTCGCGCACCGAGGCGCCGATCGTGCCGATATATATCAGCCCCTCCACCTATAAGCCCGGCGGCCGCATGCGCGCGATCGTAGGCGAAAAGATCCTCGTTTCGGAGGTCAAGGCGCATATGGGCTCGAGAAGGCTCGTGGACGCGCTGACCGAGCGCATGCAGAAGGATATGGAAGCGCTGAAAGAAAGCCTTGAGGAAGCGACCGGCAAACGAAGGGCAAGGAACTGAGAATAGAACGATGAACATCATCCTCGCAAAACACGCCGGCTTCTGCTTCGGCGTTCGAAGGGCGGTCGAGCTCGCGAAGGCGACCGCCGCAAGGGTCTACGGCGAGGGGGGCGCCCCCAAAGAAGGCCCGAAGGTACATACCTGGGGCGAGCTGATCCACAATAAGACCGTCGTGGACGAGCTCTCAGCGCTCGGCGTCACCGCTATCGCCTCCGTTGAGGAGGCCGAGCCGGGCGACAGCGTCGTCATCCGCTCCCACGGCGTGCCGCAGTCGGTCTATGATTCGCTTTCCGCCTGCGGCGTCGATATCGTCGACGCCACCTGCCCGTTCGTCGCGCATATCCACGATATCGTCTCCGCGGCGCACGAAAGGGGCGAATGCGTCATCATAATCGGCGAGCCCACGCATCCCGAGGTGGTCGGCATCAACGGCCACTGCGGTTCCGGCGCGCGCTTTATAAGGACCACGGAGGAGGCCGAGGCGGTGCTCGAAGCGCTTGAAGACGGCCCGGTCACGGTCGTCGCCCAGACCACCTTCGACCATGCGGCCTTCAACGTCATTTCCGCGCTCATAGCCGAAAAAAGGCCCTCGGCGACCGTCTGCAACACGATCTGCCCCACCACCCGGGAGCGGCAGAGCGAGGCCGAGGAGCTGAGCCGCAAATGCGACGCAATGCTTGTTTTGGGCGATAAAAACAGCTCCAACACGAGGAAGCTTCTGAAAATTTGCGAAAAAAATTGCAAACACACCCAAAATGCAGCAAAACCGGGTGAAATTTCTCTTGATTTATTGAAAAATGATGGTATAATTATAGGAGTTGTCGCCGGTGCATCCACACCGGATTCAGTTATCACGGAGGTTATCTACACAATGAACGAACAAGGTAAGGCTGAAATCAACGAAGCCACCGAACCCATGACCACTGCCGCGGCCGAAGTCGCCGAAGCCGTCGAGACCGTCGCCGAGAACGTCGAGAACGTCGTCGAAAACGTTGAGAACGCTGTCGAGACCGTCGAGGCCGCCGTCGAAGAGCCCAAGCAGGAAACTCAGGAACCCATCGAAGAGAATGCAGTTTTCGATGAAGATGCGATCAACAAGACGATCGTCCGCATCCATGGCGGCCAGATCCTGACCGGCACCGTTATCCAGATCGTGGATGGCGAAGTCAGCGTCAGCATCGGCTACAAGTCCGATGGATACATCCCCCGCGCCGAGTTTTCCAACGACCCGGAGCTTGACCCCGCTTCCGTCTACAAGGTGGGCGATCCCATCGACGTTGAAGTTCTCAAGGTCAACGACGGCGAGGGCAATGTTCTGCTTTCCCGCAAGGACGTCGAGCGCCAGAAGGTTTGGGACGATTTCGCAAATGATCCCGAAGTCAACGAAAAGGTATTCGAGGGCGAATGCAAAGAGGTCATCAAGGGCGGCGTGCTCGTTGCTCTGAATAACGGCGCCGCGATGGCGTTCGTGCCCGCTTCGCAGGTCTCCACCAGGTTCGTTCAGGATCTGAAGCAGTACGTCGGCAAGCCCATGAAGCTCAAGGTCCTCGAGATCGACACCAAGCGCAGGCGCGTCGTCGGTTCCTGCAAGGCCGTCCTCCAGCAGGAGGCCGAGGCCAAGGAAAAGGCTATCTGGGACAACCTCGAGGTCGGCCAGAAGCTGCAGGGCACCGTCCGCCGTCTCACCAGCTTCGGTGCGTTCGTCGATATCGGCGGCGTAGACGGTCTGGTCCATATCACCCAGTGCGCATGGGGCAAGATCAAGGAGCCCAGCGAGGTCTTCACTCCCAACCAGAAGATCGACGTCATCATCCGCGAGCTCGATAAGGAGAACAAGAAGATCTCCCTCGGCTACAAGGAGCTCCTTCCCAAGCCCTGGACCACCGCAGACGAAAGGTACCCCGTCGGTTCCTTCGTTGAGGGCAAGGTCGTCCGCATCGTGCCCTTCGGTGCGTTCGTATCCCTCGAGCCCACCATCGACGGTCTGATCCACATCTCCCAGGTAGGCCTCAAGAGGGTCTCCAAGGTCGAGGACGAGATCAACGTCGGCGACCGCGTACGCTGCAAGGTCATCGAGATCGACACCCAGAAGCGCCGTATCTCCCTCAGCCGCCGCGATGCGCTGATCGACGAGAATCCCGAAGAGGCTGCCGAGATCATCGCCCGCGAGCGCGAGCAGCGCGAGCGTGAGCGTGCGGAGCGCCAGGAAAAGCGCGTCCAGGAGGATCAGGCCCGCAGGGAAGCTCAGGCCAAGGAGCGCGAGGAGCGCCGCCGCGAGCGCGGTGAGCGCCGTGAGCGCCGCCGTGAGGAAGAGTACGAGCTGCCTCCGGTAGAGGCCGCCACCACCAGCCTCGCATCCCTCCTCGGCAATTTCGTTGCCGCCGAGAACGAGGCCGAGGCCGTTGTCGAAGAGGTCAAGGAGACCGTCGAGAACAACGAGCAGTAATCGCTGAATAAACAAAGGCATCCGGTTGACCCGGGTGCCTTTTTGCATGCCGCAAAACAAAAACCGTGCCCGCTTCATACGGACACGGTCCTTTTGATTAAGCCTTTATTCCTCGTTCATATAGCTCTCGACCAGCCTGTTGAGCGCGTCCTGATCCTTCGCGCCCATGGTCTCGCGGGCGGAGTGCATCGCCAGCATCGGCACGCCGACGTCGGCCGTGCTCATGCCGAGCTGCGAGGCCGCGTAGCTGCCCAGGGTCCCGCCGCCGCGCAGGTCGGGGCGGTTCATATAGCGCTGGAACGGGATATCGTACTTCTTGCAGAGCCCCTCGATGATGCCGATGCCGCGCGCCTCGGTGGAATAGCGCTGCTCGTAGTTCATCTTCAGCGAAACGCCCGCGTTCATAAGGCTGCAGCTCGAGCCGTCGGCCATCTCGGCGTGGTTCGGATGCACGGCGTGGGCCACGTCGCAGGAGAGCATGAAGCCGCCATTGAGCGCATCGAGGTATTCGCTTCTGCTTGAGCCGAGGGCGAGCGAGATCTTCTCGAGCGTCATCCCGAGCGTCGCGCTGTCGGCGCCCTGCTTCGTGCCGGAGCCGACCTCCTCGTTGTCGAAGAGGATCGCCGCCGTGACGCCGCGCTTCCTCGCCGTGTTCGTTATGCCGTAGAGCACCGCGTAGGTCGAGGTGATGTTGTCGAGCCTCGGGGCGGTCAGGATGTCCTTATCGAAGCCGCAGAGCACGGGCTGCTCGGCGTTGTAGAGGCAGAGGTCGAAGCTGAGGATATCCTCGCTGTTGACGCCCAGCCTTTCGGCCAGCTTGCCCAGGAAGAAGCCGTCCTTATTGAATTCCTTTTCGACCGTCTTCGCGATGGGCAGCATGTCCTTATTGGGGTTCATCGCCACGCCCTTGTTGACCTCACGGTTGAGATGGATCGCAAGGTTCGGGACGGTCAGTATCGGCTCCTCAAAATCGAAGAGCCTGCGCTGGGGCTCCAGCACGTTTGCGCTTTTGACGGTCACGATGCCGGCACAGCTGAGCGGACGGTCGAGCCAGGTGGCGTGGATCATGCCGCCGTAGGGCTCCACGGCCAGCTTGAGGCAGCCGCCGGAGACCTGCTCGGGCGCGGGCTTGACGTAGTAGCAGGGCCAGTCGATATGGCAGGCGGCCAGGCGGAAGGGATCGCCGGGCCTGTATTCGCTGCCGACCGTGAAGGCCACCATCATGGTGCCGAAGCATTTGACGAAATAGCTGCCGCCCTTTTGAAGCTTCCATGCGCCGCGCGCGGGCAGCTCGGCGAAACCGGCGCCGCCGAGGAGCGCCGCGGCCTCGTGCATAGTGTGGTGCGGGGAGTGGGAAGCGTTCAGAAAGGAGATGAGCGAGGATAGATCGTTCGTTAGGGGATGCCTGTCGTTTGCCTGCATTGCTTTGCCTCCTGAATATTATTCTGTTAGAAATGTTTATGGTTTAGCCTCAGTACCTGCCGCGGCGCGCGTAGCTGCGGCGGCGGGAGCGGCGGCTCTTTCTTAAAATGATGCCGCGGATGATGATCAGCGCGATCAGCAGCAGCACCACGATCAGCACCCAGAACAGCACCCCGCTGCCCGCGCTGCGGCTGAGCAGGCGGGAGGCGTTGGTGATATGGTAGCCGTTGGAATGGCTCTCGAAGCGCCAGATCATGCTGTCGTCCACGCCGCCGGTGATGACGCCGTTTTCATTGACCTCCACCGGAACGCCCGCAAGCGTGCCGTCCTTCGAATCGGTGGTGAGCGCCAGCCCGTCCGAAACTATGACGTACTCCTGCCCGTCCGAGATAAAGTCCTGGGAAACGTAATAGGCGTTGCCGAGGCTGTCGAAATAGCGGCGGTAGAGCAGGATATTGCCGTTCTCCGGGCCCGTGGACGCCGCGCGGAACACGCCGTCCTGCTGATAGAGATAATGCCATTCGGTATTGTTCATCGTGTAGATCGCGTTATCGTAATAGATCCACACGAAGTACTGGTCCGAGCCGGAGCTGCGCTGCAGGGAAAGATTGCTGTTCTTGCCGCTGCCGGGCGGGGGAGTGGTGATGATGACGGCGGTCTCGTGCGGCTCGGGCGTGGCGTCCGAAGCCGAGGCGACGTCGCGCATGGAAACGAGCTTGGCGCGGACCGCCGAGCCCTCGTAGAAGTAATAATCGACGTAGCCGACCTCGTCGCCCTTGCGTATGGGCGCGTTGACGTAGTCGGCGGACACCTCGGTGCGGATCAGCGAGGGATCGTCGAAGAAATGCTGCAGATTATTGCGCGCGCCTGTCACCGAAAGCCCGTCGATCTGCGCCTCGGCGATGAAGCGCCCGGCGTTCTCATCCAGCGGGGAATAGTTCTCGGCGGTGAGCTCGAACTGCGTTTGCAGGCCGAATTCGGAGAGCGCAAACGCGCGGTAGTTCTCGAAGCCCCAGTCGTAGAGCCGCCTCGCCACCTCGTAGCGGTAGGTGGAGGCGATGCTCTCGTTGTCGTCGCCGAACTGGACCAGCACGAGGCGGGTATCGCCCGAGCGCGCGGCCGAAACGAGGCAGTAGCCCGCGGCGTTGGTCTCGCCGGTCTTGCCCGCAAAGCATTTGTCGTAGAGGAAGCTCTGGGTATCGGCCTCCTTCTTGCAGATCAGCTTGTTGGAGTTCTCGAGGAAGAAGCCGTCGGGATGCATATTGGTGGGAGCGACGCGGTAGGTCGCCGTGCCCATGACCTGCACCAGGATCTGATTTTTGAGCACCTCGCGCATCAGGATGCCGAAATCCTCGGCAGTGGTGTAGTGATCGTCGTCGTGCCGGCCGTCGATCGTCGCAAAATGCGTGTGCGTCATGCCAAGCTCCTGCGCCTTCTCGTTCATCATGCCCACGAACAGATCCACGGCTTTGGAGGGGTCGGTATCCTCGCCGTAATGCTCGGTGGCCGCCTCCATCGCGAGCGCCTTCGCCGCGTCGTTGCCGCTGCGCAGCAGCATGCCGTAGAGGATGTCGATCAGCGCGATCTCTTCGAGCGCTTCAAGGCCCATCAGCGAGCTCGTCGGCCCGAAGCCGACCACGGGACGCCAGCCGAGGGTCACGACCTTGTTCAGATCAGGCAGGTTCTCGACCGCCACGAGCGCGGTCATCAGCTTGGTGGTGCTGGCGGGGAACGCCTTTTCCTGCGCGCTGCGCTGATACAGCACCGCGCCCGTATCGACCTCCACGAGATAGAGATAGGGCGTGGTGATATCCGCGAACGGGTCCTGCCCGGAGCCGCCCTCGGCAAACGAAGCGGGCAGCAGCGAAAGCAGCATCAGTATCGAAAGAAGAATTACGAAAAAGCGTTTCATGCGCATCCCCCGAGGCATATATTAACATTATTATATCATTCGCCGGGGCGGTTGACAATAAAAAACGCAAAAATAAATCGGTGCGTGCAGCGCGCTGCGGCGGGGAACGCCCGCTAAGCGCCGTCCGCCCGTCCGCGCGCCTTGGCTCGGGCGCGAAGACCGTTTTTCGGGGGCTTTTCACCGGCGCAAAACGGTGGTATAATACTATCATCGGCAAGTATGCGGGAGCCTCCGCATGCACCGAATACGAAAAAACGGAAGTTCGGGAATATGAAGATCATCATTAAAGCGAATAAAGCCCCGCGCGCCCGGCTGACGGCGGCCTGCGCCCTGCTGCTGGCGCTGTCGATGCTGCTTACGGGCTGCACGGCCATAAGGAATTATCTCAGGGAGGCGTTCGCGACGCCCGAGCCCGCGCTTACCGCCGCGCCGGATGCGTCCGCCGAGCCCGATCCCACGAAGCAGCCGCCGCTGACCAGGCCGCCCCGCACCGTGGACGCCTTTTCGGACCTGCCCGAGCTCGAGGGCGTCCGCTACGACTATTTCGCGATCCCCGATATCATCCTCAAGCTTATGAGCAAGGCCGATATCGAGCTCTACAAGCGCGTTGTGCTCGCGTATTTCGCGGGCGAGGAGAGCGTCCCCGTCGAGCCCGGCGAGGAGGAGCATCCCGATCTTTGGCGCGTCATAGATATGTACTGCCCGGTCTTCTTCTTGGACGTGGACGATACGACCATCACCGAAACGCCGACCGAGATCGCCTGGAAATACGGTGACAAGGCCGCTCACGCCTCGAATATCGCCATGTTCGAGGAGAGGATCGACGACCTGCTCTCCTGCGTGCCCGACGAGGGCCTGCCGATAATGCGCCTGCTCGCGATGTATAAGGAATACACGAGGCAGATCGAGTACGACGGAGCGCTGACCGTCGAGGACGACGAGAGCTCGCCCTACGTCTACCGCCACAGCGTCAACGCGCTGATGGACTGCGTGGGCGTCTGCTGGTGCTTCGCAAGGGGCTTCAACTTCCTGATCTGCCAGCTCGGCTTCGAGTCAGCGACCGTGCACGGCCTGCGCGGCGGGGACGACGCGATCCACGAATGGGTCGTCTTCCGCGACGGGACCGAATGGCGCTACTGCGACCCCACCTGGGATATCTACGGCACGCTGACCTATTTCGGCTTCACCATCCGCGTGCGCGAACACTACAACTACGCCGAGAACCGCGTTTACGTGCTCGAGGGCACGCGCCTTCGGGCGTCGCGGTACTTCCCGGTCAACGATACCTTCTACAGCCCGCTCTACACGAACATCTGCTCGGGCGACGATTACCGCCTGGAGCCCGAAACCGACGAGATCGTCTTCATGCGCTCCCTCGGCCTGGGCGGGATGCAGGATACGATCAGCTTCAACGTGCTGACCGGAGAGGTCAAGTACCGGTGAACGCTTCCGACGAGCTTCTCAAAAAACGCTTTGTCGAGCTCGCGGAGCGCGCCGACCGCACGGGCTTCTTCACCTACACGCCGTTCCTCGGCCTCGCCGAGCAGGACGTGCTGATGCGCATGCGCGCTTCGCTGCCGATTCCCTTCGAGCTCTTCGGCGGCGCGGAGGGCTGCGAGAGGGTCGTCTGCCGCTTCGGCACGGAGGAGCTCTTCGGCTGCGGCGAAGGCTGGCCCATCGCGCTTTTGAAGGCCGCGCCCGTCAGCATGAGGTTCGCCGGCGCGCTCTCCCATCGGGATATCCTCGGCGCGCTGATGGCGCTCGGCATCGAAAGGAGCGGCACGGGCGATATCGTGCTGATCGAAAACACGGCGCATATCTTCTGCCTCGAACGGCTCGCGCCCTATATCGAGGAGAACTTCACCAAGGCCGCGAACACCGTTTTGAAGACCGTGCGCGAGACCGAGCTGCCCGAGGGCGAGCTCTTCCGCCTCAAAAGCGAGACGCTGAACGTCGCTTCCGCACGGCTCGACGCCGTTGCCGCCGCGTTCTGCAGGCTCTCGCGCGGGGATATCCGGGCGCTGATCGAAAAGGGCCTCGTGTTCGTGGACGGCCGCATGACCGAGAACGGCGCAAAGGAGCTTGCCCCGGACGCCGTCGTCTCTGTGCGCGGCTGCGGGCGCTTCATCTACCGCGGCGAGGACCACGTCACGAGAAAAGGCCGCAGCGCGGTCACGATAGACCGCTATATCTGAAAAATCAATGTGACCGAAAGGAGTTTTTGCAATGAAGTATTCCATCATCACCGAGGGCATGGGCTGCCCGCACTGCATCAAGAGAGTCACCAAGGCCATGGAGGGCGTCGGCGCCGAGATCCATAGGGTCGAGCTCAACGATATCTCCGTCTCCACCGACAAGGCGCCCGAGGTGCTCAGGGCAGCGATCGAGGCGCTCGGCTTCAAGGTCAAGTCCGTGACCGCCGAACCGGCCGGCCGCGCATAAGTCCGTAATGGCGGAGCCCGGCGAAAACCTCAGCGGGATCGGCGGCAAGGTCGTTATCGGCCTTTCCGGCGGCGTGGATTCCTCCGCGGCGGCGCTGCTCCTTCGCGAGCGGGGCCTTGACGTCGTGGGCGTTTTCATGAAGAACTGGGACGAGCAGGATGAGGACGGCTGCTGCACGGCGGAGCAGGATTATTCCGACGCCCGCCGCATAGCGGAGCAGATCGGCATCCCGTTCTATTCGGTCAGCTTCACGAAGGAATACGAGCGCCGCGTCTTCGCCTATTTCCTTGAGGAATACCGCCGCGGCCGCACGCCGAATCCCGACATCCTCTGCAATACCGAGATCAAGTTCAGCGCCTTCCTCGACCTCGCCATGACGATGGACGCCGCCGCGCTCGCGACGGGGCACTATGCAAGGCTCGATAAAACTGAGGGCACCAGGCTCCTGCGCGCGAGGGACGCGGGCAAGGACCAGACCTATTTCCTTGCGGGCCTCACCGAAAAGCAGCTCGAAAAGGCGCTGTTCCCGATAGGGGACCTGCAAAAGAGCGAGGTCCGGGCGATCGCCGCGCGGGCCGGGCTCGTCACCGCCGGGAAGAAGGACTCCACCGGCGTCTGCTTCATCGGCGAACGCAATTTCAAAAAATTCCTCATGCAGTACCTTCCCGCGCAGCCGGGCGACATGATCGACACCTCGGGCAGGGTCGTCGGCAGGCACGACGGGCTGATGTACTACACCATGGGCCAGCGCCGCGGCCTCGGCATAGGCGGCATGAGCGCCGGCACGGGCGAAAGCTGGTTCGTGGTGGGCAAGGACCTTAGGAACAACCGCCTTATCGTGCAGCAGGGCGAGCACGAGGAGCTGTATTCCACCGCGCTCACCGTAAATAAGCTGCACTTCATCGCGGGCGAAGCGCCTGCAAAAAGCTTCCGCTGCACCGCGAAGTTCCGATACCGCCAGCCCGACCAGGGCGTGACGGTCACACTGAACGAAAGCGGGGGAGCGACCGTCGATTTCGACCGCCCCCAGCGCGCGATAACGACGGGGCAGTGGGCCGTGCTGTACGACGGCGAGACCTGCCTCGGCGGCGGCCCGATCGACGAGGCCGTGCCGCTCAAGGCGCTTGACCCCGCCCTATTCCACTAAAAACCGATCAATTCTGATCCATCGGAGGTAAATATGGATATCCGCAAACTTATCGACCACACCCTGCTCAAGCCCGATGCGACGGCCGAGCAGATAAAGAAGATCTGCGCCGAGGCGCGTGAAAACGGCTTCATGAGCGTCTGCGTCAACCCCGCGAGGGCGGCGCTCGTGTCCGAGGAGCTAAAGGGCAGCGGCGTCAAGACCTGCTGCGTCGTCGGCTTCCCGCTCGGCGCGACACTGCCGGCCGTCAAGGCCTTCGAGGCGAACGCCGCCATCGAGGCCGGCGCCGAAGAGGTGGACATGGTCATCAATATCGGCGCCGCTAAGGACGGCGACTGGGAGCTCGTCGAGAGCGACATCAAGGCCGTCGCAGACGCGGCCGCCGGGCGCGCGCTGGTCAAAGTCATCATCGAGACCTGCCTGCTGACCGACGATGAGAAGATCCGCGCCTGCGAATGCGCGATGAGGGCCGGCGCGGACTTCGTCAAGACCTCCACCGGCTTCTCCACGGGCGGCGCCAACGCTTCGGACGTGGCCCTTATGCGCTCGGTCGTGGGCGAGAGCCTCGGCGTCAAGGCTTCGGGCGGCGTGCGCACCCCCGAGGATGCGGCCGAGATGATCGCCGCCGGCGCGAATCGCCTCGGCACCAGCAACGGCGTAAAGCTGCTCGGCTGAGCCGACCGTTTTTCGGCCCGGCTTTCGGGCGGCCATGGGCCGCCCGTGCTGCGCCGCGTGCATTTTTGGCCCGCGGCGGGGCAAAATATGCCTGTTTTTTGAAAAATAACTATTGCATTCTTTATAAAACTGTGGTATCCTTTAATAGATGCGGGAAACTGCGTTGTTTGCGATGTCTGAAATCGCTTTTGTTGTGCGGCTGACGCCGCTGTGTACCTTTGAAGAGTGGGCGAAACCCGCTCTTTAATTTTGAAGCGGGCAAAAGCCCCGCCTTTTCCGCGGAGGGACCGATTTGAAGCTGACCGACAGGATACAGGAGCTACTTGAGCCGACCGTCAAGGCCCTCGGCTACGAGCTCTACGACGTTGAATACGAAAAGGAATACGACAACTGGGTGCTGACCCTCTATATCGACCGCGAGGGCGGCGTCAGCCTCGACGACTGCGAGCTCGTCTCGAACACCGTCGATCCGATCCTCGACGAAGCCGACCCGATCGACGGCGCCTACTATCTTTCCGTAAGCTCCGTCGGCCTCGACCGCCCGCTCAAAAAGGATAAGGACTTTGACCGCAACCTCGGCAGGAAGCTCGATATCCGCCTCTACGCGCCGCTCGACGGCAAAAAGGAGCTCGTCGGAACGCTCGTTTCGTTCACCGGCGAGGAGCTGACCGTCCTTATGGAGCAGGGCGCGAAAAAGAACGAGCTGACCCTAAGCCGCAAGGCCTGCGCGCTGATAAGGCCGCATATCGATTTCTGACGGGACTTAATTTATAAAGTAATCAAATCTAAGGAGTAAAAATATGAATTCCGAGCTTATGACCGCCCTTCGGCTGATCGCCAAGGAGAGGGGCATCTCGATCGAAACGCTTGCGGACGCGATCGAGGCGGCGCTCGTCAGCGCCTACAGGAAGAACTATTCCACCAACGCCAAGGTGCGCGCCAGCCTTGACCGCGAGACCGGCAAGATCGAGATCTGGGCGTCCAAATCCGTCGTCGAGACCGTGACCGATCCCCTCAGCGAGATCTCCCTCGCGAACGCGCGCAAGATCAACCCCGCGTTCCAGATCGACGACATCGTGGAGGAGGAGGCCAGCACCAAGGAGTTCGGCCGCATCGCCGCGCAGACCGCCAAGCAGGTCGTCATGCAGCGCATCCGCGAGGCCGAGCAGGGCGCCATCTTCGAGGAGTATGCCGAGAAGGAGAACGAGGTGCTGACCGCCATCGTTCAGCGCGTCGAGAAGAACGGCGTCTTCGTCGAGCTCGGCAAGACCGACGGCGTTATCCCCATGAACGAAGTTATCGCGGGCGAGGACTACAACCCCGGCGACCGCGTCAAGGTATACGTGCTCAAGGTCCAGAAGGACACCAAGGGTCCCCAGATCATCGTTTCGAGGACGCATCCGGGCCTCGTCAAGCGCCTGTTCGAGCTTGAGATCCCCGAGATCCAGTCCGGCGTGGTCCAGATCAAGTCCATCGCCAGGGAAGCCGGCCAGCGCACCAAGATCGCCGTCATGAGCACCGATCCCCAGGTCGACGCCGTCGGCGCATGCGTCGGTCAGCGCGGCGTGCGCGTTGAACGCATCGTCAGCGAGCTTCATAATGAGAAGATGGACATCATCGAGTGGGATCCCGATATCGCGATCTACATCGCGAAGGCGCTCGGGCCCGCCAAGGTGGTCATGGTCTTCATAAACGAAAACGAGAAGGCCGCAAGGGTCATCGTGCCCGATTCCCAGCTCTCCCTCGCCATCGGCAAGGAGGGCCAGAACGCCAGGCTCGCCGCCAAGCTCACCGGCTGGAAGATCGATATCAAGAGCCAGTCCCAGGTCGAGGCCGATTCCCTGCCCGGCGATGAGGACGTCGAGGCCGAGAACGATGACGACGATCTGTTCGCGGATCTCGCCGGCGAGGACGAGGAGTAAGCGGCTTTTGCAGAGCTTATTATAACGAAAAACGGTACTGATTTTCGGAGGTCCCTTTTGCAGAAAAAGATCCCAATGCGAATGTGTGTAGGCTGCCGCACGATGACGCCCAAGCGCGAGCTCGTGCGCATCGCCTGCTCGAGCGAGGGCGAGGTCACGGTCGATCCCACCGGCAAGGCTCCCGGACGCGGCGCCTACGTCTGCCGGAAGAAGGCCTGCCTCGAACGCGCCGTCAAGTCGCGCGCGCTCGAAAGAGCGTTTTCAAGGGCGATCCGCCCGGAGGTGTTCGAGGCACTCCGCCAAAGGGTGGAAATGCTCGAAGCGGAGGACGCCTTGAAGGCTTCCGAGGAGGGAGGCGGCGCGGATGGATAACGAACGCGCAAGGGGCGTCGTGGGGCTCGCGATGAAGGCGGGCAGGCTCGTTTCCGGCGGATTCGCCGTGGAACGGGCGCTCAAGAGAGGCGCGGCGCTCGCGGTGATAGTCGATGACGAAGCATCGGAAAACACCAAAAAGCAGCTTCGGGACGCCTGCGCCTACCGAAGGATCCCGCTCTATGAGCTGGGCGGCCTCGGCAGGGCGATAGGCAGGGAGGAACGGATGGAAGCGGCGATCACCGACCGCGGCTTCGCCGAAATGCTGAAAAAGAAATTCAACGTACCGGACGAAGGGACCGGAAGCACCGAAGCGGACGGAGATTCCGCAAACAGCCGCGGGCAGGAAGAAACATCGCCCGATGGACTCAACGACGGAGGCGATGACCTATGACTAAAAACGAACTGATACAGGGAACCAATACAATACAAACCAATGCCAAAGCGCTGCTCGAAAGGGCCGCCGCTCTGCGCACCGACGCCGGCAACCTTCTGCAGACCGCAAAGCGCGCCGAAAGCGCCATGCTCACAAAGCTCAAAAACGAGGAGGAGAAGCGCCGCCAGGCCGAGATGGAGCAGCGTCGCCTCGATTTCCTCAATTCCGAGGAGCAGCACGGCGTTTACGTCAGCGATTACAGCGATATCAAGTCCGGCGAGGAGAAGCCCGTTGAGAACGAGCCCGCAAAGCCCGATGAGAAACCCGAGGCAAAGCCCGAGGTAAAGCTCGAGGAGCTGCCTGAGGAGAAGCCCGAGGTAAAGCCCGAGGAGAAGCCCGAGGAAAAGACAGAGGTCAAGCCCGAGGAGAAGCCCGAGGCGCCCGTCAGGCCCGAGAGGCCCGTCAGGCCCGAGCGCGGCGACCGCCCCGAGCGCAGGCCCCGCACCGGCGAGGACGACGCCCGCAGGCCGCGCGACCGCGGCGAGGCGAAGCCCCGCGAAGGCCGCGGCGAGACCCGCCCCGATACCGGCGACAAAAAGCCCGCCGGCAGGCCCGACAACAGGCCCGCAAGGCCGGATAAGCCCCAGGGCAGGGGCGGCAAGCCCGTGCAGGAGACGCCGGTCACGCCCAAGAAGGATACCCACAGCGGCAAGGACGCCCACGGCAAGGTCTACGTGCATACCTTCGATACCGAAGAGGGCGGCAGCAAGAACAACAAGGGCCGCAGCAAGCAGAAGCCGCGCGCGGAGATCCCGTCCGCAAGGAACTGGGAGGACGACGGCGCGCAGTACGGCTCCCGCAAGCGCAAGAACCAGCCCAAGTCCGAGCAGCATAAGCCCGAGCCCGTGGTCATCGACAAGGCCGTCATCACGACCGAGACGATCACCGTGCGCGATTTCTCCGAGAAGATCGGCAAGCCCGCCGCGGAGATCTTAAAGAAGCTGTTCATGATGAACATCATCGCGAACATCAACCAGGATATCGACTACGAGACCTGCGAGCTGATCGCCATGGACTACAATATCGAGCTCGAGCACCAGGTCGCCAAGACCTATGAGGAGGCCATGCAGGAGAACGCCGAGATCGTCGACAGGGAGGAGGACCTCAAGCCCCGTCCGCCCGTCGTCACGATCATGGGCCACGTCGACCACGGCAAGACCTCGCTGCTCGACGCCATCCGCAACACCTCGGTCACCCTGGGCGAGGCGGGCGGCATAACGCAGCATATCGGCGCCTACACCGTCAGCTGCAAGGACCCCGGCAGCAAGCAGAACAAGACCATCACCTTCATCGACACCCCCGGCCACGAGGCGTTCACCTCCATGCGCGCAAGGGGCGCCCAGGTGACGGATATCGTCATCCTCGTCGTTGCGGCGGACGACGGCATCATGCCCCAGACCGTCGAGGCGATCAACCACTCCAAGGCGGCGGGCGTTCCGATCATCGTCGCCATCAACAAGATCGACAAGCCCACGGCCAACCCCGAGCGCATAAAGCAGCAGCTCATGGAGCACGAGCTGGTCGTTGAGGAATACGGCGGAGAGACCATCTGCGTCAACGTCTCCGCGAAGAAGCAGATCAATCTGGACGGCCTGCTCGAAATGGTGCTGCTCCAGGCCGATATGCTCAATCTCAGAGCCAATCCCGACCGTCCCGCAAAGGGCACGGTCATCGAGGCTCAGCTCGACAAGGGCCGCGGCCCCGTCGCGACGGTGCTCGTGCAGAACGGCACCCTCAAGGTCGGCGATCCCATCGTCGCCGGCGTCGCCTACGGCCGCGTGCGCGCCATGATGGACGACAAGGGCAGGACCGTCAAATCGGCCGGCCCCAGCCAGCCCGTCGAGGTGCTCGGCTTCAACGAGGTGCCCTCCGCGGGCGACGTCATGAACGTTGCGGAGGTCTCCAAGAAGGTCGCCGACGAGCGCAAGAACAAGATCAAGGCCGAGCAGGCGAAGGCGCGCGAGAAGGTCAGCCTCGAGGATCTGTTCAGCCAGATCGCAGAGGGCGATATGAAGACCCTCAACGTCGTCATAAAGGCCGACGTTCACGGCTCCGTGGACGCCGTCAAGCAGGCGCTCGAAAAGCTTTCGAACGACGAGGTCCGCGTCAAGTGCATCCACGGCGCGGTCGGCGCGATCAGCGAGTCGGACGTCATGTTCGCCTCCGCATCGAACGCGATCGTCATCGGCTTCAACGTCCGTCCCGACGCCGGCGCAAGGGCGCTTGCCGAGACCGAGAAGGTCGACGTGCGCACCTACCGCATCATCTATCAGGCCATCGAGGACGTCGAGAACGCCATGAAGGGCCTGTTCAAGCCCGTCTTCAAGGAGGTCCACCTCGGCACGGTCAGCGTCCGCAGCACCTTCAAGGTCAGCTCGGTCGGCACCATCGCCGGCGCCTACGTGCAGGACGGCAAGGTCACGAGGAACGCGCTCGTCCGCGTCGTGCGCGACGGCGTGGTCATCCACGAGGGCAAGATCGCTTCCCTGCGCCGCTTCAAGGACGACGTCAAGGAGGTCGCCGCGGGCTACGAGTGCGGTATCGGCATCGAGGATTTCAACGATATCCACGAGCAGGACCAGATCGAGGCCTATATCATGGAGGAGGTAAAGCGGTAAGCGCTTTGCCCCGAAGAAGAGAACAAGCGGGGAGGGCTTTCCTCCCCGGTCAGGAGAAAAAATGCCGTCAGTCAGGTATGACAGAATAAACGAAGAGATCAAAAAGGCCCTCTCGGAGATCGTCCGCGATATGAAGGACCCCCGCATCTCGCCGATGACCACGATCCTGCTCGCCGAGGCCACCAACGACCTCAAGCTCTGCAAGGTCAAGGTCAGCGTCTACGATAAGGACGACGAGGTCCGCAAGGCCACCGTCGCCCAGCTCAACAGGGCGGAGGGCTTCATCGCGCGCGAGCTCGGCCGCCGCATCGATATCCGCAGGATCCCCACGCTGAAGTTCACTCTGGACGATTCCATCGAATACGCGGTGCATATCGCCGAGATAATCGACAGGCTCAAGGCGGAGCGCGCCGCGAACGGCAGTTCCGAGGACGGGGATGCCGAACAGGATCCCGAACGGATCGGGAAAACCGAAAAATAAAAAACGAAACGGCGGGTAGTTTTCAATGGAAGCTCAACGATGGGATTTCGGTCCCGTGATCAGTTTCATCCGCGAGGGGGAGCGCTTCACGCTGCTCTCCCATATCTCCCCGGACGGGGACACCCTCGGCTCGGCCCTGGCCATCATGCATCTGCTTGAAAGGCTGGGGAAGACCGTCGAGGCCGTCTGCGCGAACCCGGTGCCGAAGATCTATGCCTTCATGCCCGGCAGCGAAAAGGTCCTGCTGCCGGAGGATGCTAAGGGCTATGAGCGCGTGATCAGCGTCGATTGTGCGGATACGCCGCGCTTCGGCCGCGCGATCCGCTTCTTTGCCGAGGCCGGCGAGACCGCCGCGATCGACCACCACATCACCAATCCGGGCTTCGCCGGGGTGAATCTGATCGTGCCGGACGCCGCCGCCACCGCGGAGATCGTATATGAGCTGTTCCTTGCCATGGGCATGCCCGTCGATCCGGCTGTCGCTTCCTGCCTCTACACGGGGATCGTGACGGATACCGGCAATCTTTCCTACAGCAACACCACGCCGAACGCGCTTCGGATCATCGCGGACTTCGTTGAGAAGGGGCTCGTCGATATCTCCGACCTCAACCGCCGCATCTACCGCACCGTGCCCTACGCCAAGACCCGCGTGCAGGGCTGGGTGACCAGCAATATCCGCCTCGAATGCGGCGGCGCCGTCGGCATCGGCATCCTCACCAGGGCGCGCATGCTCGAATTCGGCGCCACGAACGAGGACTGCGAGGGCATCGTCGACTGCGTGCGCGATATCGACTGCGTCAAGATCGGCGTCTTCATCCGCGAGGGTGCGGACGGCAGCTACAAGGTCAGCCTCCGCAGCAAGACCGTCGGCGACGTCGGCCGCATAGCCGCAAAGCACGGCGGCGGCGGGCATGCGAGGGCTGCGGGCTACACCGCAAGGGAATCCCTCTCCACCGTCATCGCGGATATCATCGCCGAGGCCGAGGAGGAGCTGAGCCGCTGCTGAGCGCCGAAAACCGCCCGCAGGGAGAGCAGAATGCCGTTTGAAGGTATAATAAACGTCCTCAAGCCGCCCGGAATGACTTCGAGCGACGCGGTGGTGGACGTAAGACGAATATTCAATGAAAAGCGTGTGGGCCACACGGGAACGCTCGATCCCGCCGCGGCCGGAGTGCTGCCGATCTGCATCGGCAGGGCGACACGCCTTTTCGACTATCTGGTGGACAAGCAGAAGGAATACCTTGCCGAGATCCACTTCGGTATCGCGACCGACACCGGCGACGCCTTCGGGCAGGTCACTGCGCGCATGGAGCGTGAGGTCACGGCGGAGGAGCTTAAGGCCGTGCTGCCGGAATTCATCGGCGAGCAGGACCAGATACCGCCGATCTATTCCTCGCTCAGCGTGGGCGGCGTCAAGCTCTATAAGCTCGCCCGGCGCGGCGAGGTCACGGCGCCCATCGAGGAGCGCCGCCGCAGGATCGAGATAAGCGAGCTCTCCTTTATCGAGCAGCTCGGAAAAAACAGCTTCCTCATCCGCGTCCGCTGCTCGAAGGGCACCTATATCCGCACGCTCGTGACCGATATCGCGGCGAAGCTCGGCTGCCCGGCCTATATGCCGTTCCTTCTGAGGACCGCGTCGGGCAGGGCCGATCTCGCTTCGTCCCATACCATAGCGGAGCTGCGCGCGCTGAAGGAACAAGGCCTTCTTTCAAGCGTCGTCGTCCCGATGGACGAGGCCGTGCCGGATATCCCGGCCTTGCAGCTCGACGGGCTCTCCGTCCGGCAGAAGCGCCTGCTCGTAAACGGCGCGCCGATCCCGTTCGAGGGAATCGAAAACGAAAAGCCATTTAGGCTCTATATCTCGGGCGAATTCATGGGCCTTGCCGTGCTCGGCCCGGCGGGGCTCCACGTAACGGTCTGGCTCGGCGACGAAAGGCTCCAGACCGGCGAACGCGATATCGCCTCTATCGGTAAAACGGAGGAAAAGGAATGACGAAAACGGCGCTTGCCCTCGGCATGTTCGACGGGATGCATATCGGCCATAAAAAGCTGATCGATACCTGCGTGCTGCTCGCGAAGCACGCGGGGCTCGAGCCGGCCGTTTTCACGTTCTCGAACCATCCGCTCGAGCTCTTCGGCGCGCGCGTGCCCCGGCTGCTGACGAACGAGGAGCGCGCCGAGATCATGAAGCGCCTCGGCGTCAAAAAGCTGATCGAAACGGAGTTTACAAAGGAGCTCGCCTCGCTGCAGCCCGCGGCCTTCGTGGATATGCTTAAGGCCGAGACCGACCCGGGGCTGATCGTCTGCGGCTTCAACTACACCTTCGGCAGGGGCGGCAGGGGCAGCGCAGAGCTGCTCAAAAAGCTCGCTTTCGAAAGGGATATCTCCGTCGCCGTCGTCCCGCCCGTGCTGCTCAACAAACAGCCCGTTTCCTCGACCCGCATCCGCGAGCTCATCGAAAAGGGCGACGTCGCCGCCGTCCAGCTCCTGCTCGGCAGGCAGTACACGCTCTCGGGCACCGTCGTGGAGGACCGCCGAATCGGCCGCACCATCGGCTTCCCGACCGCGAATATCGACCCGGACCCGGCGCGCTGCATCCCGACCGACGGCGTCTATATCAGCATGGCGGAGCTCGACGGCAGCATCATGCCGTCGGTCACGAACATCGGCACGAATCCCACGGTCGGCGGCACGCGCCGCACGATCGAGACCCATATCATTGATTTCGACGGCGACGTCTACGGCAAGCCCCTGCGCGTGTTCTTCGTCAAGCGCCTGCGCCCCGTAATGACCTTCGCCTCGCTCGATGAACTCAAGGCGCAGATCACGAAGGACTGCGAAAAGGCAAGGCAGTATTTCGGCTGCTGAAGAAAGGAGAAAACGATGATGACGGCTGTTTTGGCAGTGATAATGCTTGTTGCGGGCTACCTTATCGGCAGCATAATGACCGCAGTGAAGATCGCCAAGGCAAGGAACAAGGATATCCGCGAATGCGGCAGCGGCAACGCGGGCTCCACCAATATCCTCAGGACCTTCGGCTGGAAATGGGGCCTTACCTGCCTGTTCTTCGACAGCCTCAAGGGCGCCGTCAGCGTCGGCCTCGGCATGGCCCTCGGCGCGCTCGCGCCCCGGCTCTTCCCGAACGCCTCGTTCATACCCGACCTCGGTCTCTTCCTCGGCTGCGTCGGCATGCTCGGCGCCGTGCTCGGGCATCTGTTCCCGCTCTTCTATCAGTTCCGCGGCGGCAAATGCGTCGCCGTCGCCCTCGGCGGCTTCCTCGTGCTCGCGCCCGTGCAGCTGCTCATCGCGCTAGCGATCGCGATCTCGCTCATCGTGATCACAAGGATGGTCTCGGTCGGCTCCGTCGTCGGCACGCTCACCGTCGCCCTGCTCGTCATCACCAAGAATTTCGGCAACATCCCGCTGATGGCCGTTTCCGTCATCACCGCGCTCATAATCGTCATCGCGCATCTGCCGAACATCCAGCGCATCATGGAGGGCCGCGAACGCCGGCTCGGCAGCATCGAATGGGAGGAGAAAAGCAAGTAAGACCCCCGCGGCCGAGGCTCATAAAAGACCTTAAATCAACCGAAAAACGCTTCCGAATAAGCCCCAACGGCGCATCCGCATAAGGAGATGCAGGTTTTCGGCAGAAACAAACCATAGAACAGAACAGATCCGCGGATAACGCAATTATCCCCGGATCTTTTCTATTTCTTATGCCGAAAACCGCGAAGCGTCTCAAAAGAGGAGATTTTTGTGTCCGGCAAGGCAAAAAGCGCAGGAATACTCGGAGCGTCTTCCGAGCATTTTTAACGCAGCCGGGCGCGAAAAGATCCCTTTTGAGGCTGTTTATCCTTATGCGGATACGCCGAAA
>JAEEKE010000078.1 GCA_016282255.1 Bacillota bacterium
ACGGCATGTATCGCCGCTACGGCGAGCCGACGAAGGAGCATTGGGAGCGCCTTGAATACGAGCTCGGCGTCATAACGCGCATGGGCTTCACGGATTACTATCTCATCGTCTGGGACTTCATCCATTTCGCCAAATCGAACAACATCGAGGTCGGCCCGGGCAGGGGAAGCGGCGCGGCTTCCATAGCGGCCTATACAATGGGCATAACCGACATCGACCCCATAAAATACAACCTGCTCTTCGAGCGCTTTCTGAACCCGGAGAGGGTCAGCATGCCCGATTTCGACGTCGATTTCTGCTATGAGCGCAGGCAGGAGGTCATCGAATACGTCAAGCGCAAATACGGCAGCGACCACGTTGCGCAGATAGTGACCTTCGGCACCATGGCAGCGAAGGCCGCCGTGCGCGACGTCGCGAGGGTGCTCAGAGTCCCATATCAGGACGCCGACAGGATCGCGAAGCTCATCCCGAACGTGCTCCATACCACGCTTCAGAGCGCACTCGATACCGTGCCGGAGCTCAGGACACTCTACGATACCGATAAAACGGTCAAAAAAGTCATCGATCTTGCGATGAAGGTCGAGGGCCTTCCGCGAAACACCTCCACCCATGCCGCGGGCGTCGTGATCTCGTCGCTGCCGACGATGGAGCTCGTGCCCCTTCAGCGCAACGACGAATCCATTACCACCCAGTTCACCATGACGGAGCTTGAGGAGCTGGGCATGCTCAAGATGGACTTCCTCGGTCTCAGGACCCTGACCGTCATCAGGGACACGATCGATTTCATTAAGAAGAACGGTGGAACGCCGCCCGATTTCTCAGGCTGCGATTACGACGACAGGCGCGTTTACGACATGATCGGCGCGGGCGACACGATGGGCGTGTTCCAGCTTGAATCCTCGGGTATGACGAGCTTTATGATGCAGATGAAGCCGTCCAGCCTCGAGGACATCATTGCGGGCATCTCGCTCTACCGCCCCGGTCCCATGGACCAGATACCGCGCTATATCGAGGGCAAGCAGAACGCTTCTTCGGTCCACTATGAAACGGAGCTGCTGCGGCCGATCCTTTCCACCACCTACGGCTGCATGGTCTATCAGGAGCAGGTCATGCAGATCGTGCGCGATCTTGCCGGCTATTCCCTGGGCAGGAGCGATCTCGTGCGCCGTGCGATGAGCAAGAAAAAGCACGACGTCATGGAGAAGGAGCGGCAGAACTTTATCTACGGCATAGAGGAAAACGGCGTCGTGACCGTCGACGGCGCGCTCAGGCGCGGTGTATCGAGGCAGGCGGCCGAGCAGATCTTCGATGAGATGATGGATTTCGCCTCCTACGCCTTCAACAAGGCGCACGCCGCCTGCTACGCCGTGGTCGCATACCGGACGGCATTGCTCAAATGCCTGTATCCCGTGGAATTCATGGCAGCCACGATAAACAGCCTTATCAACGTGCGCGACAAGGTCTCGCCCTATATCTATTACTGCAGGCAGCGCGGCATCAGGATACTGCCGCCCGATATCAACCACAGTGAAGCCAAATTCTCCGTGGAGGGCGGGGCGATCCGCTTCGGCCTTGCGGGCATCAAAAACGTCGGTGAAAACGCGATGGTGCAGGTGCTCGAGGAACGCGCGCTGAACGGCGAGTTCCGCGATTTCGCGTCCTTTGCGAGGCGCTGCCCGGGCGTCAACAAGCGTCTTATCGAGGGGCTGATCAAATCCGGCTGCTTCGACGGCACCGGCTATTCAAGGAAGTATCTGCTCTCGCATTACGAGCGCGAGCTGACCGCGGCGGCTGCCGAAAGGAAGCGCATCGAATCCGGACAGCTCTCGTTCTTCGACCTTGCGGGCGGTTTCGAGGAGCCCTCGACGATCTCCGCTGCGGATGAGGACGCGCACGACGAGTACTCCAAGGACGAGCTCCTTATGATGGAGCGCGAAACGATCGGCATCTACGCAAGCGGCCACCCGCTTGACGACTATATGCAGGAGCTGACCGAATTCCGCTTCACCTGCCGCGATCTCTACGAGGCCGATTTTTCAAGCGGGATCCAGGATAATATGCGCGTCACGCTCGGCGGCATCCTGACCTCGGTCAGCACGAAGCCCGTCAGGAGCGGCACCGGGGTCATGGGCAGGGCGGCGCTCGAGGATCTCTCGGGCTCCATCGAAGTGGTCGCCTTCCCGAGCGTCTATCAGAAATACACCTCGCTGTTCGTCAACGACAAGCGGGTCATAGTGACGGGCCGCTTCTCCATGCGGGAGGACAAGCTCAACTCGCTGTTCATCGAGGAGATGACGCCCCTTATCCGGGGCGGGGAAAAGCTCCTCGTGCTCGAGTTCACGGCGCGCACGGACTATTTAAGGGAGAGGGCTGTCGAATCCCTGCGCCGTTTTCCGGGAAATACCGAGGTATACTTCTTCTACACCGATTCGGGCCGCAAGCTGCGCGCGCCGAAGGAAATGTGGATCTCGCTTTCGCATGAGCCGATATCGGAGCTGCGCACGCTGCTCGGCGAAGCGCATGTGCGGATCCTGCCGAAGAAAAAAACGACCGATAGGGTGAACTGAGCATGCTCAAACCCGGCGTAAGCATCGAACTTGATATCGTCTCCTACGGATCGGAGGGGCAGGGCGTGGGCCGCTGTGACGGCATGGCCGTCTTCGTTCCGTTCGCTCTCGCAGGCGAAAAAGTAAGCGTTATTATAGAAAAAATAACTCCCTCCTATGCAGTCGGACGCCTGACCGATATAATCGTACGTTCGCCTGACAGGATGGAGCCCCCCTGCAAGTGCTTTTATGACTGCGGCGGCTGCGATCTTATGCATATGAGCTATGCCGAGCAGCTTCGTTTCAAGACCTCCCGCGTCGCGGACGCGCTGAAAAGGATTGGCGGATTCAACGGTATCGTGGTCAAACCTTGCATCGGGTCCGAAAACACGCTCCGTTACCGCAATAAAGCCGTTTTCAGTTTCGCGCAGGAGTCCGGCAGGGTCGTTTCGGGCTGCATTGCCGAGGGCAGCCACCGCGTCGTTCCCACGGGCGACTGCCTGATACAGTCGGAAACCGCGGTCAAAGTCCTCGGCATCGTCACCGAATGGGCGAATGACAACCGCCTGACCGCGTACGACGAACGGACGGGGAAGGGGTGCCTTAGGCATCTGATGGTCCGCACCACTTCGCTGAACGAAACGATGGTCGTCATCGTGTCGAAGGAACCGATCAAATTCGCAAACAAGCTTGTCGATACCCTGATGCGCAGGGTCGATTCGTTCGCAGGTCTGATAAACAACATCAATCCCAACTGCACGAACCTTATCATGGGCAGGACCTTCAGCCTGCTGTTCGGAAGGGATACAGTTCAAGAGGAAGTGCTCTCAAGCCGCTTTTCGATAGGCGCCGAAAGCTTCCTGCAGGTAAATCATTCCCAGATGTGCAGGCTCTATTCCGCTGCGATCGACGCGCTTGCGCCCGAGCCCGGGGACGACGTCATAGATCTCTACTGCGGCACCGGCACCATCACGCTCGCGATGGCAAAAAAAGCCGGCACCGTAACGGGAATCGAGTGCGTCAGGCGCGCGATAGACGACGCAAAAGCGAGCGCCGCAAGGAACGGCATTACCAACGCCGAATTCATCGTCGGGGAAGCCGAGACCGTGCTGCCGCGCCTTGTCAGGGAGGGCAGACGGGCGAATAAGCTGCTGCTCGACCCGCCCCGCAAGGGCGCTGCGCGGGCCGCGCTCGAGGCGATCGCGGGGACCGGCGCCGAACGCATCGTCTACGTCTCCTGCGATCCCGCGACCCTTGCAAGGGACTGCCGCATACTCGCCGGCTTCGGGTACGGGATAGGATCGGTACAGCCCGTGGATATGTTTCCAAACACGAGCCATGTGGAAACTGTATGCTGCTTGTACCACCAAAAGAAAGACTTCATTTCCGTACCGTATGAACCGAAAGATGCGAGCTATCTAAAACAGCGCTAAAAACAAAAGAATAGGAGACTAACCATGAAAAGACTAAGTATTGAAGCAGAACAAATAATGAAAGAACGTTTTGGAAAAGACAGCGTG
>JAEEKE010000079.1 GCA_016282255.1 Bacillota bacterium
GATAAAGGCATGAAAGAGTGACAACTTCCTGTTTATCGATGATCAGACGGCGTTTATTGCCTACCTTAAAAGAATAATCGTACAGATTGCCGACCCTTGACACTAAGAAAACAACTTTTGTCTACCACGACAAAGGTTGTTTTTTTGTGCTATCAGGCTGAAATACAGGCAAAATAAGCAAAAAAACGGACTAAAACGGGCTCCGGAGCGGTCGATCGGCTATTCCGGAGCCTGATTTTTATGCCCGAAAAAGCGAAAATTGGTGTGCTTTTTACACTTTTTTCGCGTCAAGAAGAATGTGTAAAAAGGTACAGGGCAAGAGGACTTGAACCATTCAGCCGTCAAAAATCCATAGAAACGTAACTACGACATTACCCATTTTTCTTGACCAGCCGCCCATTTTATGCTAAACTATGACCATCTGTATATGCCCTGAAAGGAGGCCGCATCATGCCCGGCGTCCAACAAAAATTCAAGCTGCTGAAGCTTTAAGAGCTGCTGCAGCCGAATATCACAAAACTTTTCAGGAGGTTTGTATGAACATCGAGAACAAATTCGCAAGGTTTATGAGGAACACCGGCCCCGCAAGGTTCTTGATCCCCGCAGGACTCATCCTCATCATCTTCGGCATTATCCTGCTTGGCTTCAAGACGGATAATTACGTCGAGACGGTCGGCAAGGTCACAAAGGTCGAACAGTACATCGACCATAACGACGAAAACACGCAGACCGTTTATGACGTCGACTTCGACTACACCGTTGACGGCGTTAAGTACAGCAGCAGTTTCGACGGTCTCGGCAAGGCCTACAACGTCGGGGATGAGATCAAGGTCTTCTACGATCCGGCGGATCCTCAAAAGACCACCAACGCCAAAACCGGCATATTCGGGCCGATCGCGATAGGTCTCGGCGCGCTGGCCGTGGTCGGCGGTGTGCTTTCCGCGGTCAAGGCCTTCCGCAAGTCCAAGGAGCTTGACGAGCAGATCAAGGCCGAGGGCGGTTCGCTTTCGATCGATCCGCTGCCCAAGGAGCAGCTCACCGAGTATTACGTCAGCTACGACGGCCAGATGCTCAAGCCCGGCTATACGGTCGAGGATGCGGCAAGGAATACCGTTTACGAAGCCAAGATGGAAAAGAACGCCCTTGTCGGCAACAGGCATTTCGTATTCACGGACCTCAGGAGAGGCACGACGGAGGAGCACGAGGTCGGCCATACCCTCACCCAGAGCTTCAGCGACGAGCTGTTCTCCGCCAAATCCTCCTTTAAATTCGACGGCGAGAATATCTGGGACGTGCTGCACGCTCGCGGCATCCGCATCCAGACCAACCTGACCAGCAAGTTCCCCAACATGGTCTACACCGTGGGCAGGAACGGCAGATTTATGGCGACCGTCGAGACCAGCGGCAAATACGTCCACGAGGAGGACGCCGCCGAGCACAAGCTCAACATCCCCGTCGGCAGGTATTACTACCGCGTTTGGACGAACGAGACCGATCTTGCGGACCTGTTCCTCACCGTTTTCGCGATCTCGGAGACGGAGCAAGCCGTAGTCGAATGAGCCTCAATAATTAAAGCAACTGCCCCCGCAAGCAGATCGTTCGGGGGCAGTTGTATTAAATAAGCGTATGCTTTTCAGGCGTCGGCGCTCTTTCTTCTGTTATGCAGCACCGCGCCCAGGGCGAACAGCACGAGCGCGGCAGCCGCGGCGCCTATGTTCCATGCAGCGGTGCTGCGGCGCGCCTGCCGCTGTGCTTCCGAAAAGGCGTTCACGCGGAGCGATACGTTTTCCTTGAGGTTCGTGTAGAAGAACATGTTGTCGTAAAGATGGAAGCAGCCGTCGGGGAACACGTCGAGCACCTTGGGATAATCCTCCGTGCTGACGCCGGGCACGATGAGCGCGCCGCGGGCCTCGTCGATATAGGCCCCGCAGAAGCCGGGGATCGGCCCCTCCTCCTCGGAGAAGACCGCACCCTTGTTTAGCGAGCTGTCGGCCGCGGCGCCGTCGGTCCTCCAGTTCAGAGGATTGATCGAATGGGTCTTGACGCCCTCGGGGATGATGATCGAGCCCGTGACCGTGCCGTCCTCGCATTCATAGCAGATGACGGAGCCGATATCGCTCTCCCCCTTCGCGGGGACGATCTGGGGAAACTCCTCTATATCCTCGTCCGTGATCCTCCAGCCGATCGCGTAGACGGCGACGAGCCGGTCCCTCAGCTTGCTTCCCTCGGCGGTATCGCCGAAGTATTCCTTCAAAAGCTCGATGCACATCTCGGCGCCCTGCGAAAAGCCGGCGAGCACTATCGGGCGGCCGCCGTTCTCGCTGTCGAGATAATACCTGAACGCGGCGGAGACGTCGAGATACGCGTTCTTCTCCGCCTTATCGAGATCCCCGGCCGGAAGCGTGTACGCGCCGATGGACATCTGGCGGTAGTAGGGCGAATACAGGCGGCAGACGTCCGCATAGATGCCCTTTTCGGCGTCGAGCGCGCTCACAAAGCGGGCTTTCAGCTTTTCGTTGAGGTCCTCGGAGTTTGCGTAGCTCCTCGTATCCACCGTCGGGCAGACGATGAAAAGATCCGCGGGCTTATCCTCGCCTTCGTTAAAATACGCCCAGTTGGCCGCGTCGGAATAATCGAGCGGCTCTGTAAAGGTCGGCACGCTCTCGGCGGGCTCCGCTAACACGGGCAGGGCGAACGCGAGCAGCATTATAAAAGCGATAAGCAGTACGGGTTTTTTCATTTTCCGTTCCTCCGGTCGTTTCGGTCTGCTTTGACAGCGGCGTTATTATAATATGACCGGCGGGCAATGTCAACAAAAAGGGAAAACGGGCGGCGCTGTCCCCCGATTTTTTCTTGAAAAAACGGAACGGTTATGATATATTTTAACAGATGATCGGTCACTAAGGAGGTAAGTATGAAAAGGCTGTTTATTATTTCGATCGCGCTGCTTGTTGCATGCGCAATGCTTTGGGGCTGCGCAAAGAAGAGCAACATGCCGGACAGCGCAGAGCCGTCCGAGGAAGAGTATGCTTTCAATACCGAAAACCAGGCGTACTGGCGTGAAAGGCTTCAGTACTACCGCAAGGATGACAGCGTTCGCCAGGTCATGCTCGTTCGGTGCACGGAGGGCAGCAACGCGACAGTCCAGTTTTACGTCAAGCTTACCAATCAGAACAACGCATGGACGCTTCTGTTTGAAACGGACGCTTATATCGGCAAAAACGGAGGCGGCAAAACCCGGGAGGGAGATGCCAAAACGCCTTACGGGGATTTCGGCGTCGTCAGTGCGTTCGGGATACTGTACGATCCCGGAACGAAGCTCGATTACATCGACGTGACCGAGACGACCTACGCCTGCGACGAGGAGTGCGAATACTATAATCAGATCATCGACGTCGCGGAGACCGGCCATGCCTGCAGCGGCGAGGAGATGTTCATCTACACGCCCGAATACAATTACGGCATAGCTTTGGATTATAACGCATCGCATGAATGGCCTGTCGGGTCCTCCATATTCCTTCACTGCAAGGGCGCAAAGGTCTTCACCGGCGGCTGCATCGCCATCGACGAAGAGCTGATGAAGCTCGTTCTTATGAACGCGGAGCCCGGTATGCGCGTCATCATTCACGAAGAGTGATCAATACGACCTGACTATCCCGGAGGTAATTATGAAAAGGCTTTTTTATGCGATCATTGCGCTGCTGCTTGCCTGCGCGATGCTTTGGGGCTGTGCTCCCAAGAACAATGATCCGGACGGCACCGAGCCGCCGGAGGCTTTGACCGCCGCTCCGGGACCCGAGAGCACGGACACGCCCGAGCCGCTCACCGCCGAGCCGACCGAGGAGCCGACCCCAGAGCCGACGCCCGAGCCGATCCGCTTCGAATTCAAGCCCAAAGTCTGTTCCGTATATATGGAAGAGGTTTTCGGTACGGCTATGTGCGAGACCTGGTCAAACCTCGTTGACGCGGTCATGGCAGGCGAGAATACCTTCGCTTGTCCGGATAAGCATACCTACGACTGGGTCATGGGACAGTTCAGGAGGCTGTGTTTCCCGGTGCTCGTTGAGCTCATCGACTTTGCGTATGACAGAAACAACCCCGTGAAAGACGGTCTTGGCAGCTTAACATGGCTCGTCCCTAAAGAGGAAGCCGCAGCGCGTATCGCGGAATTCGCAGAACAGATCGAGGGCATCCTTAACGAGGTGCTTGAGGATGACTGGTCGGACGTTGAAAAAGCTTTGGCGCTCTACGTTTACTTCTCCCGTACCTACGAATATGATTGGGATACGTACTATCAGGACCTGGAAGCACAAGTGGACTATACTACTACCTACCGACTCTTCAAGACCGGTAAAGGCATCTGCCGCGAGATCGCTCCCGCGTATTCCTATCTTTTGATGCAGGCAGGCGTGGAAGCGACGACCGTGATGGGCAGCAACCATGAATGGAGCTACGTCCGAATCGGCGGCCGCAATTATCATATCGATCCGACCTTCGTGGTCAGCGAGATGGATTCGCTTGCCTACTTTATGATGACGGACGACCAGCGCGATGCGACAGGGTGCAGCAAGGACCACTTTATCTATGTTTCCAACTATTCGCAGGATCATCCTCATCCGGATTACGTTGCTGATGACGACTTCTTCGAGCCGGTATGGGGCTACCGTTTGGAAAAGCTCTTCCCGGACGAAAACAGGATCCGCTGCTGGCGGTATACAGACGGCGACGCGCAGGAGTATTTCGAATTCGACTATTCCGCGTTCGATCGGCAATAAAGCGGCGAATCCGGTATAGAAAAGACCGGGGCCGCTTGTGAAATATAAAGATAACAGCAAAGGAGAAAACAGGATGCGATCAGATACGATCCACGTAACGAACGAAGGCGTCGGCTTTGCCGAGGCGCTTTCGCAGACCGAACGCGTTGCCGCGTTCAAGGAGCTTCCCGAAAAGAGCGCGCTGCATCTGCGCCTGCTCGCAGAGGAAATGATGGGCATAATGCATGCGCTGACCGGCGAGAAGAAAGCCGATTTCTGGATAGATGACGAAAACGGTGTGTTCTCGCTCCATCTCTCTTCGTTTGCGGAGATGGATTCTCAAATGCGCAAAAAGCTTCTGTCCGTTTCCAAAAGCGGCAGGAACGACGCCGCCAGGGGCGTGACCGGAAAGCTTCGGGACCTGTTCGAAAGGTTCATGGCGCCGGGCGATATGAGCATCGGCCAATCGCTTGCGGCGGGCCTTTGCTGCGAAAGCATGGATCCCGAATTCGGCGTGATGAGGCTTGCTCCGGACGATTACTGGTCCCTGCGCCGGTACAGCGCCGCGCTTGAAAGGACAGCCGAACCGGATGAAAACTGGGATGAGCTTGAAAAATCCGTTGTCGCAAACCTTGCGGACGACGTCAGGATCGGCATAAAAGGCCGAAATGTTGAGATCACGATCATCAAGAAGTTTTGAAAGGAGACACCATGGAACTGAGATTTGAAAGCAATAACAACGCCGCCGTCATCGGCGTAGCCGGCAGGCTGGACACCGTGACCGCGCCGGAACTGGAGGAGTACATCGGAGCGAGGCTCGGCGGTATCGAGACGCTGACCCTTGACTGTGAAGGCCTCGAATACATCTCCTCGGCGGGCCTGCGCGTGCTGCTGCGCACACAGAAGAAGCTGGACGCCTGCGGCAAAATGAGGCTGATCAACGTGAGCCCGATAATCATGGAGATATTCGAGATCACGGGCTTCAGCGAGATACTGACCGTTGAATAAAGCCTTACAGGCTGTGCTGCCGTGCCGCTGTCAAACGGGCGCCTGCTTTTCTGCGGGCATGGCCGGGCAGCGGTACTGGCAAACAGAGAGCATTAAGCTTAACAGGAAAGCGCAGGCAAAAGCATGAAGATCCGATTCGATACGATCGATAAAAAGCCCAAGCTGTACGACGTGCTGATCGTCGGCGCCCTGATATTCGGCGCGGTAACGGCCCTGTCCATAATCGGAAAGGGCAGATACGCCCTGCCCGAGGTGCTCCTGCTCGACGCGTTTTTCATTTACGCCATCGTGCGCCTCGTCATAGCGTTCACAGGCCAGCTGCGCTATAACCCCTATTCCTACAACACCATCTATTACGCGGGCTTCGCGCTGTTCCTCGCATCGGTGCTGGTAACCTATGCGTTTCTGACCTTCAACCTGATGGCAAAGCCGGAGCTGTACTCGGACAGCAGGGCGGAGCTCATCGGAAAGCTGCTGGGTTCCGCAAGGAACTATATGTTCTTCTCCGCTCCGTTCGTACTCTTCTTTTCCGCCGCGCTCTGCATATCGAATATCTCGCTGATCCGGCACGAGCGTTTCCGCTTCGTGAACGTGCTGGGCATCATTCTCTCCGTCCTGCTCGTGGGCGGAGAGGTCTTCCTGTTCACCTATGATATGTTCGCCTCCGGAAGCCAAAGGGAGGTCATGATGCACGACCTGTTCGTCAACCTGTTCGCGGCGGTGTACCTCTATTTCGAGTGCATGATCATCGGCGCGATCATCGCCAATATCATAGTGGTCAAATACGAGCCCGATAAGGACAAGGACTTCTTGATGATCCTCGGCTGCGGCCTCCGCAAGGACGGCACGCCCACGCCGCTGCTGCGCGGCAGGTGCGACCGCGCGCTCGCCTTCTATAAGAAACAGAAGGAGGAGACGGGCAGGGAGCTCGTCTTCATCACCTCCGGCGGTCAGGGCGAGAACGAGGTCAATTCCGAGAGCCTCGCGATGAAAAATTATCTTCTTGAAAAGGGCGTCCCAGAGGAGCGCATAATCGAGGAGGACGGGTCGACCGATACCTTTGAGAACATGAAGAACTCCAAGGCGAAGATAGAGGCGCTTTGCGGGGACGTCAGGAATGCCAAGGTGGCCTTCGCGACCACGAATTACCACGTTTTCCGCAGCGGGCTCTTCGCAAGGCGCGTCAAGATGCGCGCGGTCGGCATGGGCGCGAAGACCAAATGGTATTTCTGGCCGAACGCCGCCGTGCGCGAGTTCGTCGGTCTGCTGACGGCGCACCGGCTCAAGCAGGCGATAATACTCGGCAGCATGATCGCTTTCTACGTCGTGCTGACGCTCGTCGCATACAGATAACGAGGGAAAGAAATGAGAGAGATCCCCGTAACCGATATCGGCCCGATTTTTATCGGCCAGGTCGAGAACAGCGCAGCGGGAACGGGCTGCACCGTGTTTTTGAGCAGGGAGGGCATGCGCGCCGGGCTCGACGTACGCGGAGGAGGCCCGGCTTCACGCGAGACCCAACTTTTAAACCCGATCATGGCCGCGCAAAGGATCCACGGCATCGTGCTTGCCGGCGGCAGCGCGTTCGGCCTCGGCGCGGCAAACGGCGTTATGCGGTATCTCGAGGAGCGCGGCGTCGGCTTCGACGTCGGCGTCACCAAGGTGCCGCTCGTCGTGCAGTCGGATATCTTCGATCTGACCGTCGGGGATCCGTTTATCCGTCCCGATGAGGCGATGGGCTATGAGGCCGCGAGATGCGCTTTTGAAGCGCCGAACTACCGCGACGGCAATTTCGGCGCGGGCTGCGGCGCGACGGTCGGCAAGCTGTTCGGCATGGAACGCTGCATGAAGACGGGCGTAGGCAGCTATGCCGTCGAGCTCGGGGAGCTTAGGATAGGAGCGGTCACGGTGCTCAACGCCCTCGGCGACGTATTCGACTGGAAAACCGGCGAGCGTATCGCGGGCATGCTGACCGGGGACCGAAAGGCCTTCGCGGATTCGCCCGAAGAGATGCGCAAGGGCATGGAGCAGGCCGGAAACCTTTTTGCGAGGAACACCACGCTCTCCGTGATAATCACCAACGCAAGATTCCATAAGGGGTCCCTGTGCAAGATAGCCGGCATCGGGCACGACGGGTACGCAAGGTCCATCCGCCCCGTACATACCTCCTTCGACGGGGACAGCATCTACGCCGTATCCATAGGCGAGGTCGAGGCCGACCGCGAGGTCGTGGGCCTGCTTGCGGCCGAGGTCGTCAGCGAAGCGATAATACGCGCCGTCAAAAGCGCGGAGGGCGCATACGGTTTCCCCGCGGCGAGGGACATAGTTAAGAAATGAACCCGTTAATATGAGGATCCAATGACCATGGGCACGGATACCGAAAAAACCGCAAACGCGAAGATGGTAACGAAGCTGCTGTTCAGGCTGCTTCCGGTGCAGATACTCCTTGCCGCCGTCGGCGCGGTGAACGGCATCGTTTCAAGCTTCTTCGCGAGCAATTTTGTCGGGACCGACGCGATGAGCGCGGTCGGCCTTTGCGGACCCCTGAATATGTTTGTCTCGTCGGTAGGCGCTGTTCTTGTCGGCGGTTCGGTCATACTCTGCGGAAAGTACATGGGGCAGAACAGGCAGGACCGGCTGCACAACGTCTTTTCCCTGAATCTGGTGCTCACGTTCCTGCTTGCCGCGATATTCACCATCCTGTTCCTGATAATGGTTCTTTTCGGTCTTACGGGCTTCTTTACCAAGGATGAGGCGGTGCGTCCGCTCTTCAACAGCTACCTGATCGGCCAATCCATAGGAATACTGCCCATGATGCTCGGCAGCTCCTTTTCCGCGTTCCTTTCGCTTGAAAACAAGGGCAAAAGATCCCTTATCGCAAGCATTATCTACATCGCCTTCAATATCCTGCTGAACTTCTTGTTCGTAAAGCAGCTCAGGATGGAGGCTTTCGGCCTTGCGCTCGCCTCGGCGCTCGGCATGTGGGTATTCATGCTCGTGCAGGCGCAGTTCTACGTTTCCGGCAAAAGCCACCTGCGCTTCAGTACAAAAAAACTCGTCTGGAAGGAGAGCGGCGAGATATTCCGCATCGGCCTTCCCGGAGCGCTCACCAATATCTATCAGACCGCGCGCGGACTCATAGTTAACAGCCTGCTCGGCGCGTTCGTCGGCAGCGCGGGCATTTCCGCCTTTGCGGCGGCCAATAACCTTCTCGGGATAGTCTGGGCGATCCCGGCCGGAATGCTCGCCGTTTCGCGAATGATGATAAGCGTCAGCGTCGGCGAGGAGGACCGTCAGACCCTAACGGACATAATGCGGGTCATGTTCAGGAGGTTTATCCCGCTGATGTGTGCGGTCTCGGCCGCGATAATACTCGCCGCCGTACCGCTGACGCGCATTTTCTTCCGCAACCCCTCCGAGCCGGTCTATATGATGACGGCATGGGGCCTGAGGATACTGCCCCTCTGTATGCCGCTGAGCATCATCTGCATGCATTTCAACTGCTATGGGGAAGCCTCCGGCAAGCACGCGCTCGTGCACGTGCTCAGCGTGCTCGACGGTGTGATCTGCGTGGCTGGCTTTACAGCCCTGCTGATCCGCCCGATCGGCATGAACAGCGTCTATATCGCCAATGTTTTGAACGGCGTCGTGACGACGCTCGTGATCGTGGGTTATGCATGGCTCAGGAATAAACGCTTCCCGCGGAACATGGAACAGCTCATGGTGATCCCGGAGTCCTTCGGCGCGCCGGAGAGCGAACGCATGGATATGAGCATCGGCAGCATGGATGAGGTCGTCCGCATCGCCGAGCAGGTCCAGAAGTTCTGCCTGTCGCGCGGGATCGATGAAAGGCGGGCGTATCTTTCCGGCCTTTCGATGGAGGAGATGGCGGGCAATATCGTAAGCCACGGCTTTTCAAAGGATAATAAGCGCCATTCCGCGGACGTTCGCGTCGTTCACAAGGAAGGAGACGTTATTCTGCGGATAAAGGACGACTGCGTGCCGTTCGATCCCGGCGAAAGGCAGAGGCTCGCCGAGGGTGAGGATATCACCAAGAATATCGGCATACGCATGGTGTTTGGGATCGCGAGCGAAGTGAAGTACCAGAACATACTCGGTATGAACGTGCTGACGATACGCATATAAAACAGATACCATCGCAGAATTCATTTGATTAAGGAGAGAGCATGAGCACAGTTTTTGAAAAGGCGACCATGGACCCCTCGGGCTTCGTACTGCTTTCGGATCACGTTCCGGGCATGATCCAGGAGATCCGCTATTTCTCGACCTACAATTTCATCGGCGACCGCATCGACGGCTATGAGGAGCCCTGCGCGCTGCTCACAAAGGAAGCGGCGCGTGCGCTCAAATCGGTCGCCAACGAGATGGCCGTCCGCGGGCTGCGCCTCAAGGTGTTCGACGCCTACCGCCCCGCATGCGCGGTGAAGCACTTCGTGCTCTGGGGCATCGAGGATCAGGATATCCGCATGAAGCCGTACTTCTATCCCGACCTCGAAAAGCAGGAGCTCTTCGCAAAGGGCTATATCGCAAAGCAGTCGAGCCATTCGCGCGGGAGCACGGTCGATCTGACGCTGCTCGATATGCAGACGGGCCGCGAGCTCGATATGGGCAGCCCCTTTGATTTCTTCGGAGAGGTATCGCACCCCGATTACAGAGGCATAACCGAAGAGCAGTTCAAAAACCGCATGATCCTGCAAAGGGCGATGGTGCGAAACGGCTTTAAACCGCTGGACTGCGAATGGTGGCATTTCACGCTTGAAAACGAGCCTTATCCGAACACGTATTTCGAGTTCCCGAATTCATCGGATTATCTCAGAAGATAGCAGCGGACAGGGCGGCAGCAGCTTACGGAGCCGGCAATATGAACGAACAAACCTTGGGGTTGGATGCTTTTATCAGGCAGGAGATAGAGAACGGCGCGGGCGTCCGCTTCCCCGTGAAGACGGGCATGCTGTAGCGTCTGTCCACGAAAAAGGCGAGATGCAGCGATCTGCATCCGAATCCGGACGACGAGTTCTGTATGCCCGATATCGGACCGAGCTACAGGATCATTTCCGAATACAAGCAGAAATTCATGAAGGATCTGCAGTATTCCCAATACTTTGACAACGAGCCCGTCATAATCGAAAGGACCCATCCGGACGGCTATATGATAATCAACGGTCACCACCGCTGGGCGGCGGCCATGGGCATCGGGCAGAAAACGATCCCCGTCAGGATAGTGAACCTCATGCACGAGGCGGACGTCGATAAAATACTGAAGAACACAAAGCATGTCAAACGCGCCGCGATAGATCTGAACGAGGTCGTGTTCTGCTCGGACGAAGCGCTTATTGAAAAGCCGCCTCATTTCCCGTGGAACAGGCTCTATAAGCTCCGCATCCGCAGGGGCGTTCCGGCACTGTTCCATATGCTGGCCAAAAACGGTTACGATAGCTGACCGAAACAGAAGATCGCATCATTTGAGAAGCGCCGGAAGCATTTCTCGACTCCTCTTATCAAAAGCCTATAAAGCCCTAAAATATGCATTAGTCAAAAAGGAAAAATGAATTGACAATACTACCGAATTATGCTTTAATGGATACGAGCGAGGCTATCCTTGCTGAATAAAAACCGCAGGAGGAGAAAATATGTCAGTCAACCGCTTTGTACTCAACGGAGTATCCTATCACGGGCATGGCGCCATTAACGAGATCCCCGGCATCATCGCCGCGCACGGCTTCAAAAAGGCTTTCGTGGCTTCGGATCCCGATCTGGTAAAATTCGGCGTCACCGCCAAAGTCACCGATCTTCTTGAAAAGAATGGCATCGGATATGAGCTCTATACGGACATAAAGCCCAATCCCACCATCGAGAACGTTCAGCACGGAGTAGAGGCGTATAAAGCCAGCGGCGCCGACTTCATGATCACCATCGGCGGCGGCTCCTCCATGGACACGGGCAAGGGCATCGGCATCGTGGTGAACAATCCCGAGTTTGCGGATATCCGCTCGCTGGAGGGCGTTGCTCCCACGAAGAAGCGCACGGTGTTCACCATCGCCGTTCCGACGACCGGCGGCACGGGCGCTGAATCCACGATCAACTACGTCATCACCGACGTTGAGAAGAAGCGCAAGTTCGTGTGCGTCGACCCGAACGACATTCCCGACGTTGCCGTCGTCGATCCCGACATGATGGCGAGCATGCCCAGGGGGCTGACGGCTTCCACCGGCATGGACGCTCTGACTCACGCTATCGAGGGCTACACCACGGGCGCTGCGTGGGAGCTTTCCGACTGCCTCAATCTCGAAGCCATCCGCCTTATCGCCGCCAATCTCCGCAAGGCTGTCGAGAACGATCCCGACGGCAGGGAGGGCATGGCGCTTGCGCAGTACGTGACTGCAATGGCCTATTCCAACGTCGGCCTCGGCATCGCGCATTCCATGGCGCATACCCTCGGCGCGGTGTACGACACCCCCCACGGCGTCGCCTGCGCTATGATGCTGCCCATCGTCATGGAGTTCAACGCCGAATACACCGGTGAAAAGTTCAAGCTGATCGCGGAGGCCTTCGGCGTCGATACCGCCGGCATGGCTCCCGCCGATTACCGCAAGGCGGCCGTCGACGCGGTCCGCCAGCTTTCCGTGGACGTCGGCATCCCCACCAAGCTTGCCAAACTCAAGGAAGAGGATCTGCCCTTCCTTTGCGCCTCCGCCGCGGCGGACGCCTGCGCTCCCGGCAATCCCCGTCCCGCGAACCTTGAGCAGTTCGAGGAGATGTTCCGCAAGCTGATGTAACGGTAATAATTTAAAATGAAATGCGCTGCGCCGGCGGGAAAGACCTGTCGGCGCAGCTCTTTTTGCGTTTGAAAACATAGCTGCGATATGGTATAATCAGCCGGAAACGAGGTGCCGATATGGAAAAGAAAGAACTGAACTGGGCGGTATTGGGAACGGGCGTGATCGCCAACGAAACGGCGCGCGCCCTGCAAAATATGGGCCGGAAGCTCCATGCGGTCGGCAACCGCACCCATGATAAGGCGGCCGCCTTTGCCGAAAAGTACGGCGTAAAAAA
This sequence comes from Bacillota bacterium, assembly GCA_016282255.1. Taxonomy (GTDB): domain Bacteria; phylum Bacillota; class Clostridia; order Christensenellales; family CAG-138; genus PeH17. The sequence goes on from JAEEKE010000079.1 coordinate 12,837, forward strand.
GGTGTATGATTCGATCGAGGATATGTTCTCGGACGGCGAGGTCGACGTGATCTATATCACCACACCTCACAATACGCACTACGGCTTTATCAAGCAGGCACTGATGAACGGCAAACACGTTTTCGCGGAGAAGTCCATCACCATCAACTCGCGCGAGCTGGACGAGCTGATCGCGCTCGCGCGGGAAAAGCAGCTGATCCTCGGCGAAGCGATGACCGTCTATCACATGCCCCTGTATAAGGAATTACTGCGCATCATCGAAAGCGGGGAGCTGGGCAGGGTCCAGATGATCACCGTCAATTTCGGCAGCTTCAAGGAATACGATATGAAGAACCGCTTCTTCAATATGGAGATCGCTGGCGGCGCGCTGCTCGATATCGGCGTATACGCGCTCAGCATCGTGCGCAGCTTTATGAGCGAAACGCCGACGGATATCCTCAGCCAGTGGAAGCCGTCTCCCACGGGCTCCGACGAGCAGGCCACGATCCTTCTCAAAAACAGCGCTGGAGAGATGGCGGCGGTCGCGCTCTCGATGCATTCAAAGCAGCCCAAGCGCGCGATGATAAGCTGCGAGAAGGGCTATATCGAGATCATGGAATTCCCGAGAGCCGACAAGGCCGTGATCGTGGATGCTCAGAGCGGCGCCCGCAGCGAGATATCGGCGGGAGAGACCGCGAATGCCCTCTGCTACGAAATGCGGAATATGGAGGAAGCTGTCCTTTCGGGCGATGCTGCCGCACTGAAGCTCGACCTCACCAGGGACGTTATGGACATCATGACGCGGCTGAGAAAGGAATGGGGCATGCGCTATCCCAACGAGCTCTGGTAAAAAGCGAGGACCGTTCATTATCCTCATAATAATCGAAAGGCTGCATACTGCGGCGGCGGGGGAGACCTGCCGCCGCGGCTCTTTTTATGCACGTTTCCAAAGCTCAACCGCAGCGCTCCGACCGTCCAAGGTGAAAGGGTGCTCAATCATATGTTGATATAAAAACAATTGATTGATTATTGAACTGCGCCTTCTCCCGGTTTATAATAAAATCACATCGATGTTAAGTGAAAAGGAGATCGGCTATGATCGCACTTGGTGAACGGATAAAGGCGCTCCGTCTGCGCGACGGGCGCACGCAGGAAGCGCTTGCAGGCGAGCTCGGCGTGACCGCTCAGGCGGTATCCCGCTGGGAGAAGGGGATCTGCTATCCGGATATGGAGCTGATCCCGTCGATCGCAAACTGCTTCGGCGTTTCCATCGACGAGCTGTTCGGCTATGAGAACGAAAGGTCGAAGAAGGTCGACGCGCTGTTCGACAGGATCACCGCGATGAACAGGGAGAACAACGGCATAGACGTCAGCATGGACGAATGTCTTTCGCTCGCGCGCGAGGCGCTGATCGAGTTCCCGGGCAACGAAAAGCTGACGGCGGCGCTGGCCTCCGTGCTCTTTAATATGGGCTACGTGCGCAGGGGCGAGTTCCATCTCGCCGACGGGGACGGGTTCGAGATCTACGACGCAGAGAAGCACAGGCGCTATCCCGAGTGGCAGGAGGCCATAAAGCTGTATGAAAAGCTGCTGACCTCCGTAAACAGCGGCGAACTGAGGCATAACGCGGTGCTCGAGCTCTCCCAGCTCTACAAAAACACCGGCGAACACGAAAAAGCGCTGCGTCTCGCCGAATCCGCGCCGGATCTGCTGGCCTCAAAGCCCCTGCTCAGGATCAATGCTTTCGACGGCAGGGAAGCCGTGGCGGCGAGCGGGGAAGCGCTCGTCAGCATTATGAGCTGCCTTACCGACCTGATCCCGGCGATCGTCCGCACCGACCGCAGCCTCCCACCCGAAGAGGCCGCCGAGCTGCTTGCCAACGCGATAACGATGCTCGGGCTCGTCTTTACCGACGGTGATTACGGCAAGCTGATCAGCTCCATCACCTGCATGCAGATGCTGCGCTCCTATTATCTCTGGCTTGCGGGAGAGCGGGACTGCGCTTTCGAAGCGCTCGACGAGGCGCTTGAGACCTCGCTGAAGTACGATGACGAAAGCAGCATGGCGCCGTATTCCTCTCCGCTGCTCAAGCATTCAAAGCCGCTCGTGTGCACGTTCGGCCGCAGGCTGACGCCGGAACTGCCGGAGCTCTGGCCGTTCTGGGACGTGCCGGAGGGCGCAAGGGTCAAAAGCGAGATGCGCTTGGACCCGCGCTGGGCGGAATGGGAGAAAAAGACCTCGGGCAGCTAAGACGGCAGCCCGGCCGATACTGATACGACTCAGACATTTTTTCTTTGACAGGCTTCGTTGAAAACGAGGCGAAAGGAGCTCTTTATATGGAACAGCCCAAACGAACATCCGTATGGAAACGGATACTCTGCGCCGCGGCGGCGGTCATGCTGCTGACAGCGGCGGGCTTCGGCGTCAAAGCCATCATCGACCGCGGAAAGGCGCCGGCTCAGACCGCGGAAAACGATGCCGCGCAGGAAGCGCCGACCGGCGACCTTTCGAATACCGACAGTCCCGAAGAGGCGACCGCAGGCCCGAAGGAGACGCCCGAACCTCCCATGGGGTACATACCGGATGACGAGGTGCGCTACAATTCCTTCCTCACCGCCGTCGTCCAGCAGAACATCGAAAACACCGAGACGGATCTCGATGACGACGCCGAGCTCGTGCGGTTCGTCTTCGGCTACCGCAGGTATTACGAGGCCGGCTCCATCGCCGAACGGGAGAACGCCGACGGCGTCGTCTGCCGCACGCTGACGCCCGAGCAGGTCAACGAGACGCTTTCGAAGTATTTCGAAAGGACCGTAACGCCCGACCGTGAGGATTACAGCATCCCGAACGACGAAAAAGGGGACTTTACCTGCGTTTTCCATGACGGCTGCTTCTGGAACGTCCCGCCATATCCCGCTGAGAGGTTCGATTTCCCGCTGCGCTTCACCCTGGTGGACAGGATCAATGAGAAGACCAAAACCCTGCATTTCAGGCTGTACAGGATCAATCCCGACGTCTGGGGCGAGGGAGAGGCGGAGCGCCACGTGCCGCTGATGCCCATGATGAGCATCTATGAAGCGGAGAACCCGAACGAAGGAACAAAGAACTGGATCTTAAAGATCGGGGAAGGGACCGCCGTGCTCACCGATCTCGGCGAGGAAATGAAGCTGGCTAAAATGACGGTCAGGCTGTATTAAGCGATTAAAGAAACTCGGCGCCGCAGCCGTGAAAGGAGGGGCCGCGTATGAGCGGAAACGGAAAAGAGATCACCGATTTCAGCTATATCCATCCCTATTCGGACGGGATTCGGGAGCTTGTTGAAAAACTCGGCGCGGATTCCGCGGAGGGCTTCTTAAAGAAGCTCCTCGCGTGGTTCGATGAAAACATCGCCTATTCGCGCCTCGACAGCCCGTTCTATCCCCTGCAGCGCAGCGATCTCGACCTGCTGAACATGCGCTGCGGCACCTGCGGCGATTTCTCGAACCTGATCGTCTCCTGCCTGACCGCGATCGGCGTGCCGGCTGGCTACGCCTTCGTAAAAACCGACTGTTACGGGGATCCGCAGGATCATATCTGCGCCGCCGCGCTGATCGGCGGGCGCCGGGTGCTCGTCGACGCGACGCTCCCGTACCGCAAATGGTTCGGATACGACTGCCCGCACAGGGAAACGGAGCTCGTTTCGCCGGAGGAGTTCGAACGCCGCCTGCGGGCGACCGAAGCTGAGTACAGGGCCATCGCGGAGGACTGGGGAAAGCCGGAATACGCGGGCCTTATCTACGCCCCTTGGATCCACGATGAAATAGTGCGGCAAACGGAGGACTGCATCGAAACGGTGTTCTATCTGCTCTCGATGAGCGGTCCCTGCGACTGGGAGCTCTCGGCAACGTACATGGCCTATACGCAGGAAAGGGGCCGCACGCCCGTGATGGGCGCGGTCTCAGGCGGCGGGACATGCTACAGGTTCTCGGTAAGGGAAAAAGCGTCGATCTGGGATCCGGAGCAGTGGAGCGAACCGCTGACGGAGGAGCGCATCCCGCCGGAGCTCCTCTCACCGGAATTCGAGCTGCTCAAAGCGGATATGAAGAAAAACGTCCCGCGCATATTGAGAGCGGCGGGACTCAAGGAGGAGCGGGATACGCTCCCGGATCGCTAAATAAACCCGGGCAAAGGAAAAGAGGGTGCGTTTCGGCGTATCCGCATAAGGATAAACAGCCTCAAAAGGGATCTTTTCGCGCCCGGCTGCGTTAAAAATGCTCGGAAGACGCTCCGAGTATTCCTGCGCTTTTTGCCTTGCCGGTCACAAAAATCTCCTCTTTTGAGACGCTGCGCGGTTTTCGGCATAAGAAATAGAAAAGATCCGGGGATAATTGCGTTATCCGCGGATCTGTTCTGTTCTATGGTTTGTTTCTGCCGAAAACCTGCATCTCATTATGCGGATGCGCCGTTCGGCACCCTCTTTAAGTTTATCCTCTTGCTTATTCGCCGTAGTAAAGCTCCTGCTCCTCACCGACGAAAGTGTAATAACAGAGCTTGTTCTCCTCGTCGAGCGCTTTCAGGAACGAGGCGGACGGGAACAGAAGGCGGTCGCTGTCGGCCGTGAAATCGGCGTTCGAGAACTTTGCCCAATACCTGGGAAGCAGCGGTACCTCAAGATCGTCCACGGGGCAGCCGGAACCGTCGCGGCGATCCCCATCCATCATGAAATAATAGAGAGCGAGCTCATCGCTGCCGGTGGTCTCCTTCAGCGACCAGGTCGGGTCCGAATGATACCCCTCGCCGTCTATAACGATGTAGGTCCAGGCGTGAGCCATGGTGGGAACGGTGCAGCCGACCTGCAGGGCCTCCACTCCGGCCTGCAGCAGGAAATAGGCGTAAACGCTGCTCAATTCGATGCACTGTCCCTTGCCCGTCATTATGGTCAGATAATTCGCACCGTCGGGCATGATCTCCTCAAACTCATAGTCATAGGAATAGTTCGATTCCATATAGTCGTAAAGCTTGAGGCATTTTTCGAAATCATCGTCGTCGGGCTCAAGATAGGTGTTCAGCACGTCGACGACCAAAGCCTCGAACTGAGCCTGCCGCTCAACATATTCGTCTATCGGCATCTGATAATAGATCCTGCCGACGCCGTTTTCATAAGGGGTCGTGCCGTCGTTGCTGACGCCCTTGACCTTGGTGCAGGCGGCGGGGAAGAGCTCCGTGAGCGTCGTAGCGTTGGTCGCCCATTTATAGGCCGCCTCGCTCGCGCATTCAAAGGTGGTCTCGCCGACGCGCAGCGCGTCGCAGAGGTTATGGAGCGCCTGCCAGTTTTCCTCGGGGACGTCCTCAGCGAGCAGGGGCAGGTAGAGATGGGGGTTGAATTCGTACTTCGGAGGCTCCGGCGTCGGTTCCGGTGTAGGTTCCGGGGTCGGTTCCGGCGTGGGCTCCGCGGTCGGCACAGCGGTAGGCGCGGCGGTGGGGGCCGGTTCGGCGCTCGGCGCGGCCGTCTCGCCGCCGGAGGGCGTTTTCCGGGCGCATCCGCAGACCGTAACGGCCGCCGTCAGTATGACGGCCGCAAGGACCAGACTGATAAGCTTTTTATAAAACATGGGTATTCCTCCCGAATAACGCTTTTTCAGCGATTTAGCCGCATAAGTATAGCCCATAGCGGGCGCGAAGTCAAGCGGAAAGATGAGCCGCCTTTCAGCACCCCGTTTTGCCGCGGCCGGAAAGCGTTTTTTTGCTTGCCTTATTCGGAAAAATGCGGTATAGTAAAAGCGGAATGAAACCTGCTCTTGGGAGGCATGACTATGAAAAAGCTCCTCGCCTGCATGCTCGCGCTGCTCCTCGCCTCGGTCCCCTTGTTCTCCCTGGCGGCCGAACCCGCCGCGCCCGCAGCGGCACTGTCAACACCTCCGACGCGCTGATGGTGCTCCGCAGGGCGATGGGCTTGATCTGAAACGGGCCGTTATCCGAAACGATCATGCAGAATAATACTGGGAGGACCTATGAATAAGCACGGTAAAAAGATGATCGCGCCGATCGCGGTCACGGTCATAGTGATACTCTACTACGCCGCCTTTTTCGGCGTGTTCATTTCTTCAATCAAAAGCACGTTTTTCAAGGTATTGCTGGCGATAGTGCCGATCCTTATCGGCGGTGCGCTGATCGCCGTCTGCATACAGCGAATAAAAGAGATCAAAGGAGGAGAAGAAGATGATCTTGGTAAATACTGATTACATCACGGGCAGGGAACTGGAGATGCTCGGGCTTGTCAAGGGCAGCACGATCCAGTCCAAAAACATCGGCAAGGACATCCTGCAGGGCCTTAAAACGCTGGTCGGCGGCGAGCTGACCGCGTACAACGAGATGATGAACGAAGCGCGCGCGCTGGCGACGAAGCGTATGACGGCCGAAGCGGAAGCTCTCGGCGCTGACGCAATAGTCAACATCCGCTACGCATCCTCGGCGATAATGCAGGGCGCGGCGGAAGTTATCGCCTACGGCACCGCCGTCCGATTCAAATCATAACCGGGGTCGGCTGAGCCGGCTTCGCACTCAAAACGACCCAGGACCGGCGGAAACACTCCCGCCGGTCCGCTTTTTGACCTTGAAAGCGGCGGAAAGCGCCGCCCGAAACAGCCTTTGGGGCTGAAACCGATTATCCCGGCGAAAAAATAAAACAATATGATTGAAAATATAACCTGAATACAGTATAATATAAAATGTTAAGAAATATGACGGATCCTGCCGTTTGCAGAGGAAGGGGGTTTGGCCATGCGTGAGATCGATGATCGCTATCCTGAATACGCAAAGCCCTATGAACCTCTGCGCAAGGGCCGCCGATTCGGCAAACTGACCGGCAACGAAGCCACGCTCCTGGCGCGGCGCTCTGCCCGTCGGGAAGCGTTTCGGCGGTATTATTCTTTTGGAGCCGCGGTGCTGATCGCGATCGCGATCCTGGTAGGGCTTACCGTGCCCTCCCCGGGGGAAAAGTCGAACATCCCCGAGCCGACGCCCGAGCCCACGCCGATAGTTACGCTTGCGCCGACGCCGACGCCCGAGCCCACCCCCGAGCCCACGCCGGAGCCGACGCCGACGCCAACGCCCGAGCCTACGCCGACGCCAACGCCCGAGCCAACACCGACGCCAACTCCGACGCCCACGCCCGAGCCTACGCCGACGCCAACACCGACGCCCGCGCCGACGCCTACGCCGACGCCGAGGCCGACGCCTGCCCCGACGCCGAGGCCCACGCCCACTCCCACGCCGTCGCCTACGCCCGAACCTCCCCCGTGACCCACTCCGCC
>JAEEKE010000080.1 GCA_016282255.1 Bacillota bacterium
CAGTACACGGCGAAAAAGCCGGTGACGTTCTATTCCGGCGAGAAGGCGCTCCCGCCGGAGAAGCTGACCTCGGTGGAGGGCTGGAACCGCGCGCACGGCAGGCTGTGGATCGCCTACGGCGCGGTCATCCTGCTCGGGACCGCCGCTTTCCTGCTGATAGGGCGAAAATGGGCCGTCGTGCTCCCGATCGCCGCGGTGATGCTGCCGATACCGCTGCTGGTGGTCGGGCATAACAGGGCGGAAAAGAAATACCTGATCCGCAAATAAGGCTTATGGAACAATGAGGGATGGAAAAGCGTGTATCGACGCGGTGACTGATGAAGGGCAACGCAGTAGGGGCGGCAATCTGCCGCCCGTTTTGCATCTAATCACACTTGCCCCGGAGGAACGGGATGCGGCGGTGTGCCGCTTTGCTTTCCTGCTTTGATCAGCCTGTGACCCGCGGGCGGCAGATTGCCGCCCCTACGCGGTATTATCACCGCGGCAGGCGGAACAATGTCGGTATATTTATAGAGGTGCCTCGTCGCATGGCTTCCCCTTTGGGGGGAAGCTGTCATCGAAGATGACTGATGAGGGGCAAAGCGGCGGAACGGTTCAAAAAGGCCATCGGGGACGGTTCTCTTGAATCGCTGTTTTTCCGCCTTATCCTGTCCGGCGGACCACCTCCTCTTCATAGGGGAAGGTGGTCCGCCCCTTTGCCGGCACGGCTTCAGCTCAGCGAATCGATCCAGCTTTCGAGCATCGCGTAGGCGCGGTCGGCCTGATCGTTATAGAACGTGAGGTGCAGCTTGTAGAGCGCGTCGCCGATGGAGATATAGCCGGTGAGGCCGGTCCTGTCGCCGCCGCTGATGCCGGTCAAGGTCGCCAGGTCGCAGGTATTGCCCTTCGCGGTGACGTACTCCGAGAACTCGGCCCTCCAGTTGTACTCCTTAAGCCACGTGCCTCCGGTCTCGTACTCGCTGCCGGCGTAATGCTCGGTCACGATCTCTATAGTTGCCTGGGCGTTGATATGGTCGCGCTCGGCGTTGACGTCGTCGACCGTGATCCGGATCGTCTCGACCTGCGCGCTCCTGCTGCCGTGCACGGCGACGAGGTAACTGACCGCACCCGGGATATCGAGCGCGGGGACCTTGAGTGAATCGAGACCGAGGTATTCGAGGGCCTCCTCCGCGGTGCTGAAGCTCTCCGCATACACGGTGGGGTCAATGAAAACACTGCTCAAGGGATCGGGCTGCTTGCGGTGCTTGATCTGATACGCGATGCGCTCGGGGGCTTCCTCGGCGACCGCGCCCTTGAAGCGGCTCCATTTGACCTTGTTGAGAACGGTGCTGATCGTGTAGCCGTCCTCATCCACGGTGGTGATGCGCTTTGCGGTGAAAAGGCCGCCCGTGGCCGCCGCGTGCGCGGTAACGCCGCCGAAGAGCAGCAGCGCCGCGGCCGCTATGACGATGATCCGGCGCAGCTTCGGGCGTGGCCGGGAGGCCGGGCCCTTGGCTTCGACGGTGAGCAGCTCGGGGTCGAGCTCGTTGATGCTTTCGAGGATATCATTGCCGTTCATAATGAGAATCCCTCCTTTTCGAGATAGGCTTTAAGCTGTTTGCGGATCCGGAAGAGCGCGGATTTGACCTGGCTTTGGCTCGTGCCGCGGGCGAAGGCGATCGCATCGATCGATTCGCAGTACCAATACCTGCGCACGAAGAGCTCGCGCTTTTTATCGGGCAGCGAACGGAGGAAGGCGTTCATCGCGCTGCGGAGACGGCGCGCTTCGGCCTCGCTTTCGGTATCGGAGGGGGAGGGGAGCAGCGCTTCGAGCTCGCCCGTGAGCTCCACGAGCTCCGCGCTCCGCTTGGCGGCAGAACGCGCCCTTACGCGGGTCAGCGCCGATGCGCGGGTCAGCTTGGCGAGAAAAGCGAACAGATATTCCCTCGGCTCGTGCGGCGGGATGCGGTTCCAGGCCTCGAACAGAGCGTCGCTGACGCATTCGAGCGCGGTCTCAGGGTCGCCGAGCAGATTTCGCGCGAGCGAAAAGAGCCTGCCGCCGTATTTGGCGCGGGCCTCGGCAAGCGCCTGCTCGTCCCGTGCGAGAAAGAGATCGACTATCCTGCCGTCGTCCAATTCCGTTTCCTCCGTTCCGGATCCAGGGTCCTTCACTATGAATATCGCATTTTAGGGCCGCGCGTCGCGCGCCGTACGAAAAAAGAACGGGGACCCGTTCTTTTTTGCCGTTATTTATCGCCTATGAGATTTTCGTCGGCGCTTATTCTCGCGAACGCTTCCTCGGCCGCGCGGACCTCCTCGTCGGTCACGGGCTCGCTGTCGTACCGCGCCTTGCGGTAGAGCGTGCGGAGCTGCTCGTCGGTCTCGCGGATCAGCTTCGCGGCGGCCTCGGAGATCTCGCCGCTCGTTTCGCTCCTTTCGGGGATGATGCCGTGCAGACGCAGGAAGCCGAGGTACTGGCGGTAGACGGAGCGCAGCCTGTCGTTGTTGTCCGAAGCCTTCTCGCGGCGCTTCCTGCGGCGGGAACGCGAAACCCGGTCGGCGTCCTCAAGGCCGTATTCCCTGAGCCCCTCCTCACGGTATTCCCTCGGCCCGGTGCGGCCCTTGCATACAAGGACGATGATAATGACGATGACGGCCAGGATCAGCAGCACCGTCAGCACTATGGGCCAGTTTATCTCGCCGCGGACGAGGGACGGAAAGTCATACTCGGGCGGCGGCGTCTCCTCCGGGATCCCCGCCTCGGAGGGCGGCGCGGTCTCGATAAGGGGCGGGTCGGTCATCGGTTCCGTGATGGCGATCGACGTGGCGAGCGAATACAGCTTCATTATCAGGTTGCTCAGCCCGACCAGGCCGTACATGAGGCCCAGCGAGATGCCGTAGCCGGCGTATTTGACGATCGGGAACAGCACGAAGCGCGCGAACACGCCGAACACGGCGGCCGCGGCGATAGGCAGCAGGAAGCCGGCGATATTGCCGATCTGCCAGGAGCGCGAGCGGATATTGCCGGAGCGGATCGCGCGCTGGGCGATGAAGCCGAAGCAGAACGCGAGGAACAGCAGCACCCATGCGGAGCGCGCCGCGACGGGCGGGATCCGGCGCGGGGGAAGGATCGAGTAGCCGAAGAGTAAGATCGCGCCGATGAGCAGGAACATCAGCACCAGTATGATGCGCATCTCGCGCCTGTATTCCCAGACCTCCATGTGCCGGCGGCCGCTGACGATGCTTATGAACGCATACACGGCCGGGACCGCGGCCACGGCGAGCGCGATGAGGTCGGCAGCCGGAAGGAAGCCGATCAGCGGCAGCAGCATGAACAGCACTCTCAGACCCTTTTTATCCGTGCCGGCGGCGAGCAGCGCGCCGGTCAGGATCGCGGCGAGCACGGCGAAGGGGAGCAGGGGACAGGACACGAATACGCAGGTCAGCGATGCGACGGTGAGGTACAGCGCCGCGTGCATGGAGACGCGGAAGGCGGCGAAGGTCCTCATTCCTCATCCCTCCTTCCCTCGAGCAGGCAGACCCGGATGCCGGTGCTTTCGGAAAGCCTCCGGATCAGGCGCTCGTTCTCCTCGTCGAGCTTCGGCACGATCACTATCGCGCCGCTCCGCCCCGTCGAATGCGCGAACGCGCGCTCGATGACGCTTGAGAACGGGCGGTAGCGCACGAACTGGGAGACGCCGATGCGGCGCTGGATGCCGAAATTATGCAGCCTGCCCGAGCCCTTTTCGGTATCGAACAGGTCGCCGTTGGAATGCAGGGCGTAGGGGATGCGGTCCTCCTCGAGCCGGTCGCAGGCCGTGCGCAGCAGGGAGAGACAGCGCTCCTGCACCTCCTTTTCGGTATGCTCTATATCGACCAGCACGGCCACGTCGTTATCCACGGTGAAATCGTGCTTGCGGACCATCAGCCGCCCGGTCTTCGCGGTCTGCGGCCAGGAGATCGCCTTGAGCGGCTCGGCGCCGGTGTATTCGCGGTAGCCGAGCACGAGGCTCGGGTCCTCCATTATGAAGCGGCGCACCGAGATATCGCCGAGCAGGCCCCCAAGGGCCGTGATATCCGGCTCGTCCTCGCAGGGGCGGGCCGTGCAGACGACGTCGAGACCGAGGTCGTAGCTGGTCAGCCTCGTGGTGAAGCCGAGAAAATCGCCGACCTCGACGTAGACCTTGCCGATCCGGTAGTGCCCGCGCTGCTTTATAGAAAGGCGGATGCGCCCGCGCATATTGGAGTGGGGCATCAGATAGGTATCGAAGGTGTAGGATTCGTTGATCAGCGAGCCGGTGCGGTGGCGCTCCATCCATTCGGCGCCCTCGCGCACCTCGACGGCGCTGTCGAACAGGAACGAGAAGCTGACGAACATCAGCGGGAAGAACGCCGTGTTGCCGACGCGGTAAGTTAAGGTCAGCTCTTCGCCCGGTTCGGTAAGGTCCATATCGAGACCGGCCCTGAAGACGACCTTATTGAGCCCGACGGTGAGGCTCAGTATCTCGAGCACCACTATCGCGGCGAATACGCATATGATGATGGCTGCCAGGACTCCCATTTCTCACTCGAGCGGCACTGCCAGCTCGAAGAGCAGGCCTTCTATGAACTTGGCGGGGTCGATATGGCTCCTGGCCGAGGTCTGGATCCTGTGGGAGAGCACGGGCACGGCCTCGCTCTTGATATCCTCGGGGATGACGTAGCTCCTGCCGTCCATCGCGGCGGTGATCTGCGCGGCCCTGCACAGCGCGATCGAGCCGCGGGCGGAGACGCCGAAGGCGAGCTTGGCGCTCTTCCTCGTGGCGGTGATGACGGACATAAGGTAGTCCATCACGTCCTCGCGGATCTCGACCGAGCGGTATTCCCTTCTCAGCGCGGCGAGCTCCTCGTCCGTCACGACCCTTTCGAGCGCTTCGACCAGCTCGCGCGTCTCGGGGCGGCGGAGCACCTGCTTCTCCTGCTCCTCGGTCATATAGCCGAGCGAGAGCTTCATGAAGAAGCGGTCGAGCTGCGCCTCGGGCAGCGGGAAGGTGCCGTAGCTCTCAACGGGGTTCTGCGTCGCCATAACGATATAGGGCTCCGCGAGCGGATAGGTCTCGCCGTCCACCGAGATCTGCCTTTCCTCCATGACCTCCAGCAGCGCCGACTGGCTCCGGGGCACGGCGCGGTTGATCTCGTCCGCGAGCACGACGTTCGCGAACAGCGGGCCGGGGCGGAACACGAATTCGCTCTTCTTCTGATCGAAGAAATTGATGCCCGTCAGGTCCGAGGGCAGGATGTCCGGCGTGAACTGGATGCGCCTGAACTCGCCGCCGATGCTCTTTGCGAACGCGCGCAGCAGCATCGTCTTGCCCGTGCCGGGCAGGTCCTCGAGCAGCACGTGGCCGCCCGCTATAAGGCAGACGCCCAGACGGCGGATAACGTCGTCCTTTCCTATTATGACTTTACCGCAGTTTGAAACGAGCTTGTTTTTGAAATCGACAAAAATACCGGTATCCATCTTTCCTCCGAGAAGCGGGGCTGTTTATGACGTGGGACGCCCGCTTTTTGCCATTATATCACAATACGGAAGAGCGGGCAAGACGGAGATCCTTCCCGGCTCCGGTCCGCGCAGCATGCCTTCCCAAGCGGCGGACGGCGCAGCATGCCTTCCCCTATGAGGGGAAGGTGGTGACTTGGAGCGCAGAGCGACAAGGAACCGGATGAGGTGGAAAAGAGACGCTTTCCTCCCAACTGCAATTATCAGCCGCTCTTCCACCTCATCAGGCCTGCGGCCAGCGAGCGAGCTTGCTCGCTGCCACTCGAGGGGAAGCCATGCGACGGCGTTCGCTTTTCGCTCCGGCTTTGTTCCGCCTGTAACCGGCGGGTTTTCCTGCATTTCTGTTGTAGGGGATGTGTTTGCTCCTGAGATGGTCGGACTGCACCAAAGGGGACGGTTCTCTTTGGTGCAGGGCGAATTTAACCCAACTTCATGCTGCATATTGCACCAAAGAGAACCGTCCCCATTGGTGCACGAGGCTTCTCTTTTCCGCCGCTCTTCCACCTCATCAGTCACTTCGTGCCAGCGAGCGAGCTTGCTCGCTGCCACTCGCGGGGAAGCCATGCGGCGGAGGTGTACGGAACAAACCGGTTCAAATTGACATTTCGGCCGCCGAGTGATATCATGCTTGCGGAAAAACACCCCCGGAGGTAAGCTATGAAACTTTCAAGGCTCCTTGCCGCGGCGATCGCGCTCGTTATGGCGCTTGCCGCGTTCTCTCCCGCCGCTTCGGCGTCAAAGCTCAGCGCCGAGCTTCGCGACGGCGCGGAGGAGTTCCCGATAACCCCCTATGCGGGCGACGGCGTGACGCTCGACTACGACGAGAGCGCGTTCTCGCTGCTGCTCTCCCGGAACTACGGCGTCTACCGCGTCGAGGAGGCGCGCACGCTGACGCTGACCGCTTCGTTTGACGAGGGCTGGACCTATAACGCCGATCACAGCAATTTCTTCAATACCCTTTCCGACCGCGTCGCGGTGACGGACGGCGAAAACGGCACGCTGGTCTTCACGCTCAGCGCCGCGGTCGGCGATATGCTGACGCTCGACGATCTTTTGACCGTGGGCGTCTACGCCTCGGCCGCCGAGCTCCCCAAGCTCGAGATCGCCACCGAGATCCCGTTCTCGCAGATCGGCAAGGACGAGTACGTCGCGGCGACCTTCACCCTGACCCTCGGCACCAAGCAGTACGAGAGCGGCGATTTCGAGGGCACCGGCTCGATCAAGGGCAGGGGCAACACGAGCTGGGGCCAGCCTCAGAAGCCGTATTCGATCAAGCTGGACAGCAAGAAATCTTTGCTCGACATCCCCAAGACCAAGAAATACGCGATCGTTCCCAGCTATTCCGACCAGTCGAGCCTGAGGAACTTCATGACCTATAAATCGGGCCTTGTTCTGGACGGCATCGGCTACGTCCCCAAGTGCGAGTTCTGCGAGGTTTATCTCAACGGCGTCTACAACGGCGTCTACATCCTCGTCGAGCGCGTGGCGATCGAGTCGAACAAGATCGATATCGAGGAGGCGACCGCCGACGAGCTGACCGGCGGCTACCTGATCGAGAAGGACATCAGCGGCAAGATCGATTTTTCGAGCGACCTGTGGTTCGAGTGCCCCTACTGGGCGAATCCGGACAGGGACTACTTCGTGCTCAAGGATCCCGAGCCCGAGGATACCGCGCTCTGGCAGCAGATGAAGGAGTATCTGACGGGCTATATGCAGAGCGTGCATCAGGCGGTAATGGATACGGCCTCCGACGCCTACACGCAGTACGTCGACACGGCCTCGTGGATCGATTTCATAATCGTTCAGGAGCTCGCGAAGAACATCGACGGCAACCTAAAGACCAGCTGCTATATGTATAAGCAGGCGCAGGACGACAAGCTCTATATGACCGCGCCCTGGGACTTCGACCTTGCCTACGGCAACCCGGAAACGACCTGGAACAACGCGAGCTATCAGCACAACGATTACTACGACTGCCCGGACGCGATCAGCCCGGCGGACTTCATGGTCATCAACAGCTCCTGCCCGTGGTTCGACACCCTCTATGACGATCACGTGGAGTTCAATGCCGCGCTCAAGGCGAAGTACACCGAATACAGGCGGACCCTTATCCCCGAGATGCTGCGTCTGCTCGACTCCGAGGCCGCGTACCTCGCCTCCTCCATGCCGCGCAACGACGCGAAGTGGGGCAAGCATTTCGAGCAGGGCGTCAGCGACCTTCGCAGCTGGCTGCTCTCCCGCATCGCCTGGCTGGACGGCCAGTGGCGCACCGACGCCGAGGCGATCGACCTTGACTTCGCCCTCAATACCGACGGCGGCACGCTTGCGTTCGCGACGGGCGAATACCCCTTCACCGGCGTGATCAAGGACGGACGCATCGCGGGCATGAGCGGCAACGCGGGCGCGGACAGCACCTCGAGCAGCATCACGATCACCCTCGATATGCGCGCGGGCGACACGCTCTCCTTCGATTACAAGGTCTCCAGCGAAAGCAACTACGACTGGTTCTCGTTCAGCGTCAACGGCACGCGCCAGTTCCGGCAGTCCGGCGAGCATGACTGGACGAACTGCGTCTACACCGCCGCTGAGGACGGGAGCTTCAGCTTCGAATGGAAGTATGAAAAGGATTACAGCTACGCCTCGGGCAGCGACTGCGCCTGGGTGGACGAGGTGATATTGACCACCGAAAGCGGCCCCGAGCCCGGCCTTTCCGGCGATGCGGACGGCGACGGCAGCGTGACCGTTACCGACGCGCTGCTCGTGCTGCGCAGGGCGATGAACATCATCCCCGAGCTGCCCTGCCCCGAGAACTGCGATATGGACGGCGACGGCAGCTTCACCGTGACCGACGCGCTGATGATACTGCGCCTGGCGATGAATATAACGGCGTAACCCAAAAAAGAAAAACGGCCCGTCGTGGGCCTAAAGCAAAAACCGGACGCGGAGAGATCCGCGCCCGGCTTTTACCATAAAGAGATACTTATCCCGCGCGCAGCTCTTCAAACAGCCGCTCGACGGACTCGGCGGAATAGATATCGCCGCACTGCCTTATAAGGCCGGACAAGGGCTCGCGGCCATAGTAGAGGCTCAGCTCGTTTCTTAAAGCGGCGCTCTTTTCTCCACACTCGGGGAGCCTGTCGCCCATCTGCCGCGTTTCAAGGCTCAGCAGGCCGCGCAGATCCATAAAATAGACGCTGCCTTGGGTATCCGCCGCCGCATATAGGCAGCCGATATCCGCTCCGACGATCTCATACATGTTCGCATACTCCGCATCCGCACGCTCCTGCAGGAAGACCAGAAGCTTATCCCCATAGGAAAACGGCGCGATCTCCGAAGGATTCCGCGAGCTTCCGAGCTGATAGATCACTATCGTTTCGGGCAGCTCGCCCTTGAAGCACTTGTTCACGGTGGCTTCGTAATACGTGCAGACCTCGTTCTCAGAGAGCCAGTTTCCCACCGTGACGACGCATACGCCGGAAGCTTCCCCGTACGCCGAAGCAAAATCATACTGCTTCAGGTATGAGATATCGAGCGAGTAGCCGCTCTGCGCGGGAGGCAGCACCGCATCCTTCGGGACGTCTGATTTTTCCATAAATGCGTATCCTTCCCGCATCCCGGACGGAGCAGGCGCGGCGGAACCGAAAAAACCGCTCCCAAAGCCCGCGATCACGCCGAAAACGAGCAGCAGCGCCGCCGCTGCGATCAGCGGGCGGACGAAACGGCGCCTTTCGCCGGTGTTTTTTTCCTCGGCACAGCTATCGTCGATACTGCCGAGGAGCCTGGACAATTCCATTGCCGTCATACCGAAAACCCTCTTTCCTTCAAATATTTTTTCAAGGCCTCGCGAAGCCGGTGAAGCTCCACTCTGATCCGGTTCGGGCTTTTCGAGCAGGCCTGCGCGATATCCGCGATATCCTCGAACCACCAATACCTTAAGGTGAAGACGCGGCGCTTTCCGGCGGGCAGGGCGTTTACGAATTCGCTTATTGCCCGAACGAGCTCGTTCCTTTCGGCCTCGCCTGAGGGGTCGCCGATCCGCGACGCGATATCGCCGAGCTCCGAGAGCGCGACCTCGGCGGCGCCGCCCCCGCGCTTCCCGGCCTTGCGTTTATCGTGAACGTCGAGCGCCGCGTTGCGGGTCAGCCTTGCGAGATAGGCGCGAAGCTCCTTGGGGCGCACGCTCGGTATGCTGTTCCATGCCGAATACAGCGCGTCCGAAAAGCATTCCTCCGCATCGCGCCTGTCGCCGGTGATATTGAGCGCGACGCGCATGCAGTAGGCGCCGTACGCCGCCCTCGCTTCGGTTATCGCCCGCTGATCGCCCTTGAGGAACAGCTCGAGCAGGCTGCCGTCGTCCATTCCCGCACCTCCTTCACGATGCCCTTCACTTATAAAGACGGAAGAATCGTCCCAAGATTACACTTTAAAGCAAAAACCGGACGCGGAGAGATCCGCGCCCGGTTTTTTGTGACAAGTTGATTATTTGATCTCGATCTCTGCGCCGGCATCGGTGAACGCCTTGGCGAGCTTCTCGGCATCTTCCTTGGAGAGGCCTTCCTTGAGGGTGGTGGGAGCCGCTTCGACAGCGTCCTTGGCTTCCTTGAGGCCGAGGCCGAGCTCTGCGCGGACGACCTTGATGACGTTGAGCTTGTTGGCGCCGAAGCTCTTGAGAACGACGTCGAACTCGGTCTTCTCTTCAACTTCTTCAACGGCGGCGGCGGCGGGGCCGGCGACTGCAACGGCGGTGGCGGCTGCGGATACGCCGAACTCGTTCTCAACGGCCTTTACGAGCTCGGAGAGCTGGAGAACGTTAAGGGACTTGATAAAATCGATGAATTCCTGGGTAGTCATTTTTGTTTTCCTCCGATAATTTTTATTTGTTTGAAAACGGTTTGCTGCTTACTCCGCAGCGGTGGTCTGCCCGGCATCTGAGCCGAGCTTCTTGGCGAGCTGGTCGAGTGCGATGGCGAGACCGGAGATCGGGCTCATCATGCTGCCGAGCATGCGGGCGATAAGCACCTCGCGGGAGGGCAGATCGGCGAGCGCATCGATGCCGGCGGGATCGGTGACGGTACCGTCGACGATGCCGCCCTTAACGGCGCACTTCTTGACCTTCTTGACGAAATCCTTGAGGACCTTGGCGGGCGCAACGGGGTCGTTGTAGCCGAATGCGAAAGCGGAAGGACCCTTGAGCATATCGTGGACCTTCTCGTCCACACCGAGCTCACGGCAGGCCCTCTCGACCATGGAGTTCTTGAGGACAACGTACTCAACGCCGTTCTTGCGCATCTCGTTGCGCAGATTGGTGTCCTCCTCAACGGTCAGGCCGCGGTAGTCGAACATAACGATCGACTGCGCCTTCTTGATCTTCTCGGAGATCTCAGCAACATGCTGTTCCTTCATTGCAATAATGGAAGCATTTGCCATGTGGGATTTTTCCTCCTTGTCACAGTTTCAAACAAATATCCCCCGGCAGTGGGCAGCAGCCTTGCACAGGGGAGAGGAATAGCGAAAACGCACGCGGCGTAATAAACTATTTGCTTCACCTCGGCGGGATATTGAGCTTTTCGCCCTTCGGCAAAAGGCACCTGCTGTCTATGGCGGATATTCATTTGCCCGAACATTATAATTAAAGAGAAGCGATTTGTCAACCGTTTCGGAATGCGCCGAAAAGATATATTTTGCATGAAAAAACAGCGCATTTGTTCCTATAAACTCTTGACACTTTTGCGGTTTCATTTTATACTATAATAGATTGGATATCCCCTCTCGGAGCGGTCCCGAAAGCGTTTGCGGACAGGCTCCCCGTCGGTCCTCTGAGGCGGCAAAACGGCCTTTGAGGAGCGTACGGGACCGGCGCGGCGCCCAAAGGGCGGCCCCGGGAGAAAACGCCAACGTAAACCTTATAAGGAGGAAAGAACATGAAGAAAACATTCAAAGGCTTTCTCGCCTGCGCTCTCGCAGTCATGATGGTCCTGACCGCCTTCTCCGGCGTCATGGCCAAGACGGCTGAATTCGAGATCGACGGCACCCTTAAAGCCGGCGAAACCGCTTCGAAGACCTATGAGGGCCGCGAAGCGAGCACTAAGACTCTTGACCTCTCCGGCATCAGGAACGGCAAGACCTTCAAAGCAGCGGAAGTCGATGCTGCTCCGGCCACCCAGCCGAACGACATCGTGACCATCATGGTCGAGCTGCCCGAGGCTCCCGCCGCCGATGTTATGAGCGATCTGCGCAGCGCGGGCAGCTACCGCGATCAGCTCGTCGCTTCCCAGAACGCGATGATCAAGAGGCTGAATCAGCAGCTTAACATCAACATCGTTCCTACCAACCACTTCTCCGTGCTGTTCAACGGCTTCGCGTTCGACGGCGAGTACCGTCTCGTTGCCGAGATCGACGCGATCGAGGGCGTACACGCTTTCGTATCCCCGGTCTTCGAAGAGCCCGAACTGTTCAACACCACCACCCAGGTCGGCGCGGTCGACGCTTGGGAGCTCGGTTACACCGGTGCCGGCTACACCGTAGCCATCATCGATACCGGCTGCCGCGTAAGCCATCCCGCGTTCTCCGTCGAGCCCGACGAGGTGCAGTTCACCCGTGACGACATCGCTGCGGTCATCGCCAGCGGCCAGCTCCACGGCACCGGCAGCACCATGAACGTCAACAACGTTTACGTCAGCGCCAAGATCCCCTTCCAGTGGAACTATGAATACAACCATGCCGATGCTTCCCATCCCGGCAGCAGCGACCACGGCACCCACGTTGCCGGTATCGCGGCCGGTAACGGCGGCGAGATCCAGGGCGTTGCAAAGGACGCTCAGATCGCGGTCATGCAGGTATTCCGCGCTTCCGGCGGTGCTCCCTGGACCAACATCCTCCCCGCTCTTGAGGACTGCGCTGTTCTCGGCGTTTCTGCCGCGAACCTCTCGCTCGGTTCCCCCAACGGCGAAGAGACCCCCTATGATCCCTCCTATGTCGCGATCCTCGATCGCTGCGTGAACGCGGGCGTCAACCTCGCCATGGCAGCGGGCAACGACTACGACTCCACCTTCAACAACGCGTGGGGCGGTAACTACGATGTCAGCGGCACCTACTCCAACAGCGGTTACGGCGTCGTTGAGGACGTCGACTTCGGCGTCGTCGGTTCTCCCTCCTCCTGGACTCAGAGCCTCTCCGTCGCTGCTGTCAACAACACCAAGCAGCGCTTCTACTACATTACCGTTGAGGGTGTGGACTACAGCTACAGCGAGAACGCGGAGAACGCCTATCAGCTCCGCAACGTCCTCGGCGGCCAGACCGTTCCTTACGTCATGGTCCCCGGCTTCGGTACTCCCGAGGACTTCGCTCAGGTCGACGTCCAGGGCAAGGTCGCTCTCGTCTCCCGCGGTGAGATCAACTTCGTCACCAAGGCCGAGAACGCCGAGAATGCCGGCGCAGTCGCCTGTATCGTCTACAACAACGTCGACGAATCCGTCAACATGGTAGCCTACGAGGGCGGCCATATCCCGCACGTCATCATCTCCAGGACCGCGGGCGCCGCGCTTGCCGCCGCTGAAAACAAGGTCATGTACATCGGCCAGGAGCAGGGCATCTTCGACAGCCCGAGCGGCGATCATACCACCAGCTTCTCCAGCCGCGGTCTGCTGAACAACATGGGCATCAAGCCCGAGATCACCGCCCCCGGCGGCTCGATCTACTCCTCCACCGACCCCTCCATCTCCGGCACCTGGTACGCGACCTGGGACGGCACCTCCATGGCGACCCCCCACGTCTGCGGCGGTATGGCGATCGTCACCGAATACGTTGACGTCAACTTCCCGAACCTCAGCAATGCCGAGAAGCAGATGATGGTCGACCGCATCCTCATGAGCACCGCCACCCCGATCGTCAGCGACAGCGGCGAATACGCCCCCGTCCACGAGCAGGGCGCCGGCCGCATGAACCTCACCGCTGCGACCACCACCAAGGCCTACCTCACCGTTGAAGGCACCCAGGGCAGCCGTCCGAAGCTCGAGCTCGGCGACGATCCCGAGAAGACCGGCGCAATGACCATGACCTTCAAGGTACATAACTTCGGCGACACCGAGCAGGTCTACGCCGTCGTTCCCACCGTCACCGTCAACGACATCGCGCAGCTCGGCACCCTCGATGACGGCAGCATGGTCCTCGTCTACTACGGCGGCACCATGAAGATCTCCGGCGACACCGGCGAGACCCTCCTCCTCGGCGACGCCAACGGCAACGACAGGGTCGAGATCGCGGACGCGGTCCTCGCTCTGCGTATGGCTATGGGCCTTATCGATCAGGATACCATCTGCGACGTCAACGGCAACGGCAACGTTGAGGTCTCCGACGTCGTTCTCATCATGCGTATAGCGATGGGCCTTATCGATCCCATGTACAGCAATGATCCCGGCTATGTCGATTTCGACATGCCCGAGACCGTGACCGTTCCCGCGGGCGGTGAAGCCACCGTCACCGTGAACGCCGTGCTCAACAACGCGATCAAGGGTTACCTTGATGCTTACTACACCTCCGGCGCTCTCGTGGAGGGCTTCATCGAGCTCGTTCCCGAGACCGAGGGCGACGTCACCCTGAGCGTTCCCTTCGTCAAGTTCTACGGCGACTGGAACTACGCTGCCACCATCGACCGCGGTTACTACTACCAGGATGAGGGCATACAGCGCAACAGCAACAACTTCCCCAACACCATCGGCTGGAAGAAGGGCAACACCATCTACGGCCTCGGCGTCAACCCCTATGTTGAGACCGAGAATATGAGCTACTACCTTGCGGACCGCAATGCCATCTCCCCGAACGCCGACGGCATCATGGATACCGTAAACACCCTCTACACCGGTCTGCTCCGTACCTCCTACGTCCGCTACCTTGTCTTGGACGAGAACGGCAACGAGCTCGACCAGATCTCCAACCTCGGCTTCATGGCCAAGGGCTTCTGGGATAACGATCACCGCACCATGCTCGGCGTCACCGAGGGCACCTTCCCCGGCACCATCAACTTCGCGAACTACGGCAAGGATGAGATCATCATCCGCGTTGAGGCGAAGCTCGCCAACGACGGCGCTCACGGCACCGCTCCCTTCAGCGTTGAAGCCAGCGAGAACTACACCTGGGATACCCCCGTCTCCATCGACGTCAACAAGCCCGTCGCTTCCAACGTGACCGCGAACGGCAGCACCCTGACCCTCGACGTCACCGACGATCGCTACGTTGCATACGTCGCCACCTTCGAGTACAGGAGCGAGTCCGAGCTCGGCGACATGATCGACGAGACCGGCGTCTTCGAGACCGCCCGCGGCGCCGTCACCCACGTGACCCTCGACGCTGCGTCCCAGTGCTACGTCCTTGTCTGCGACTACGCTATGAACGAGCAGGCCTACCTCTGGAACGGCCAGACCCTGACCCCCGTTGAGGGCGTCACCCCCGGCGAGCCCGTCGTCGAGGTACCGATCCTCAACCTCTACTGCTACGGTTCCAACCTCAACACCCAGACCTGGATCAGGTTCTCCACCGCTGACCTCGAGTCCCTGTACTACGGCGGCGGCATCCACAGCGATGACGGCGACTATAAGTGCGGCACCTGGACCGGCGAGTACGTCTACGCCATCGGCGCCGACGGCACCCTGATCAGGTACGAGGCTTCCGACGTCGACGCCTGGGGCGCCAAGACCACCCTCGGCACCGTACAGAGCTCATACACCATCCATGAGATGGCGTATGACCGCATCACCGGCAGGCTCTATGTCGTTGCCGGCGTCGGCGAGCTCTATATCCTCGATCCCAGCACCTGCGCTCTTACCCCCTGCGCCGATCCTCAGTACGGTATCGTTGCGATCGACTTCGACGTCAACGGCAACTGCTACATCGTCGACGCGTACGGCGACTTCTGCAGCTATGATATCGCTTCCGGTACCGAGACCAGGGTCATCAGCGAGACCGGCGTTGTGCCGCTCAACGGCAGCAACTTCTTCCCGCAGTGCGGCTGCTACGCTGCCGGCTGCTTCTTCTGGTTCGCCGCTCCCGGCACCGCCCAGTACTACTCCGACATGCACCTGATGTGCATCGACGTCAATAACGGCGCGATCGCGGATCTCGGCGCTGTCTACGGCGGCCTCTACTGCCTCGGCATGTTCGCGAACTACATCGAGGTCGCGGCGCCCACCGTCAACCATGAGGACTTCTACGAGAACTTCGACGGCCCCTTCACCTGGGAGACCGTTGATGCTGACGGCGACGGCCTCAACTGGGGCACCGACTACTTCGATAACGGCCAGTATTACGACGGCGCAAAGTGCGCGGTCAGCTACTCCTACACTCAGGAAGCCGGCGCGTTCACGCCCGACAACTGGATGATCAGCCCCGAATTCACGGTCGGCGACAACAGGTTCCTCTCCTTCTACACCAGCACCGCGAACTACAGCGCGACTGCTGACTGGGATGAGCACTACGCCGTATACGTGATCCCCGCGGGCGGCAGCTACGAGGATGGCGTCAACATCTTCGAGACCACGATGGACACCTACCTCTGCGTTGAGCACGTCATCGACCTCAGCGCCTTCGCAGGTCAGACCATCCAGCTCGCGTTCCGTCACTTCAACTGCTACGATGAGTACACCCTGCTCATCGATGCGGTCAGCGTCGGCACCCATAAGTAATAAAAGGTCCTTCGGGACCCGAAGAGCGAAGCGGGCGGCATTGCCGCCCGCTTCGTTTTTATGCATGCATAAATCATTTTGCATGCGCAAATCATTTTGCATGCGCAAATCATTTTGCATGCGCAAAATGGGATAATCCGCCGAAAGACGGCTATGCGCCGTTCCTCGCGGCAAAGCGGCATAAGCTCCGTTTTTTCACCGCGCCGAATCGACGGTCCCCGGGCCGCGCCCGTGCTATGATGCTTCCGAAAGGAGGAGGGCGGCATGGAGACGCTGAGAAGATTCGCGGACCGGACGAGGCTCGCCGCATATTCGCTGAACGGCTCCCGCACCGCCGGGCGGCTGCTGACGGGAACGGTGCTGCCGTTCCTCGGGGCGCTGCTCTTCGCCGCGGCATGGAAGCTCTCACCGGTCGGCCTGTTCTCCCGCACGGCGCTGGGCGGCTATATCCCGCCCGCGCTCGCGCTCGCCCTGATGGACGCCTTCGCCGCGGCGGAGCTCGGCGAGGCCCTGCTGCCCGCGGCGCTCGGCACCGCCTTGGGCTGCCTCGTTTCGGGCAGGCCCTCGGGCTGCGTTTCGGCGGCGCTTCTGTATGCCGCGCTGCTTATCCTCGGAAGAAAGCGCCTCTCTAAGCTCTGCTTCCACACGGCGCTGCTCGCCGTGCTGCTGGTTTCGCTCCCGGTCGGGATACTGCTGCACGCCTATGAGGACCTTTCGGCAAGGGCGTTCGCGGCGCATCTTGCGGGCAGCGGAGCGGCGCTGATCGCGGCGTTCCTGGATACCGGCGCCCTGCTCTCGATGAGGGCGGCCGCGAAGAACGGGCTGCTGCCCGATGAAAAGCTCGTGTTGATCGCGGCGTTCGCGGGGGAGATCGCGGTCGCCTTCGGGCGGCTCAGCCCGCTCGGCCTCGGCCTCGGGGTCTGCTTCCTGGCGGTCTTCCTGATGAACGCGGCGTATTCCGGGGGCGTCTCGGCCGTTGCCGCCGCGGCCGTTGCGGCGGCCGTCAGGGTATTCGGCACGAGCGGGGACATCCTGCTCATCGCCGTGCTCTGCACCTGCACGCTCGGCGCGGCCCTCTGCCGCCCCCTCGGCAGGCTCGCCGTGGCCGCGGGCTTTTCGCTGCCGGCGCTGCTGATCTTCGCGCTGATGCACGGCAGCGGCACGCTCGGCGCGGGCGAGATACTGTTCTCCTCGGCCGTGTTCCTGGTCCTGCCGCGCTCGCTCGCAGTGCTCAGGGAGGAGGGGCGCTCGCCGAGGACCGAGCGGCTCGAAAGGCGGCTGATCTATCAGAACTATAAGCTGACCGTGCTTTCGGACGTTCTGCAAGAACTTGCCTCGCTGTTCGAGAGCGGGGAGGAGCCGGCCGACGGCTTCATCAACCGCCAGCTTTCGGGCGTTGCCGAGAGCCTTGCCCGCCTTTCCTCGCCGGGGAAGGACCCGGGGCACGTGCGCTTCCGGCTCGACATCGCCGCCTCGACCTGCCCCAGGCTCGGCGAGAAGGCTTCGGGCGACAGCTGGTGCATCAGGGATTTCGACGGCGTGTTCCTTGCGGCGCTCTCGGACGGCATGGGCAGCGGCAGTGAGGCGGCGCGGGAGAGCTCCCAGGCCGTGCAGCTGCTCGCGGACCTCGTCACCTGCGGCTTCCGCCTTGAGGAGGCCGCCGAATGCGTCAACCGGCTCCTGCTGCTGCGCGAGGGGGGCGAGATGTACGCCACGCTCGACGCGGTGCTCTTCGACCCGATGAGCGGCACGATGCGCCTCGCCAAGCACGGCGCGCCTCCCTGCTGCCTCGTTCGCGGGGGCAGGGTCTCGCAGCTCAGCGGCGAAGCGCTGCCCGTGGGTATAGTGGAGGAGGCGCGGACGGCCGTTTCGAGCGTGCGCATGAAGCGGGGCGACGCGGTGATAATGATGACCGACGGGGCGATGGACGTGCTCGGCCGGGAGCCGGAGACCCTTAACGAAAGGATAGCGGGCCTTGAGGCCGACGCCGCGGCAAAGCTGCTGACCGAGCTCGCGTCGGGCCTCGGCGGCAGGGACGATATGACGGTCATCGTCGCGAAGGTGAGCTGACGCCCGGCGCATTCCCGCGCTCCGGAGGAATCGAGATTGATTCCCGGCCGGATTTCTGCTATAATCAAGGCATGAGCAGAAGATTGGGCTTCCGCACGAGGAAGCATAAAAGAAATCCCGCCGGCGAGGGCATCAGCCTGCGCGGCAGAGAGGGCAAGCCGTTCCGCATAGCCCTCTATTGCATCGTCGGCGTGCTGTTCGTGTTCGCCCTGCTCTTCCTCGGCCGCCCGAAAAACCAGCTTATGAACTCCGCGGAGATCCGCCGCATCACCGACCGCGGCGTGCTCGTCGTCGGCGTTCGGGACGACATTCCCTCCTTCGCTTATAACGGCGAGGGGCTCGAGATAGAGCTCGCGAAGCTGTTCGCCGAATACCTCTTCCCCGAGAGCGGCAGCGAGACCGCGGTCAAGCTCGTCACGGTCTCGGGCCAGACCGCCTCCACCAAGCTTTCGGACGGCTCGATCGACGCGGCCATCGCGCTGATGCCGAAGGGCGCCAGCAGCAAATACGCCTATTCCTATTCCTACTATACCGATTCCTGCCGCGTGGCGGTCCGCCCGGGGCTGGAGAACGCCCCGCTCGATTCGATCAACATCGGCTATGTTCAGAACACCGCCGGCGCAAGCGTGCTTTCAAGCTATATCGACGAGCACGAGACCAAGGTCGAGCGCACGCTGCTCGACAGGATCAAGGGCCGCACGCCCGAGCTGCCGGAGGACGCCGTGGTCTTCACGAAGACCGCGTTCGCCTCGTATCCCGATATGCTCAAGGCGCTTTCCGAGGGCAGGATCGACGGCGCGGCGATGACGGGCGTCTATATCGAGCGCTACGCCGGTGAAGCGGAGCTGACGCTCCATAATACGCCGCTCGGCACCGTGAACTACGCGATCGCCGTGTCGGCCGACGAGCCCGCGATCGCGCGGCTGGCGGACGTGTTCATCTACGAGCTGAGCCAGAGCGGCAGGCTCGACGCGCTGCTTGCAAAATACGGCCTTTCGGGCGGGGGAAAAACCGGCCCGTGACCATGGGAAATGCCTCTGTTTGATTTTATAAAAGATAAGAAGAGCGAACTCGGCCGCACCCTCGAGGAGCTGCCCGTCGCCGTCATCGTGCCGAACCCGGCCCAGCCGCGCAAGACCTTTGACGACGAGAGCATTTTGGAGCTCGCGCAGTCGATAAGGCAGGTCGGCCTTATCCAGCCCCTCGTCGTGCGCAAAAACGGCGGCATCTACGAGTTGATCTCCGGCGAAAGGCGCCTGCGCGCGATCCGGAGCCTGGGCATCAAGAAGGTGCTCTGCATAGTGGACAGGCAGACGCAGGACGCCGATTCCGCGCTGATGGCGGTCATAGAGAACCTGCAGCGCGAGGACCTGAACTGCTTTGAGGAGGCCGAGTGCTACAGGGCCCTGATCGACGAGCTGGGCCTTACTCAGGAGGAGCTCGCCGCCCGCATCGGCAAGAGCCAGAGCTTCGTGGCGAACAAGCTGCGGCTTTTAAGGCTTGCCCCCGAGGCGCGCAAAGCGATAACCGCCCACGGCCTCAGCGAGCGCCATGCCCGCGCCGTGCTCAGGCTCGACGACCCCGACGACCGCATGAAGGCGATAGAGAAGGCGGGGGAGGGCAGGCTCAGCGTGACCGAGACCGAGCGCCTCGTCGAAAGGCTGCTCGATGAAAGCTACGACAAAAAGCGGTCGGGCGCAAAGCCCCGGCCCGTCATAATAAGGCTCTTGAAGGACTACCGCGTGTTCATGAACACGATCAACACCGCCTGCGACCAGCTCCGCTCCGGCGGGGTGGACGTTCAGGTCGAGCAGCAGGACCGCGCCGACGGCGTGGATATCGCGATAAGGATCACCAAGCCCGAGGCCGTGCGCAGGAGGAAGCGCTGAAAAGGATATAAAGCCATAGTATCAAGCCGGTTTCGCCGGCTTTTTTGCTTGCCGAAAACCGCCTTGAAGGCGCGCAGGAGCCCTCCTTCGCCCCGCGGCGGTCAAAATAAGGCAAAACGGCGGTTTAATGTGTATTTTTCCCGCAAAAGCTTGACATACAGGGGGTTATTTTATATAATGTTATTGTATAACCATTCCTATATTGTAATGGTCGTGTTCCCGTGCGGGCGCTGCTCCGCGCGAATAACAAATCTCAACAAACATAATCTGAAAGGGGATTAAACAATGGGTCTTATCTCAGCATTAGTAGGCGCAGCCGGCGGCGTTCTTGCCGACCAGTGGAAAGAGTTCTTTTACTGCGAAGCAATGCCCAAGGACGTGCTCGTAACCAAGGGCCAGAAGGTCATCTCGGGCCGTTCCTCCAACACCAAGGGCAATGACAACATCATCTCCAACGGCTCCAAGATCGCCGTTGCGGACGGTCAGTGCATGATGATCGTCGAGTCCGGCCTCGTGGTCGAGGTCTGCGCGGAGCCCGGCGAGTATATCTACGATACCTCCACCGAGCCCAGCATCTTCACCGGTCCTCTCGGCCAGGGCATCCTCGATATCTTCAAGCAGATCGGCAAGCGTTTCACCTTCGGCGGCGATCCCGGCAAGGATCAGAGGGTCTATTACTTCAACATCAAGGAGATCCTCGACAACAAGTTCGGCACTCCCAACCCCGTGCCCTTCCGCGTGGTCGATTCCAAGATCAACCTCGACCTCGACGTTTCCCTCCGCTGCTCCGGCGTTTATTCCTACCGCATTGCGAATCCCCTTCTGTTCTACAGCAAGGTCTGCGGCAACGTTGAAAAGGAATACACCCGCGATCAGATCGACGCCCAGCTCAAGACCGAGTTCGTCGGCGCTCTGCAGCCCGCGCTCGCAAAGCTCTCCGACCTCGAGCTCCGTCCGAACCAGATCGTAGCCCACAACACCGACCTTGAGAAGGCGCTCAACGAAGTGCTCTCCACCTCCTGGGGCGAGCTCCGCGGCCTTGAGGTCGTGTCCGTCGCCCTCGGCTCCGTGACTCTGCCCGAAGCGGATCAGGAGCTCATCAAGCAGGCGCAGCGCGCGGCCATGCTCAAGGATCCCACCTACGCGGCGGCGACCGTTGCGGCGGCTCAGGCAGACGCCATGAAGGCTGCGGCCAACAACCAGGGCGGCGCTATGGCAGGCTTTGTCGGCCTCGGCATGGCGACCCAGGCGGGCGGCGCGAATGCGGCCAACCTCTTCCAGCTCGGTCAGCAGCAACAGCAGCAGGCGGCGGCTCAGCAGCCCGCCAACGGCTGGACCTGCAGCTGCGGCACCGTTGTAAACGGCAACTTCTGCCCGCAGTGCGGCACCAAGAAGCCCGAGCCCGCCGGCACCTGGACCTGCGCATGCGGCAGCGTCAACACCGGCAACTTCTGCCCGAACTGCGGCAGCAAGAAGCCCGAACCCGCCGGCACCTGGACCTGCGCATGCGGCACCGTCAACACCGGCAACTTCTGCTCCAACTGCGGCACTAAGAAGGAGTAATCCCTAAGCCCGCTTGCGGGTCAAGATGGCAACTGTGGCGGCAATGGCAAGCTGAAACGGCACGCCATTGCCGCCGTTTGAAAATCAGAAGGTTTTCAAAAACCGATTTCGTATGAAGGAGTGAAGTCGATGGCAGGATTGCTTGAATACAAATGCCCATGCTGCGGCGGCGCGATCGCGTTCGACAGCGGGATCCAGAAGATGAAGTGCCCCTATTGCGACACCGAGTTCGAGATGGAATCGCTGGCGGCGTACGACAACGTGCTCAATAACCAGAAGCCGGACAGCATGAACTGGAATACCGACGCCGGCACCGATTGGCAGCCCGGCGAGACGGAAGGGATGCGGATCTACATCTGCCAGTCCTGCGGCGGACAGATCGTGGGCGACGAGAACATGACGGCGACCTCCTGCCCGTTCTGCGGCAACCCCGTGGTCGTCGCGGGCAACGTCAGCGGCCTTCTCAAGCCGGACCTCGTCATACCCTTCAAGCTCGATAAGGAGGCCGCGAAGCGTGCTTTGAACGAGCATCTTCAGGGCAAGCGCCTGCTGCCCAAGGTCTTCAAGGATCAGAACCATATCGACGAGATCAAGGGCATCTACGTGCCCTACTGGGTGTTCAATGCGGACGCCGACGCCGATATGCGCTATCGCGCCACCCGCACCACCTCCTGGCGCGACCGCGATTACATCTATACCGAAACGCGCCACTATTCGGTGCTGCGCTCCGGCTCCCTCGGCTTCGAGGCGGTGCCGGTCGACGGCTCGCAGAAGATACCGAACGACCTGATGGAGTCCATCGAGCCCTTCGATATCCACGAGGCCGTGGATTTCCAGACCGCGTACCTCGCCGGCTACCTTGCCGACAAGTACGACGTGACGGCCGAGGACAGCATCGAGCGCGCGAACGAGCGCATCAAGAAGAGCACCGAGGCGGTGTTCGCCACCACGGTCAGCGACTATATGAGCGTCGTTCCCGAGGCGAGCAGCATCCGCCTTTCGAACGCCGAAGCGAAGTACGCGCTCTACCCGGTGTGGCTTTTAAACACCACCTGGAAGGATAAGCAATACACCTTCGCGATGAACGGGCAGACCGGCAAATTCGTCGGCGACCTGCCCGCGGACAAGGCGGCGAGCCGGAAATGGTTCTGGCTCCTGGCCGCTATCGGCGCGGCGGCGGCCTTCGGCATCACGATGCTGCTGAATATGCTGTGAGGAGGGAACGGCCATGAAGAAGACTTTTTCAAGATCGATCCTGATGCTCCTCGCGGCGCTGCTGCTCTTCGCCCTCGCGATACCGGCGCTGGCGGAGGAGGGCGGCCGGAGCTACGTCGTGGATGAATGCGGAGTGCTCGGCGAGGACGTGCTCAATTCCCTCAACGAGCGTGCGGCGCGCATCAGCTCCGAGAACGGCTGCAACGTGATGTTCGTCATCACCGACAAGGCGGGCGACGCGGGCATCACCGGCTATATCGCCGAGAAATACCAGGCCGCGTTCGGCGAGGCGACCGGCGTCGCCTACGGCCACGATACAAAGCTTGGCAAGATCGGCGTGGCGCATTTCGGCGAGGCGGACGGCAAGTTCGCCCAGGCGGACGACGAGCGCCTGCTCGACGCATACAATAATTCCAACACCTACGAGGGCGGCATAACCGCGCTGCTCGACGGTGCGGAGCGCATACTGATCGAGGGCAGCGGCGCCGTGATCGACGCGACCGAAGTCCCCACTGCGGAGCCCGCCCCCACTGCGGTGCCCGCGGGCGAGCCCGGCGTGCGCATCCAGGACCTTGCGGGCTTGCTCAGCGAGAGCCAGAAGGCCGCGCTGCGCGAAAAGCTCGATACTATCAGCAAAAAGCACGACTGCGACGTGGTCGTCATAGCCGCGAGGAGCCTCGGCAACAAGGAGGCCAGGCTCTACGCCGCCGATTTCTATGAGGCGACGGGCTTCGCTCAGGACGGCATCGTGATGCTGGTCTGCCCCGAGGAGCGCGATTACGCGTTCTGCGCCACGGGCGACGGCAAGACCGCGATGACGGAGGATGCTTACAGCAAGCTCGATAATGTCGTGGTAGATGAGCTTCGCTACGACAATTACTACGAGGCGTTCAATAAGTTCGCAGACTGTGCGGACGAGTTCCTGACCGCGGCCGAGAACGGCAAGCCCTATAAGCAGAAGCTGATCTCCACCGGCGGCGCGGGCATCCTCGCGGGCATCGTGGGCCTCATCACCGGCGGCATCGGCACCGGCAGCATGAAGAGCAAGCTCAGGAGCGTCGAAAAGAAGCAGTCCGCCTCCGAATACATGAAGCAGGGCAGCCTGAACATCATGAACGCGGACGAGATCTACCTCTACAGCACCGTTGCGAGGACGCCGATCCAGACCGAGCCTCGCGGGAGCAGCGGGAGCAGCGGAAGCTTCCATTCCTCCTCCGGAGGCAGCTGGTCCGGACACAGCGGCAAGTACTGATGATAAGATGATAAACGGAAAAAGCGGAGCGAAAAGCTCCGCTTTTTCTTATGGGCTAATGCTTTACATCTCTATAAGCTCATACTCCCTGCTGCCGTAACCGAGCTCTGCCGCGGCCTCGATGGTATGCACTCCGTTTCGGGACTCCACCCTTTCGATAAAGTGCGCCCGACCGGGGTCGTCCTTCGCGGCATAGATCAGGTCGATGCAGGCCTGATCGATCGCGACCGGATCGAGCGACGCGAGGATGCCGATATCCTTCATGCAGGGATCCTCGGCGACCGAGCAGCAGTCGCAGTCCACGGAAAGGTTTTTCATCACGTTGATGAACGCGATACGCCCCGAAAAATGCTTCACCACCGTGCTCGCCGCGTCGGCCATCGCCTCGAGGAAGCGGTCCTGCTCGGCATGCTTGTCCCAGCATTCGACATTGTCCTCCGAAACGCCGCCCGAATGGATCAGGGCCTTGCCCTCGCGCGAGCCGCAGCCTATGGAGAGCTGCTTCAGCGCTCCGCCGTAGCCGCCCATCGGATGCCCCTTGAAATGAGCGAGCACGAGCATGGAATCATAGTTCACTATGTTCTTCCCGACGCGGTTCTCGCTGAGGACCTTGCCGTTTTCCACGGGCAAGATGAGATCGGGACCCTCGGCGTCCATGAGATCGACGGTGAAGTATTTGTTCCACCCGTGTTCCTCGATGAGCTTAAGATGCCCGTCGGTGTAATCGCGCACGCCGTCGAACGCCTTGCCGTAGGCGGTGTTGCATTCCACCACCGTGCCGTTCACGGCCTCGATCATCGGCTTCCAGAACTCCGGAGTCAGGTAATTCTGATTGCCCTTTTCGCCGGAATGGAGCTTGACAGCGACCCTGCCGGGCAGCTCGATCCCGAGCGCATTATAGAGCTCCACCACTTTTTCGGGCGTCAGCTCCCTTGAGAAATAAACTTTGGATGCCATTTTCATTTATCCGCCTTTCCGGTTTGTTTTGCTTATAAAGATGTGAAGGTTCACGGCCGCAGC
This sequence comes from Bacillota bacterium, assembly GCA_016282255.1. Classification (GTDB taxonomy): domain Bacteria; phylum Bacillota; class Clostridia; order Christensenellales; family CAG-138; genus PeH17. Next base: position 25,204 of record JAEEKE010000080.1, read on the forward strand.
CGCATTTCGATATGGGGGATGCCGTCCTCGAGGAAAGCTTCGCCCCTCACGGTAAAGCCCGCCTTTTCATAAAAGCCGACGGCGTAGACCTGCGCCTCGATGCGGATCTCCTTTGCGCCGAGAGCTGTGCATTCCCGGATCGCGGCCCGGAGCACGCGCATCCCGAAGCCCTCACCGCGCGTTTTGGAAACGACGCGGCCTATTTTAAAAACGCCGTCCGCCTCCGGGCAGATGCGCGCATAGGCCGCCATCCCGCCGCCGTCCTTTATGAAGACGTGCTTCGATGCGGGGTCGAGCCCGTCGATATCCCGATAGGCGCAGTTCTGCTCGAATACGAACACCTCGCAGCGCAGCCGCAGCAGGTCGTGAAGCTCAAAAAGCGTCAGCTCATCGAAGGACTTTACAAGAACGGCTTCTTCCATGGTTTATTTCATATGCACGTCGAGCTGGGGATAGGGTATCTCGATGCCGGCTGCGTCGAGCGCGAGCTTGGCCCTTTCGGTCAGCTCGAACTTGAGCCGCCAGTAATCCTCCGACCGGACCTGCACGCGCAGCAGGAAATCGAGGCTGCTTTCGGCGCATTTTTCGAGCAGGACCTGGGGCGCGGGCGTTTCGAGCACGCCGGAACCCTCGGCGCAGGCGAGCAGGACCGAGCGGACGACCGCGGGATCGGCCTTGTAGCTCGTGCCGACCGGGATATCGAGCCGCCTCGTGCCCTCGCGCGTGTAGTTCACTATCGCGGCGTTGGTAAGGCTGCTGTTCGGCAGGGATACGTGGCGGTTGTCGGCCGTGATCAGCTCCGTGTAGAACATGCCGATCGAGCGGACCGTGCCCTCGTTTTCGCCGACCTTGACGTATTCGCCGGCCTTGACCTGCTTGAGCAGCAGCAGCGTCACGCCGCCGACGATGTTGGACAGCGCGCCCTGCAGCGCGAGGCTGACGGCGACGCCCGCCGAAGCGAGGATCGCCACGAACGAGGAGAGCGGCACGCCCATGACGCCGATTGCCGCGAGGATGACCGCCGAATACAGCACCACACGTATAACGCCCGTCAGGAAGCCGCGCGCGGTCGGATCGATGCTCTGGTACTTCCTGCTGCGCTTGATGAGCCGCAGCAGCAGGCGGGCGAGGATGAAGCCGACTATCAGCACGGCGACGCCGCCGAGCAGCTTAAGGCCGTGCGTTTCGATGATTCTAAGAAGCTCTTTTAGGTCCATTCAGGCTCTCTCCCAACGTTTTCTTTAGGTTTATCATAAACGATTTTATAAGGTATTTCAAGTGGAAGGCCGATTTCTTCCTTCCGTTCCGGCGGCGCCTTCGGTAAGCTCGCCGACCTTTCTTTTATAGAAGATGAAGACCATGAGCGTTGCGATGCACCAGCCGATCGGCCATGCGATCCAGATGCCGGTGGAACCGAGGGAGGTCTTCGAGAGGATGATCGCGAGCACGACGCGCAGCACGAGGTCCGTGAACGTGCCGATCATGAAGTAACGCATCAGTCCCGCGCCGCGCAGCACGCCGTCGCCGACCATCTTGAGCGGTATCACGAAGTAGAACGGCGCGAGGATGCGCAGGAGCGTGACGCCGGTTTTCAGCGCTTCGGCGCTCGGGGCCTCCATGAAGAAGCCGAGGAAGGTCCTGCCCGTGAAGAAATAGAGCAGCGCGAACGGCAGGCCGAGCAGCCACAGCATGCGTATGCCCGCGCTGTAGCCGAGGGGCAGGCGCTCGGGCTTGCCCGCGCCGAGGTTCTGCGCCGTGTAGTTCGAGATGCCCTGGCAGCAGGTCGAGAACGAGGTTATCACAAGGTTATTGAGCTTGATCGCCGCCGCATAGCCCGCGATCGTGCCCTCGCCGAAGCCGTTTATCACGCGCTGGATGATGATGTTGCCGACGGAAACGAAGCTCTGCTGGATCGTCGACGGCACCGCGACGTACACGAGGGAGCGCAGCATCCCGAACGAAAAAGCCCTGACCTCGCTTCTTTCGGCGGGCAGCTTATTGAGCCTTCTGAACACGAATAACAGCGCAAGGCAGCAGCTTATGCCCTGGCAGATCAGCGTCGCCCACGCGACGCCCGGAACGCCGAGGCCGAAGACCTTGACGAACAGGATATCCGCAAAGACGTTCGCCGTGGAGGAGCAGGCAAGGAAGATGAACGGCGTTTTCGAATCGCCGAGCGCGGAGAAGATGCCGTTGGAGATGTTGTAGAAGAACATGAACGGCAGGCCGAGGATATAGATGTCGAGATAGGCGGCGGAGTCCGCGAGGATGTGCTCGGGGGTGGAGATCAGGCGGAGCAGGGGCTTTGAGAACAATATGCCCAGCGTCATCAGCACGGCCAGCAGGCAGGCGGCCGCGAGCATGGCGGTATGCACGGCGGTCTTGAGCTTACTGTATTCCTTCGCGCCGAAGAAGCGGGAGACGATGACGGAGCAGCCGATATTGCAGCCGAAGGCGAACGCGATGAAGATCAGCGTGACCTCGTAGCTGTTGCCCACGGCCGCGAGCGCGCTCTCGCCGATCAGCTTCCCCGCGATCAGACTGTCCGCGATGTTATAGAGCTGCTGGAATATGACGCTTGCGAATAGCGGCAGGCAGAACCTCCAAAGCACGCGCTGCGGCCTGCCGACGGTTAGATCCCTGTTCATACGACGCTCCCTTTCCTATACCTGAGTTTAACACAAAACGGGCGGGAACGCAACCGCCGCGCACGGCTTGAAAACGCGCCGAAGCTGTGATACAATCCGGATGAAAAGCGCATCGGGAGGCTAAAGCATGTTTTACGACGAAGTGATGAAAGCAAGGGACTATATCCTTGAAAGGACCGCTATAAGGCCGCGCGTCGGCATAGTGCTCGGCAGCGGGCTCGGGCAGGTCGCGGACGCGATGGAGGACAGGGCGGCCATACCCTATGACGCGATACCGGGCTTCCCGCATTCGAACGTCGTCGGGCATGCGGCAAGGCTCGTGCTCGGGCGGATCGGCGGCACGGAGGCCGCCTGCATGCAGGGGCGCTTCCATTACTACGAGGGCTTCTCGATGAAGGAGCTCGCGTTCCCGATCTTCGTGCTCAAATCGCTGGGGGTCGAAAAGCTGATCGTCACCAACGCCTGCGGCGGCATCAACGGGGGCTTCACGCCGGGCGACCTGATGCTGATAGAGGACCATATCAACCTGACGGGGCTCAATCCCCTTATCGGCGAAAACGACGAGCGCTTCGGCCCGCGCTTCCCCGATATGACCGAGGCCTACGACCGCGGGCTGATCGCGCTTGCCGAGAAGGTCGGCGCGGAGCAGGGGATACCGCTTCAAAGGGGCGTCTACGCGCTGTTCACCGGTCCCTGTTTCGAGACCGCGGCGGAGATACGCGCCCTTCGGACCCTCGGCGCGGACGCGGTCGGCATGAGCACGGTGCCCGAGGTCATAGCCGCGAACTATCTCGGCATGCGCGTGCTCGGCGTCGCCTGCATCACCAATATGGCGACCGGCATCGCCAAGGAGAAGCATTCGCATGAAAAGGTGCTCGCCGCGGCTCAGGAGAGCGGCGAAAGGCTCTCAAGGCTCGTGACGGAGCTGGTCTCAAGGCTGTAAGCGGGAGCGCAGGATGACGCGGGCCGGTAAAAAAAGAATGATAGAGCTCAGCCTGCTTGCGCCCGTCATAGCGCTGGCCTGGCCGACCATGCTCGAACAGCTGATGCAGACCGCGGTGCAGTATATCGATACCGCGATGGTCGGTGCGCTCGGCACGGCCGCGACCGCCGCGGTCGGCTCCACCACCACGGTCAACTGGCTGATCGGCAGCACGATCTCGGCGTTCGGCGTGGGCTTCCTCGCCTTCATCTCCCAGGCAAGGGGCGCTGGCGAGCATCAGAAGGCCCGCAGCGCCGCCGCCCAGAGCGTGCTGACGGTGCTGATCATCGGGCTTATATCGACCGCCGCCGCCCTTTCGCTCAGCGGTGTGATCCCAAGGTGGATGCAGGTCGATCCCGCGATAAGAAAGCTCGCCTCGAGCTATTTCTTCGTGCTGTACCTGCCCATGCTCCCGCGCACGGCCTCGATAATCTTCGGCACG
>JAEEKE010000081.1 GCA_016282255.1 Bacillota bacterium
CGCCCTGCACCAAAGAGAACCGTCCCCTTTGGTGCAGTCCGACCATCTCAGGAGCAAACACATCCCCTACAACAGAAATGCAGGAAAACCCGCCGGTTACAGGCGGAACAAATACGATGGAAAAGCGAACGCCGTCGCATGGCTTCCCCTATGAGGGGAAGCTGTCACGAAGTGACTGATGAGGTGGAAGAGCGACTGATAATTGCAGTTGGGAGAAGGTGTTTCTTTTCCACCTCATCCGTCACCGTGTCGCTCAGCGCGACACGGCGCCACCTTCCTCATAGGGGAAGGCATGCTTTGCGGTCCGGAGCTGGGGAAGGCTTTCAGGCTCGCTCGCTGGCACGAAGTGACTGATGAGGCGGAAGAGCGGCGGAAAAGAGAAGCCTCGTGCACCAATGGGGACGGTTCTCTTTGGTGCAGGGCGAATTAACCCCAACTTCATGCTGCATATTGCACCAAAGAGAACCGTCCCCATTGGTGCAATAAGGCCATCTCAGGAGCAAACACATCCCGCGGCTCCGCGGGCGGCAGTCCGCCCCTGCCGGCAACAAACCGCCAAAAACAAAAAAAGGCGGGGGTCAATCCGCCGGGGTAAAGTCCACTATGCTCGAGCCTCGGAACACCTGCACGGTACCGCCGTTTGGGTACACGGGCAGGAAGCGCTCGTAGGCGCGTGCGGCCGTTTCGATGCATTCGGGCGCGGTGGAGATGGAGCCGAGCACTATCTTATAGTTGTTTTCAAGCAGGATCGAGACGCAGGCGGAGTTCGACAGGTCGATCGAAAGGACCTTCCCCGCGATCGTGCTCGCCCCGATGGCGCGGATAAGCGACACGGCGCCGACGGTCCTTATCGAGGTATTGTTCCTGTCGATGAAGGTGTTCAGCGCGTAGCCCGTGCCGGACATGCCCTCTATCGTCAGCAGGCCCCTGTTCGAGGCCTCGCCCATGCTCAGCACGTAGCCGTCGCTGCTGATCAGGGTGTAGAGCCCGCCCGGGGAGCGGATCGCCGCGGCGGGGGTGATGTCCGAGACCACGATCGAGATCGTGTCCGGCATGATCTTGGTGACGCTCTCGGTGCGGATATCGTGGATCGAGTTCATATCCGCCCTGAGCTGCTCCTCTTTATAAAGGTAGATGTTCTTCCCGGCGCGTATGCCGCTCATGCTCAGAAGCTGCGCCTCGCCGTAGACCTCCGAGCCCGAGATGCGGATGGTCTTGACGATCGTGTGATTATAGTAGAGCACGCCCGCGCCTATCACGGCCAGTACCGCGAGCACGATGCAGCCGATCTTCAGCAGATCGCGAAGGTTCTGCCGGCGGCGGTGCTCCTCGTTGCTGAAGCCCGGCGCGTCGGTGGCGTAGGAGGAGTCGATATCGTCCGGCTCGGCCTTTTTCCTTCCGAGGCGGATGGGGAAGAGCTTTTTCGCGGGTTTGTCGGTTTTTTCCGCGGGTCTATCGTTTTCCGCGGGCGGCAGATCACCGCCCCTGCGGTCGGTATTTTCCTCGGGCGGCAGATCACCGCCCCTGCGGTTTGTTTTCTTCTCGTTTTTCATGCTCAGCTCCGAAGTGAAGGCTCTTTTTAGCTCTCGGCCGCCTGTTCCTGCGCCTGCTGCGCGTCCCCGGCCTTCTCCCTGCGGCGGGGGAACACCGGCATGCTGCGGGTATCGGCATAGCGCGAGATATTCAGCAGTATGCCTATCGCGGCGAAGAACACGAGCAGCGAGGAGCCGCCCGCGCTGATGAAGGGCATCGTCTGCCCGGTGGAGGGGATGCTGTTGGTGACGACCGCGAAATTGACGAGCACCTGCACGGCGAGCGTCGCCGTGATGCCGCTTGCGAGCAGGCAGGCGAAGCGGTCCTTGCGCACGGACGCCGCGATGCGTATGCCGCGGTAGATGACGTAGAAGAACGCCGCTATGAGCAGCAGCAGGCCGACGAAGCCGAGCTCCTCGGCGATGATGGAAAGCAGATAGTCGTTCTCCATCTCGGGCAGGAACAGGAGCTTCTGGCGGCTCATGTTGAAGCCGCGGCCGAGGAAGCCGCCGTTTGCGAAGGCGTAGAGCGACTGCACGACCTGATAGGATTTGCCCGTCGCGTTCTCCCAGGGGTGCAGCCACGCCTCGAAGCGGTCCACGCGGTATTTGGCGACGCTTATGAGGAAGAACAGCGCGCCGCCCGCAAGGCCGGCCGAGCCGAGCAGGACCCAGAGCTTCGTGCCGCCGATGAACATCATTATGAACGCGACCATGACCACGATGATGAGCATGCTCATGTTCGGCTGCTTATAGATAAGGAAGCAGGGCAGGGCGATGATGGCCATCACGCCGAGGAAGCCCACGGTGATCCTGTCCATGCGCTTTTCGTTGCTCGTCATGTATTTGGCGAGGCAGAGCACCACTATGAACTTGACTATCTCCGAGGGCTGGAAGCGGAAGCCGCCTATCTCGACCCAGCGTTTCGCGCCGAGCACCGTCACGCCCTTGAAATAGACCCACAGCAGCAGGCCGATCATGACGGCGTAGGCCGCGAAGACCACCAGCTTTATGCTGTAGAGCCTGTAGGGCACGAGCGAGACGAGGAACATGACCGCTATGCCGGCCGCAAGGTAGAAGACCTGGCTCTTTACGATGGCGAGCGGGTTGCCGGCGTTCTGGTTGATGGATTTATAGTAGCTGGCCGAAAACAGCATGACGATGCCGAACAGGGCGATCGCGACCACGGTGATGAACAGCGGGAAGTCCATGCGGTGAAGGCCGTTCTCGCTTCCGGAGCGGCGGCGGCTTTTGTTCCTGTTGAATACGATCGGGGTCACGTTGCTTTCCATACTGTTTACCTTGAGGGAAGGGCCTCAGTCCTTCATACCGTTTACGATTTGCTTAAAGATATCGCCGCGCTGCTCGAAATTGTCGAACATGCCCCAGCTCGCGCAGGCGGGGGAGAGCAGCACCGCGTCGCCCTCCTCGGCGTAGGAGAAGGCCGTCATGATGAGCTCCTCGAAGTCGTCCGGACAGGCGTGGATGTTCTCATACCCTTCATCGGCTGCCGCCCGCATGATGGCCTCGGTGTTGGAGCCGTTGACGACGACCGCCTTTATCCTGCCGTTGAAGCAGCGGAACACGGGGCGGTAGTCGCTCTGCTTGTCGTAATTGCCCGCGCCGAGGATCAGCACCGTGGGGCGGGTCATGGCCTCGACGGCCTTTATCGTGGATTCGGGGTTGGTGCCCTTGGAATCGTTATAGAAGGTGACGCCCTTATAGACGCGGGTGAACTCGATCCTGTGCTCGACGCCCTTGAAGGAGCGGAGCACGTCCCTTATGACCTCGGGCGCAGCGCCCATGCACATCGAGAGCGCGGCCGCGCAGAGGGCGTTTTCGAGGTTGTGAGCGCCGGGGATGCCGAGCTCGCTTGCGGGGATAAGCTCGGTCTCTTCGCCGTCCATGCGGAAGATCATCATGCCGTCGCGCACGAACGCGCCGTCCTCGACCTCGTGCAGCCTGCTGAAGAACAGCTTTCTCGCCTTCGTTTCGGCGGCCGAGACGATCGGGTCGTCGGCGTTGAGCACGGCGAAATCCTCCTCGGTCTGGTTCTCGAACATGCGCATCTTGGCCGCGATATAGGCCTCCATGCTGCCGAAGCGGTTGATATGGTCCTCGGTGATATTGAGCAGGCCCGCCGCGTTGCAGCGGAAATCCACTATGCTCTCGAACTGCAGCGCCGCGGTCTCGGCCACGACGGTGTCACCCGGGCGGGTGTCGAGCGCATGCTCGGTGATCGGGATGCCGATATTGCCCAGCACGAACGCGTTGCCGCTGCCGAGACGCCTATGGTGCTCCTTAAAGATCTCGCCGGTCAGGGCGGTGGTGGTGGTCTTGCCGTTGGTGCCGCCGATGCAGACGAACTTCGCCCCGCGGCTCGAATACCGCCAGCCGAGCTCGATCTCGCCGATGACCTCCACGCCCAGCTTCATCGCGCTCTTTACAAACGGCCGGAAGATCGGGATGACGGGGGAGATGACCATCAGGTCGGCCTCGTCGAGCAGCGCTTCGGGCGCGACGCCGAGGCGGTCGACGTATTTGATGCCCGAAAGCTCTTCTTCAAGCCCCGGTATCTCGGATTTAAGGTCGTTGATTATGATCCTGTAGCCCTTTTTGTAAAGGAGCTTCGCGGAGGAGATCCCGCTCTTCGCCATGCCGACGATCAAAGCGGTCTTCCCGTTGGGTTTAGGTGCCTTGCACATTGGTTTTCACCTCTCCTTCCGCCGCAAAATGCGGGAAAAAATCTCAGAATAGCTTAAAAAACCGCCCGGGGGACCAAGACTCTTGAGGGAGGTGCCGATGGATGCTCTCTCAAAAATCTTAGCGTTGCCGAAGAGCCTTCCGCCGTGCCAAGCGCCAACAAAACCACGGCGTTTCCTTCCCCCCGGACGGGTTTTTGCGTTTTTATGCGGGGGGCTTACCCTCCCGCGGAATGCCATGCTCAGCGCATGAAGAGCGCGAGCGCGGCGAGGCAGAATAAAGCCGTAACGATCATATAGCCGGAAACGATCTTCGTCTCCTTATGACCGAGCTTTTCGAAATGATGATGCAGCGGCGCCATCTTGAAGACGCGCTTGCCGTGGCGCAGCTTGAACGAGCCGACCTGCAGCACCACGCTGACGGCGGAGGCCACGATGCAGGCGCCCATCAGCAGGAACACGAACGGGCTGCGGCTGTAGATGACCATCGCGCTCATCGCGCCGCCCAGCGCCATGGAGCCGGTGTCGCCCATGAATACGCGGGCGGGGTAGCAGTTGCTGGCGAGGAAGCCGAGGCAGCCGCCGGCCACCGCGAAGGCGAAGACGCCCATCGAAAGCATGCCGTCGCTCTCGGCGATGAAGCGCGGGGCGGAGAAGAGCCCAGAATCGAACGCGCGGGCGAGGTACAGGAAGATGATGCCCATCGCGAGGGAGTAGATCAGCGTCACGCCCGAGAGCAGGCCGTCGAGCCCGTCGGTAAGGTTGGCGCTGTTGACGATCGCGATGATCGTGAACATCATGAACGGGATATAGAACCAGCCGAGCTCTATCTCGCCGAAGATCGGGTCATAGAGCTTCGAGCCCAGAAAATCGCTCTTGTAGGCGAAGAACGCCGCGATGAAGGCGAGCAGGAACTGCGCAACGATCTTCTGCCAGGCGCGCAGGCCGAGGTTCCTCTTGAGCTTGACCTTTATAAAGTCGTCCAGGAACCCGACGAGGCCGAACGCGAGCATGATGAGCAGCGAGGGGATCGAGTATTCGAGCGCGATGCTGTACTTCGAGAAGATCAGCACCGCCGCGACGATCGCGATTATGAACATGATGCCGCCCATGGTCGGGGTGCCCTCCTTCGCGGAATGGGCGTGCGGGCCCTCGGCGCGCTCCACCTGGCCGTATTTGAGCTTATGCAGCATCCTGATGAACCACGGCGCGATAACTATCGCAATGCCCGCGGCGACTATAAAAGCGAAAATCATCCTTTGCATATCTTCATCCCCCATCCGCAGCCCGTAAAACAGGCGGCGGGCCTTCGTTTATTTGCTATTTGCTCTCCTCGCGCATCTCGTCGAGCAGCTCCGCGACGATGACCTTCTCGTCGAACGGGTACTTGACGCCGTTGATCTCCTGATAGTATTCGTGCCCCTTGCCCGCGAGCACCACGATATCGTCCTTCTTCGCGATCGAGAGCGCGTAGCGGATGGCCTCGCGCCTGTTCTCGATAACGACGTGCGGGCAGTCGGTGCGGTCCACGCCCTCGAGCACCATCGAGATTATGCGCATCGGGTCCTCGGTGCGCGGGTTGTCGGAGGTGACCACGCAGAAGTCCGAATGCCTCGCCGCGGTCTCGCCCATGATGGGGCGCTTGAGATTGTCCCTGTCGCCGCCGCAGCCGAACACCGTGATGACGCGCGCCTTTGCGAACTCGCGCACGGAGGTGAGCAGGTTCTCGAGCCCGTCGGGCGTGTGGGCAAAATCGAGGATGACCGAGAAATCGAAGCCCTCGGTGGGCAGGGTCTCCATGCGGCCCGAGACGCTGACGACGCTCGAGAGCCCCTGGGCGATCTTGTCGAGGCTGATGCCGAGCTTCATGCAGATGCCCGCGGCGAGCAGCGCGTTGAACACGTTGAACAGGCCCGGGATCGGCACCGTGATATGCTGCATGCCCATGGTGCTGACGAGGTCGAACTCCACGTTCGCGGGGCAGATCTCGATATTCTGCGCGCGGATATCGGCGCGGCTCGCGCTCACTCCGTAGCGCATCGCGGGCAGGTTGAGCCCGTCGAGCAGCATGTCGCTGTGGGGATCGTCCGCGTTGACGACGGCGAACTTGCTGCGGGTGAACATGATCTTCTTCGCGGCAAGATAGTTTTCAAAGGTCTTGTGATAATCGAGGTGATCCTGCGTCAGGTTCGTAAAGCCGCCGATCTCGTATTCGATGCCGTGCACGCGGTCCTGATCGAGCGCGGAGGAGCTGGCCTCCATGACCACGAGATCCACGCCCTCGTCCTTCATGATGCGGAAGATGCGCTGCAGCTCCACGCTCTCGGGCGTGGTCAGCTCCGTGGCGATGATCCTGTCGCCCACCAGATTGCGGATCGTGCCGATAAGGCCCACTTTGTAGCCCGCCTTCTCGGCGATGGACTTGACCATATAGGTCGTGGTCGTCTTGCCGTTGGTGCCGGTGATGCCGATCACGGGGATGCCGTCGAGCGGATGCCCGTAGAACTCCGCAGCGAGCTCGGCCATCGCACGGCGGGAATCGGCGGCGACGATCTGGGGGACGGGGAGGGGCAGCAGGCGCTCGACGAGCAGTGCCGCGGCGCCCGATCTTACCGCGCTTTCGGCAAATTCATGCCCGTCGCGGTAGGTGCCGTTGATGCAGCAGAACAGGTCGCCCGGCTGCACCTTTCTCGAGTCGTAAGAGATCCTCGCGATATCGGCGTCCTCGCCGACGAGGGTACAGCTCACGTTCTTTATCAATTCGCTTAGCAGCATATCCTTATCACCTTACCCCGGCGTGCCGGGGCCCTTTCGTGGGGTGAGTGTATTTCTTTCCTTAATAAAACTGACTTTGCCTGCCGCCGGTTGACTTACGGGGCGGGGGTCTCGGGGACCTCGGTCCCGATGATCTCGGTCTCCTGCGGTCCGAGGGTCTCGACGGGCTCGGCCGTGGGCTCCAAGGTGGGCTCGGGCGAAGGCGTGGGCTCGGGCGAAGGCTCGGGCGTGGGTCCCGCGAAGTGGACAACGACTTCGGAGCCGAATTCGACGAGCCCGCCCGCGTAGACGTCCTGCGCGACCACGTAGCCCCAGGGATCGGCGGGATCGGGCGCCATAACGAGGCCGACCGCACGGAGCGCGTCGTAGGCCTGAAGCGGCGTCATGTCCATAAGGTTCGGCATAACGACCATGTAGGGCGCCTCGGTCGCAAGGACCTCGCCCTCATACCCGGTGTAGAGCAGCACGGAGGAGCCGTAGGGCACGGTCTGACCGGCCGCGGGCACCATCAGGGTGACCTCCGCTTCGCATTCGTAGATGCCGGTGATGCCGTAGGCCGCGAGCATGCCGGCCGCGTCGTGCACGTTCATGCCGACCACGTCGGGCAGCGTGACGACCTGGGTATTGTGGTCGGTCCTCGCGATCTGCGCGTAGGGCAGGATCTCAGAAAACACGCGGCGCACGTAGGGCGCGGCGACCGTGCTGCCGAAGATCTGGCCGACCTTGGGCTCGTCGACGAGCACCAGGCAGAGGTACCTCGGGTTGTCGGCGGGGGCGAAGCCGATGAACGAGCAGACGTAGCTGCCGGAGGAAACATGGCCGTATTTATCGTATTTCTGCGCGGTGCCGGTCTTGCCGCCGATCGCGTAGCCCTCCAGCTTCGCGTTGCGGCCGGTGCCGTTCTCGACCACGCCGAGCAGCAGCTCGCGCACGGCGGCCGAGGTCTCCTCGCTTATGACCTGCCTTACCGGCGTCGTGTCGGCGTTATAGACGACGTTGCCGTCCGCCGCGACGATCTGCTCGATGATGTACGGGGTGTGCAGCCAGCCGCCGTTGACCGCCGCGGCGACCGCGGAGGCGAGCTGGATCGGGGTGACGGCGATGCTCTGCCCGAAGCCGATGCGGGCAAGATCGTTCGCCGTGATGTATTTCTGGTGGGTGACTATGCCTTCGCTCTCGCCGGGCAGGCCGGAGCCGGTGCTCTGGCCGAGGCCGAAGGCGTAGAGGTAATCGTAGAACTGCTCGACGCCCATCGAGAGCGCGAGCTGCATGAAGCATACGTTGCAGGAGTTTTCGGTCGCCTCGGCAAGGCTCTGGCTGCCGTGGCCCTGATGCCGCCAGCATTTGATGCGCTCGCCGCCCACGATATAGCCTCCGCCGCAGTAGAAGCGGGAGTCGAGGCTCGTCGCGCCGCTGTCGAGCGCCGCCGCGAGGGTCAGGATCTTGAAAGTGGAGCCCGGCTCGTAGGAGTCGGTCACGATGCGGTTGCGGGAGAGCTCCGCCAGCGCCTCAAGATCGCCGCGGGGCGGGGAGTTGAGGTCGAAATCGGGCTTGGAGGAGATGGCCATGATCGCGCCGGTGTCGACGTCGAGCACGATGCCCTGGGCGCTCACGGCGTTGTTGACCCTCAGGGCCTCCTCGAGCGCGTTCTCAAGGTAGCTCTGGAAATATTTATCGGTCGTCAGGCGGATCTTGTCGCCGTTGACGGCCTCGGTGTAGGAATATTCGCTGTCGGGCAGCATATGGCCCTGGCTGTCGGTCTCCACGCGCATGCTGCCGTCGCGGCCGGTCAGGTATTTGTCAAGGCTCAGCTCCAGGCCGCTCTGGCCCGCGTTATCGATATTGGTAAAGCCCAGCACCTGCGAGAGCAGCGTGCCGTAGGGATAGTAGCGCTTGACGTCCGAGGTGATGCCCACGCCGCTGCCGAGCTGCAGCGCGCGCACGGTGTCGGCGGTCTGCTTGTCGATCTGGCGCTTGACGACGTATTCGCGCACGGTCTCGCTCTCGAGCTTCGAAAGCAGGTTCTCACGGTCCACGCCCAGCAGCCCGCTCAGCTCCGTTGCCACGCGTTCGCGCTCGTATTCCTTGACGTCGCGGGGCCAGACGAGGACTTTATAAACAGGCGAATTGACCGCCAGCTCAACGCCGCTGCGGTCAACTATGATGCCTCGTTCCGCGGATATGACGGTGTTCCTCGTCCATTGCTTCTCCGCCTTTTCCAGATAGAAATCCCGGTTGATGACCTGAATATAAAAGGCTCGCAGCAGCAGGGCGGCAAAAAGGCCCAGGATGATCACGGTCATCCACGGGAGCCTCTTTTTAAACACCGCTCCGGCGTCGTAAGCCTCTTTCTTTTTGCGTCTTTTATTCGTTTTCCTTGTGCCGTGGAAGATCGCCATACCGGCCTCCGCGCCGCAAAGGGCTTCCTTTCATCATTTCATCGGCGCTTTGAGTACGGGCCGGGGGAGCGCCCGCACTTTCCCGCCTTCAGGCTGGGTTCAGTTGCCGGTCTCGGCAAGGTCGGGTACCTCGACGGCTGCGACCGGCTCCGCCGCCGTGCTGCGCATGCCCGAAACGAGGCCCACGCCGTTCGCGAACTCGGTGGTGTTGAACACGGGCTTGACGTCCTTAAGGCTGTTGATGGACGTGTTGGCCGCGTTGATGCTGTCCTGAAGCTTGTTGATATCGTACTGCACGGCCATGATGTTGGCGAAGCGCAGCGTGACCATCAGGCAGAAGGCCGCCACGGTCACGAGGCTCACGACGAACGCGAGCTTAACGAAGAACCTGTTCTGACGGATCATCTTCAGAACGGGTAGGGGTTCGAAAATGCGGCTGCTGCGGCGCCGGGTCCCGCGCTGCGGCCTTACGGCGGGCTCGGGCTCCGGTTCGCGGACGGGCCTGCGCCTGGGCTGGCTGGGAACGAGCTGGGCGGAGCGGTAGAACTCCTCCCTGTATGCGAGCATGCCCTCGCTCGGCGCATACACGCGCAGCTCCTCGCCGGAGCTGCCGTTGATCCTGGTCTCTCTTGCCATGATATTCCTACCCCCGAAAAAATATGTGGAACTATATCGTAAGCCGCCTTGCAGCCCGCAGCTTCGCGCTTCTGGCGCGCGGGTTGGAGGCAAGCTCGTTCTCATCAGCGGTGATCGGTCTGTTCGTCAGGATCTCATGCTCCTTCTTCCTGCCGCAGACGCATACCGGCGCGCTGGGCGGGCAGATGCAGGGATCATCAAGCGTCCTGAACACGTTCTTGACGATGCGGTCCTCGAGCGAGTGGAAGGTGATGACCGCGATGACGCCGCCGGGCTTTAAAAACCCTGCCGCGTCGGTGACCGCTTTTTCAAGCCCCGCAAGCTCGCCGTTGACCTCTATGCGGATGGCCTGAAAGGTGCGCTTCGCCGGGTGGGGACCCTCGCGCCTCGCGGCGGCGGGGATCGCTCCCTTTATGATCTGGGTCAGCTCGCCGGTGGTCTCGATGACCGAGGCCCTGCGCGCCTTGTCGATCGCGTTCGCGATGCGGGAGGCGAAGCGCTCCTCGCCGTAATCGCGGATTATCTCGTACAGTCGTTTGGTGGGGTAGCCGTTGACCACCTCGAAGGCGCTCAGCGACTGGCTGCGGTCCATCCGCATATCCAGCCTCGCGTCCGCCGTGTAGGAGAAGCCGCGGCTGCCGTCGTCGAGCTGATGGGAGCTGACGCCCAGGTCGAGCAGAATGCCGTCCGCGCCGTCCACGCCGTAACCGGAGAGGAGCGGGCGCATATCGAAGAAATTGCCGTGGATCGCGGTGAACGCGGGGTAACGGGAGAGCCTTGCGGTAGCCGCTTCGATGGCGTCCGCGTCGCGGTCGATGCCGTAGAGCCTGCCGCCCTCGGGAAGGCGGGCGAGGATGCCCTCGCTGTGCCCTCCGCCGCCGAGCGTGCCGTCGATATAGACGCCGCCGCGTTCGGGCTTTATGAGCTCAAGCACCTCGGGGAGCATGATGGGCACGTGATAGCCGCTCTCCATATGCTCACCTCTCGCTTAATGTGTTCTGCTTTGAATTGTCGGCGCTGGCGCGCTTCTGCATATCGCCGGTGAAGGAAGCCTTGGTGTAGCCGGACATCTCCTGCTTGTACTTCTCGGGATCCCAGATCTCCACGCGGTCCTCGAGGCCGAGCAGCACGACTTCGCTGCCGAGACCGGCGTAATCGAGGAAGCCCTGGGGGATCAGTATCCTGCCCTGCTTGTCCGGGTTCAGCTCTTCGGCGTTGGGGAAGATGTATCGAATTGCACGGTCGA
Source organism: Bacillota bacterium (assembly GCA_016282255.1). Classification (GTDB taxonomy): domain Bacteria; phylum Bacillota; class Clostridia; order Christensenellales; family CAG-138; genus PeH17. Next base: position 11,291 of record JAEEKE010000081.1, read on the forward strand.
AGCTCAGGTCCGCCGGATGCATGCGCGATACCGTGCTGCGAATGGCGCTGAACTTTTCTTCCGTCATGATCTGAAGGTAATTGACGCTGTCGTCGGGTCCGAAATCATAGAGGAGGTACATCTTGTCGCCAAGATCGGCACGCCATTTGACCGGAATGAACAGACGGCCCTTGGAGTCGACGTTGTTGTACGATTTGCCGATCAGCATGCTCTCACCTCCCCGAAAATGTGTCAGATTCCCCACCGAGGGTGGATTCAGTCATTATTATAGCATGTTTACTTCCACTTGGCAACACTTTTCCCCACCCAATTGAAACTTTTTTTCGAAAAACTTGCATATACTTTCGCTTGCTGTTATGCTATGGGCAGGCCCGGAGCGGCGTTTTGCCGCCCCCGGGCGGGCAAGGAGGGAAATGAAAGTGAAGCTGATACTTGCGAGCGGTTCCGAGAGGCGAAGGGAGCTGCTTTCGATGTGCGGCTACGACTACGAGATCGTGGTCAGCCGCGCCGACGAGAACATAAGCGAGACCGATCCCGGCATCTACGTGACGAAGTTGGCCGAACGGAAGGCGCGCGAGGTCTATGACCGCCTGATGAGTGAGCGCGGGGCGGGGGAGGAGCCCATCGCCGTGCTCGGCTCCGACACCGTGGTCTACGATCCCGAGGGCGCCGAAACACAGGATGGGGAAGCCTCACTGCATGCCGATATTATAGGAAAGCCGAAGGACGCGTTTGACGCCGCCGGGATCCTCAAAAGGCTCTCGGGCAGGACGCATGCGGTCTTTACCGGCGTCGCGGTCGTGACGGCGGAGGGCTGCATGACCGACCTCAGTAAGACCCGCGTCACCTTCGAGGCGCTCTCGGACGAGGAGATAGAGAAATACGTCGCTTCCGGCGAGCCGCTCGACAAGGCCGGCGCCTACGGCATACAGGGCCCCTTCGGCATGTTCGTCAAGGCGATCGAGGGCAATTATTTCACCGTGATCGGGCTGCCGCTGCCGCCCGTCTACCGCCTGCTGCGCGCCGCGGGCGTGCTCCCGCGCGATTTTCGCTGAAGCGGATTCCTCTCCGCCCCCAGAACCAACGCTTTGACCCCCGTCCGGACCGTTCCGGCGGGGGCGTTTTTTGCCCGTTTCGCATTTTAGCGAGCCATTTCGGTGTTGCAAACAGCTACAATATACGCTATAATATAGGCAGCGATTCTGTGTATGCAGGAATCAGTAAACAGTAAAGGAGATACACAACATGGCAAAGAAACTGATTGCACTCTTCGTTGCCGCGATGATGGCGCTGAGCCTCATCCCCGCAGCGGCGTTTGCGAAGACGGCGCCCGAAACCGGTCTCAAGCTCGAGTCCGTGCAGAAGGCGGAGAACGTATCCGCCCGCGGCGCGAAAAAGGCCGAGCCGGTGAAAGCAGCTGTCACCTGGGATTTTGAAGAAGATCCCACCGGGACGTGGAACTTCATCGACGCCGACGGCGACGGCTACAACTGGACCTGGAACACGAGCGCTTCCTATGCGCACGAGAGCAGCGGCTCCATCACGTCCGCTTCCTATCAGAGCGGCGCGCTGACCCCCGACAACTGGGCGCAGTCCCCGTACTTCGATATGCCCGAAGGCGGCGCGACCCTCAGCTTCTGGGTAAAGAACTACAGCTCCTATTATCCCGAGACCTTCGAGGTCTGGTATGTCTATGAAGGCATGGGCGGCATGAATCCGCTTGCACAGAACCTCACCGTTTCCGGCACCGATTGGACCCAGCTAAGCTATCAGCTTCCCGATTCCGAGGGCGCGCAGGGCATGATCGCGATCCGTCACTACGGCTGCACCGATCAGTATAAGTTCTATATCGACGACGTTGAGATCAGCGATCCCGCGGATCCCTACGCGATCGATCCCGTAGAGGTCGACGGCTTCCCGACCAGGATCTACGCCGGCCAGACCCCCGCGGACGTGCTTGCGAACGTGACAGTTCCCGAGGACGCGCACTACATCATCGATCAGCTCTCCGCCTACGACTTGGAGGCCGATGAGGAGCTCTATGAGGACGACGAGTTCGTCGAGGGCAGGAGCTATCTGTTCGGCGCGATGGTCGAGACCGATCTCGACTACTACTTCGCCGACGGCGCCGAGCTTCTCGCAAACGGCGGCGCGCTCGAGCTCGATCCCGGCTACTCCTCCGTCAACGGCACCGTAGCCTTTGTCGTTCCCGTCGCGCTGGTCTGCGGCGGCGAAGCGCCCCTCTACGGCTGGTATTTCGAGACCGAGGACGAGCTTGAAGGCTGGAGCTACATCGACGCCGACGGCGACGGCAGCTACTGGTACTGGCTGGACGCCGAATCCCTCGGCGAGCCTCTTGCCTACGAGGGCGAGGGCTATATGGGCTCTCCCTCCTGGAACGGCGGCGCGCTGACCCCGGATAACTATCTGCTCACTCCGATGCTCGAGATCCCCGAGGGCACCACCACCCTCAGCTTTTATGCTGCAGGCGTCGGCGCAAGCTTCTGCGCCGAGCATTTCGCGGTCTACGTGATGACCGAAGATGCCGAGTCCGTCGATGACCTCGTCGAGCTCATTCCCGAGACCGTGGCGACCGCCGATTACGTCAACTACACCGCGGATCTTTCCGATTACGCGGGGCAGACGATCCGGGTCGCATTCCGCCACTTCAACGTCACCGATATGAACTGGCTGCGTCTCGACCAGGTCGAGATCTTCAACGAGGCTCCCGAAGTTGAGCTCATCGACCTTATCGAGATCAGCGGCTACGTAAGGCCCGCTTACGGTGAGCATCCGAACTTCAACCTTACCGTTCCCGAAGGCGTCGGCTATTATATCGACCACGTTGTCTGGAACTGGTATGAAGGCGGCACTAACCACCTCCTCAATTCCGACAGTGTATTCGATCAGACCGATGGCTTCTACTATGCGGAGATTTGGATCAACTGGCATGACGGCTATACCATGGCCGAGCATCCGACCGTTCTCATCAACGGCGAGCAGGGCCACACCTCCACAGAGCATCTCTACGAGTGGCCTCAATTCCTCGTACAGACGGAGCATGTGACCGTCGAGGAGCCCGAGCCCCAGCCCGAGCTTATCGACACGGTCGCTATCGAAGGCTTCACCGTGCCCGCATGGGACGAGAACCCGGATTTCGATGTCACCGTTCCCGAGGACGCGCATTATTCCATCGACTACACCGCATGGCTCTGCGACGGCGACCAGATGATCCGTCAGGACGTCTTCGACAGCGAGACCAGCAGCTACATGATGTCCATCGTGCTCGTGCCCGAGGAGGGTTATGAGTTCGCGGACGAGGTCGAGGCGACCATCAACGGCGGCACCGAATACATCGGCGTTGCCAACAATACCGGGGAAGGCACCTTCCACATCCTTACCATCGAGTTCACCGTCGAGGAGCCCGAGCCCCAGCCCGAGCTCATCGACACGATCGAGATCCTCGACTTCGTCGTGCCCGCATGGGGCGAGAATCCGTACTACAATGTAACGGTCCCCACGGATGTGCACTATACCATCGATTACACCGATTGGAACTGGTGGAGCGACGAGCTTTACGACGGCGATATCCTGCTGCCGAGCGAGACCTTCGATAACGAGAGCTACGTCTACTATCAGTATTTTGAGATCATACCCGACGAGGGCTACGCATTCGCGGATCAGGTCACCGTTCTTATCAACGGCGACGCGACGATCGCGGAGAACCACGGCTGGAGCGAGAACAGCGGCTACTACTGGATCTACACCATCGACTTTGCCGTCGAAGAGCCCGGGTCCGAGCTGATCCCGATCCACGAGGTCTACGTAAACGGCTATGAGGCTCCCGTCGCGGGCGAGGATTCCCAGAACCACCTGAACTTCACCGTTCCCGCGGATGCGCATTATACCATCGTAACCGAAGGATTGAACGCACCCAGCTGGTGGGATAACGATGAGGACGTTCCGTTCTATGATATCTTTTTCGAAGGCACCAACTATTCCGCAGGCGTGACCCTCAATGCCGATGAAGGCTATTACTTCGCGGATGACGTCGTTATCTACGTAAACGACGATGCGGACCTTGTCGACTGGACCTATTCCGGACTCGATATGGACGACAACACTATCTGCTACGTCTGGACCGTTCCCGAACCTGCGACTGCAGGCGAGGAGCCCGGCGAGCCCGTTCTCGGCTACTTCTTCGAGAGCGATTACGAGGTCGCGGACTACACCTTCCTCGATGGGGACGGCGATAACTACACCTGGTCCCGCGTCAGCTCCACCAGCTACGCCTATGAGGGCGAGGGCTGCATGGGTTCCCGCTACAACAGTTCCTCCGAGGTCAACAACTGGATGATCCTGCCCGAGTTCCACGTTCCCGAGACCGATCCTTCCATGACCTTCTATGCGAGGGAGCGCACCACCACCTACGGCACCGAGTACCTCGGCATCTACGTAGGCACCGATCCCGAGGATCTCGATTCCTTCGTGCAGATCGGCTCGATGCTCGTGATCGACCATGTCGATTACAGGCAGTACGAGTTCGACCTTGCCGCCTATGCGGGCCAGAACGTCTACATCGCCTTCCGCCACTACAACTGCACCGACACCTTCTACCTCTACATCGACCAGCTCGAGTTCTGGGGCGTGTATGACGAGCAGCCCCCGGTGGAGCAGATCATCACCGAGGTCGACGTGATCTTCGATATTCCGGAGTACGGCGCGGCTCCCGACTTCACCCCCGAGGTCCCCGAAGGCGCGCACTACTCGATCTCCGACTTCACCTGGAACAGGTATGACGGCGAGAACGACATCATCATGACCGAGGAAGACGTATTCGACGATCCGAATTCGGTCTACTACCTGGTCTTCGAGCTCACCCCCGATGAGGGCTGGGATTTCGCGGAAGACTGCATCGCAACGGTCAACGGACAGGCGGAGCTCTTTGACTTCGGCTTCCCGTTCGAGGGCTACTTCTACGGCATGTCCGTAGAGTTCACGGTCGAAGCGCCCGCCGTCGATACCTACGGCGACGTCGATCTCGACGGCAATGTCGAGGCCGAGGATGCGCTCCTTGCGATGCGCTGCGCGATGGGCCTTATCGAGCTCACCGACGAGCAGCTCGCTCAGATGGACGTCAACGGCGACGGCGTCTATGACCTCGTCGACGCGGTCCTGATCCTCCGCTACGCGATGGGTCTGATCGACCAGTTCCCGATCGAGCTCGAATAAGCGGAAAGCTTAACTAAACCCAACAAAAGGCGGCGGGGCATCCTGCCGCCTTTTACCTTGCCCCGGTATTGCGCTTTGGATTTCGAAATGATATAATTTAGCGGCATGGATGAGTATATCCATAAATAAATCAACGGAGGAAATACCATGGTCAAAAGAATCGTAAGCATTCTGACAGCGGCGATGCTGTTGATCGGGCTCGTCCCCGCAGCATTCGCCAAAACGGCCGCTCCGGCTCCGGTCCGGAACGACCTTGAAGACGCGCTCAACGTTGAGGGCGGCACGCTCACCTTCACTAGCGTGGGCGACTACTCCTGGGGCGTCGTTTCCGACAGCGACAGCGGCCGCTTCTATGCTCAGAGCGGCAACGCGGGCGTCGCGAGCAGCGAATCCACGCTGTCCATGACCGCCGAGGTGGAGTCGAACATGTGCATAAAGTTCGATTTCAAGGCCTGGGGCGAGGGCACCAGCACCGCATGGGACAAGTGCATCTTCTCGATGGACGGCACCCGCTATTTCAACTACGGCGCGCTGGATAACGACTGGACCGAGTACGTTCTCAACGTACCCTCGGGCGAGCATACCTTCACCTGGACCTATCAAAAGGACGGCACCGCCGACCCGACCGGCGACTATTTCGCGGTCGACAACGTCCGCTTCGAGGAGCGCGAGCCCCTGCCCGTCAACGAGGAGCTCGACGCCGCTGTCAACGCCGAGGGCGGCACGATCCATTTCTATTCCTTCGGCGACTATCCCTGGTTCGCCGAGACCGACGAAACGACCGGCCGGGTATACGGCAAATCCGGCAACGCGGGCGTCAACAGCTCCGTTTCCGAGATGACGGCCTACGTCGATCTGCCGTCCTCAGGCACCGTTTCCTTCGATTTCAAGGCCTGGGGCGAGGGCAGCAAGTCCGAGAGGACCATCTGGGACCACTGCCGCTTCTACGTCGACGGCGCTGTGGTCCTCGACTACGGTGCGTACGACAACGACTGGGAAGCCTTCAGCTATGACCTTGAAGCCGGCGAGCATGAGCTCGTATGGTCCTATTCTAAGGACGGCTCCATGAGCAACGAGGGCGACTGTTTCGCGGTCGACAACGTTGAGATCGCCCTCAACGGCGAGCCCATGCCCATTATGATCGATACGATCGAGATCGAGGGCTTCACCGTGCCCGCATGGGGCGAGCATCCCGATTTCGAGGTTTCCGTTCCCGAGGATGCGGATTATTACATCGAATACGCCGGCTGGCTGCGCGACTATGAGGCGATGATCCAGAGCGACGTCTTCGATATCGAGGGCTGCCCATACACGATGACGATCGTGATCGAGCCGAACGAGGGCTTTGAGATCGCCGGCGACGCTGAAGTGACCATCAACGGCGACGCTTCGCTGGTTGGCAGCTCCGGAATCATCGAGGATCTGTTCCAGGTCTTCTCTGTCGCGTTCACCGTCGAAGCTCCCGAGCCGAATTATATCGACTCCGTCGAGATCCTCGGCTTCACCGCTCCCGAATGGGGCGCGAACCCGGACCTTGAGCTCTCCGTGCCCGATGGCGCGCATTATTCCATCACCTCCTGCGAGTGGGATAAGCTCCACAACGGCATTACCGTCCTGACGCCCGAAGACGTGTTCGACGATCCCGAGGCGACCTACACCATGTATATCGAGCTCGCCTTTGAGGAGGGCTGGATACCCGCCGAAAACATCACCTTCACGCTCAACGGCGGCACCGAATACCTCGATTCCGACGGCTGCGGCTTCGTGGGCGGTCAGCATCCCTACATCTACATGAACACCGTCGGCTTCACCGTCGAGGAGCCCGCAGAGAGCGACCTTGACCGCGCGCTGAACATCGAGGGCGGCGAGCTCCACTTCGATACGACCGTGACCTATCCCTGGATCACCGTTGACGACGGCGAACGCTTCTACGCTCAGAGCGGCAACGCGGGCGTAAGCTCCTCCAGCTCCACCCTCACCACCACCGTCACCCTCGAGGCCGGCTCCGTGATCACCTTCGACTTCAAGGCATGGGGCGAGGGCAGCAGCTCCTTCTGGGATCACTGCGACTTCTATGTAAACAATACCCGCGTGCTCTACTACGGCGCTTACGACAACGAGTGGGAGACCTTCACCTACGCCGTTCCGGAAGCGGGCGAATATACCCTGACCTGGGTCTACACCAAGGACAGCAGCGTCAACCCGAACGGCGACTATTTCGCGGTCGATAACGTCTGTATCGGCAATCCCATCCTTCCCGAAACGATCAACGTCGATGACGTGACCGTTGAGGAAGGCCGCTACGCGGCCGTCGTTTACGAGATCCTGCCCGAGGACGCCACCGACACCTCCGTCACCTTCGCGATCGAGGACACCTCCATCGCGACCGTCGATGAGGACGGCCTTGTTCACGGCGTTGCGGTCGGCGAGACCACCATCACCGTTACGAGCGTTTCGAACCCCGAAGTCTTCGGCACCGCGACCGTCACCGTCACCGAGGCGGGCCCGGCGGTCGCTCTCTACGGCTTCGGCTGCTATGATATCGGCGGCACGAATACCGGCAAGTGGGTCACCTTCACCGACGTTGAGCCCGGCGTCGTTACCGCCGTCAGCGGCGAGATGGACAACACCTACGCCGCGGCCTATTACGACGGCTACATCTACGGCTACCGTCAGAGCGACGGTCAGTTCTACAAGGTCAACGCCGAGACCTTCGAGGTCGAGTATCTCTCCCTCGCGATCAACGATACGGCCCTAGACATGGCTTACAACTATGCGGACCATACGATGTATCTGCTCGCCCAGAGAGAAGAGGGCGGCAGCTATCCCATCTACCTGATGACCGTCGATCTTGAGACCGGCGAAGCGACTGACGTCGGCATGGTCTCCGGCACCGAAGGTTCCCTGCTCACCCTCGCCATCGACGGCGAAGGCAACGCCTACGGCCTCGCCGCCGGCAGCGACGCCGTGCTTTACAGCGTCGACCTTGCGACCGGCGAATGCACCGAGATCGGCGCGACCGGCATCGGTATGAACTACATCCAGAGCATGCACTGGGATATGAACACCGGCAGGCTCTTCTGGGCGCAGATCTACAGCACCAGCTCCAACGGTCTGTATGAAATCGATCCCGAGACCGGCGCAGCCGAATTCCTCGGCGTGATCGGCACAAGCGGCATGGAGATCACAGGCCTCTACACGATCTATGACGAGGGCGGCGAACCCGAGCCGATCGACCTGATCGAGATCAACGATTTCGTGGTTCCCGAGTGGGGCGCGAATCCGTTCTACGGCGTGACCATCCCCGAGGATGCGGGCTATGCGATGATCCAGCGCGTCTGGTACAGGTTCAACGACTCCAGCCCGTTGAATCCCGACGACACCTTCGACGATCCGAACGAAGAGTACTATATGTACTTCTTCTTCGTGCCGACTGAGGGCAATACCTTCGCGGATGAAGTCACCGTACTCATCAACGGCAGCGAGGAGCTTGTTTACTACGTCTCTTATTACAACGGCGGCATCTCCGTTTACACCAACTACTTCACCGTTGAGGAGCCCGTTACCGGCATCCTCGGCGACGTCGATCTCGACGGCAATGTCGAGGCCGAGGACGCGCTCCTTGCGATGCGCTATGCGATGGGCCTTATCGAGCTCACCGACGAGCAGCTCGCTCAGCTGGACGTCAACGGCGACGGCGTCTATGACCTCGTCGACGCGGTCCTGATCCTCCGCTATGCGATGGGCCTGATCGACCAGTTCCCGATCGAGCTCGAATGATCCCCTGAACCCTGATTCCCGTGCGGGGCGGCGCAAAAGCGCCGCCCCGTTCGGCATCTCCTTATGCGGATGCGCCGTTCCTTTTCCCGGCGCTTTTCTTTGCGTCGCTATTGTCAATATACCGTTTTTGTATTATAATGATCGAAAGCGATACCGCTTCATCCGCACGTCAAAAAACAGCAAAGGAGATACAGCAATGGCAAAAAAACTGATCGCACTCTTCGTCGCGGCGATGATGCTATTTGGGCTCGTCCCGGCGGCCGCATTCGCGCGCACGGAGCAGCCCGCGCCTTCCGACACGCTCGTTTGGGACTTTGAGTCCGACCCCGAGGAGCAGGGCTTTACCATGCTCGATGCGGACGGCGACGGCAACAACTGGCACTGGCTCGTGACCGAATCCACGTATGAGTACCATCACGAGGGCACCGGCCTGATGAAGAGCGAGTCCTACCTCTCGGGCGTCGCCCTTACCCCCGATAACTGGCTGATGACCCCGGCGTTCACGGGTTCCTCCATCAGCTTCTGGGCGAACCCCCGTTCGAGCACCTACAGCGCCGAATACCTCGGCGTCTACGTCTCCACGGACGGCGGCGAGAACTGGGGCAGCGAGCTGTTCGGCCTCACGCTCCCCGAGGACGTCACCCCGACCGAATACACCGTCGATCTCGGCGACTACGCGGGTCAGGAGATAAAGGTCGCTTTCCGCCATTACGACTGCTCGGATCAGTACGCGCTGATGCTCGACTACGTCACCGTCGAGACCGGCTCCGAGGAGCCGCCAGCGGATCCCTACGCGATCCACGCGATCGACGTCAGCGGCTTTGTCGCGCCCGTCGAGGGCATGACCGGCGCCGAATTCATCGCCGGCCTGACCGTCCCCGAGGATGCGAACTACGCTATAGCCTCCGTCGAAGCCTACGACAACACCGACGGCGCGGCCCTGGAGGAGGATACCGTCCTCATCGCCGGCCACGTCTATCAGGTCGGCTGCATGGTCGAGCCCGAGGGCGACTACTACTTCTGGGATACCGCCGAGCTCACGGCCGACGGCGGCGGGACCGAGCTTGATGAGACCTTCAGCGGCGTCGTCAGCGCAAACGAAGCCTGGATCGTGGCCGTCGAAATGACCTGCACCGAGGCGGAGACCCCGGTCGTCACGCTCGATGAAGCGCTCAATGCCCCGGGCGGCGAGCTGCATTTCGAGACCGAGGGCGATTACCCCTGGACCGTCGTCAGCGAGGACGGCCGCGATTATGCCAAGAGCGGCAATGCCGGCGTTGCGAGCAGCGCCTCCTCTATGACCGCCGGGGTGACCGTCGAAGCGGGCGACGTGCTCAGCTTCGAATTCAAGGCCTGGGGCGAGGGCACCGGCGGCGAGATCGGCGTCACGACCATCTGGGACAAGTGCATCTTCGCCGTGGACGGCGAGACCGTGCTGATGCTCGGCGCCCATCAGAACGAGGAGTGGGAGACCTTCGAATACGCCTTCGAGGCTGCGGGCGATCACACCCTGACCTGGTCCTACACCAAGGACAGCTCCGTCGATAAGCCCGGCGACTGCTTCTCGGTGGACAACGTCTGCTTGACCCACGGCGAGGAGCCCGAACCCGTGATCCGCGAGGTCTGGGTCGACGGCTGGGGCACCCCCGAAGAGGGCATAGCCGGTATCGACCACGTCTTCCTCACCGTGCCCGACGGCGCGCCGTACTACATCATCTACGGCGGCTGGCGCGATGAGACCGACCAGCAGCAGATGTGGAGCGAGGACCAGGTCTTCATCGCCGGCCACGAGTACAGCGAGGGCTGCCAGATCTGGGCGGAGGAGGGTTATACCTTCGCTGCGGACTGCGTCTTCCATACCAACGACGGCGACGATATCCTCGACGCCCAATGGTGCTACGTCGACGAGCTCGACGATTACATCTGCTATATGAACAGCATCCCCGTCGTCTGCGAGGCCGAGGGCCCGCAGCCCGGCACGATCAGCGAGATACATGTCGACGGCGTCGAGTTCCCGCCCATCGCGGGCCAGAATGCCGACGACCACCTCGATATCACCGTTCAGGACGGCGAGCCCTACACGATCGAGTATGCCCGCTGGTTTGATGAGGACAATATCGCCGCCTTCCACGACGCGTTCGTCCTCGGCGGCCACTACTCCGTCAACATCTCCGTCGGCCTGCCCGACGGCTACGTGTTCGCGGACGAGGTGACGGTCTATATCAACGGCAGGACCGACCTCGCAAGCGAATACTACTTCAACTACGGCTCCTCCTACAGCTTCTACACGATCCCGTTCGAGTGCGTGGAGGAGGCCGAGCCCGAACCCATCACCTCCGTCAACGTCAACGGCTTCATCACCCCCGTCGCGGGCGAGACCGCCGAGGAGTTCCTCAGCCTGTATCTTGACGAAGGCGTGCATTATCAGATCGCCGAGATCGAGGGCTACGATATCTTCGGCGACGATCTCGCGCTCGTCACGCCCGAGACCGTCTTCACTCCCGGCCACAGCTATATGGTAGGCTGCACCGTGACCGCGGACTACGGCTGGTATTTCGCCGCAGACTGCGAGCTGCTCGCCAACGGCGGCACCGAGCTGCTCGATCCCGAGCTCAGCGGCGTCTATGCCGAGGGCATCGCGGGCGTCACCTCCATCCTGATGACCTGCGGCGAGGACGATCCCTTCGCGATCCACGAGGTCGATATAAACGGCTTCGACGTTCCCGAATGGGGCGCGAATCCCGACTGCGAGGTCGAGTTCCCCGAGGACGCGCATTATACCCTCGATTCCATCCTCTGGTCCGGCTACGACGGTGAGTTCAACTTCATCGACCTCGATCCCGAGGACGTCTTCGACGATCCGAACATGCAGTATTATGCCGAGATCATGATCGTTCCCGAGGAGGGCTACAGCTTCGCAGAGGACTGCGTCGTCAGGATCAACGGCGGTTCCGACCTCGTCGACTTCTATTTCAACGACGTCACCGACCTCGATATCTCGACCGTCAACTTCACCGTCGAGGAGCCCGGCGAGCCCGAGCTGATCCCGATCCACGAGGTCTGGGTGGACGGCTGGGGCACCCCAGAAGAGGGCGTTGCCGGCATCGATCACGTCTTCCTCACCACGCCCGATGACGCGCCGTACTACATAATCTACGGCGGCTGGCGCGACGAGACCGACCAGCAGCAGATGTGGAGCGAGGAGCATATCTTCATCGCCGGCCACGAGTACAGCGAGGGTTGCCAGATCTGGGCGGAGGAGGGCTACTGCTTCGCCGAGGACTGCGTCTTCCATACCAACGACGGCGATGAGCTGCTCGACGCCGAGTGGTGCTACGTCGACGAAGTCGATAACTACATCTGCTACATGAACAGCATCCCCGTCGTCTGCGAGGAGGCGGCCGGCGGTCTGCTGGGCGACGTCGACGGCAACGGCACCGTGAACGTAGCGGACGCGATCCTCATGCTCAGGTACAGCATGGGCCTCATCGAGTTCGACGAGGGCATGCTCGCGCGCGGCGACGTCTACGGCGACGGCAGCTACAACGTGCCCGCCGCGATCCTTATCATGCGCCACGCGATGGGCCTTATCGACCATTTCCCCGCGGAGGAATAAGCATGGACCGCCCGATAAAGGCATAACCGTATAACCTGTCCGGGACCGCCCCGCATAATAGGAGCGGTCCCTCTTTTTATGCCAAAAAGATACCGATTTAAGGAAAAACCCGCGTTTGACCCCTTTTCATGCGGAGCTGTCCATGGTATAATGTAGTTTGGTAAATTGGGCGCGTGTGTGCATCCTTGCTTTCACACGCCGCCAAATACGAAATCGGAGAACCGAAATGGCGATCAGAAATATCTTTAAGGACGAGGCCGAATGCCTCTATAAGAAGTGCAGGCCCGTTGAAAAATTCGATGAAAAGCTCTTCAGGCTCCTCGACGACATGGCCGAGACCATGTACGCCGCGGACGGCGTCGGCCTTGCCGCGCCCCAGGTCGGCATACTGCGCCGCGCCTTCGTTATGGACTGCGGCGACGGCCTGATCGAGGCGATCAATCCCGAGATCCTCGAGACCTCGGGCGAGCAGGGAGGCCTTGAGGGCTGCCTCAGCTTCCCGGAGCGCTCGGGCTACGTCGTGCGGCCGAACAAGGTCGTCTTCCGCGCCTACGACCGCGAGGGCAAGCTGATGAAATACAGCTGCGAGGGCCTGCACGCCCGCTGCGTGCTGCACGAGAACGACCATCTCGATGGGCACGTCTATCTTGAAAAGGTCACCGAGCCGCCCGAGGGCTTCGATCCCGAGGCCGGCCCCGAAGAGGAAGCAGAGGAATGAGGATAGCTTTTCTCGGCACGCCGGAATTTGCCGTGCCGTCGCTGAAAATGCTTATAGCAGACGGGCATGGGATCGAGGTCTTCACCCAGCCCGACCGCCCGAAGGACAGGGGGCACGCGCTCGCGATGCCCGCGGTCAAGCTTGCCGCGCTCGAAGCGGGGCTTACCGTGCATCAGTTCGAACGCATCCGCTTCCCCGAGGGCGTCGAGGCGCTGCGTGCCTTCGCCCCCGACCTCATGGTCACGGCGGCGTTCGGGCAGCTGCTCTCGCAGGAGAACCTCGATATCCCGAAGTACGGCACTATAAACGTCCACGGCAGCCTGCTGCCCGCCTACCGCGGCGCCTCGCCGATCCAGACCGCGATCATAAACGGCGAGACCGAGACCGGCGTCACCACGATGCTGACGGCCCTCGGCATGGATACCGGCGATATTTTGCTCAAACGAACGGTCACGATCGGCGAAAACGAGACCTACGGCGAGCTCTATGCCCGCCTTGCCGAAGAGGGCGCCCTGCTGCTGCACGATACCATCGAGGCGCTCGAAGCAGGCACGCTCGAGCCCACGGCGCAGGACGGCGCGCTCGCAACGTACTGCAGGCCGATCCGCAAGCAGGACGCGCTGATAGATTTTTCCAAGGATTCCCAAAGCATCCATAACCTCGTGCGCGGCCTCTGCCCCGCGCCGACGGCCTTCGCCCTGCTCGAGGGGCAGAATATCAAGCTCTTTGAAACGCGGCTGATCCCGGACCCCGAAAGCTTCCGCGGCGTTGACCTGACCGGGTACCTTTCGGCCGAGCCCGGCGAATGCGTCGTGGCGAGCCCGAAGCAGGGCCTCGCCGTCCGCACGGGCAGCGGCTTTATCGAGATCGCCGAGCTCCAGTTCCCGAACGGCAAACGCATGGCGGCCAGAGCCGCACTGAACGGCAAGAAGCTGCTCGGAAAGCGCTTCTTTGCGTCGGAGCCGGGGGCGGAATGCTGAGGACGGCGTACAACATCCTTCGCGAGATCGTCTCCGAAGGCGCATACGCAAACCTCGCTTTAAAGAAGGGTCTCGCCGGCGCGGAACCGAAGGAGGCAAGGCGCGTCACGGCGCTCGTCTACAACGCGCTCGAGCACCTGTCCTACTCCGATTTTCTTATCGGCGCATATGCGAGGGGCAGGGTGCACGGCAGCATAAGGAATATCCTGCGCCTCTCGATCGCCGAGCTGCTCTTTTCCGAAACGCCCGCCCACGCCGCCGTATCGAACGCGGCGGAGCTGACCAAAGGCATCGGCAAGCCGGGCCTCGCGGGCTTTGTAAACGGCGTGCTGAGGTCGATCGCCCGCGATAACGAAAACGGCGCCCTGCCGCCCTTGCCCGAAGACCCCGCCCAAAGGCTCTCGATCCTCTGCGGCATGCCCGCCTTCATGGTGCGGGAATACATAGAAGACTACGGCGAAGCCTTCACCGAAAGCCTCCTTGCATCGAGGCTCCACGCCCTGACCGTGCGCGCGCAGCATCCGTTCACGACCGACGCGCTCGCGGAGGCGCTCGCTGCCCGCGGGATAGCCTTCACCCGGGGCCGCCTCGACGAAAACGCCCTCATTTTGAGCGAGGGAGCGGATATCGCGGGGCTCGATCTGTTCAGGGACGGACGGATGACGATCCAGTCCGAGAGCGCGATGCTCGTCTGCCGCGCAATGTGCGTTCATGACGGCATGCGCCTGCTCGATACCTGCGCCGCCCCCGGCGGCAAGACCGCCTATCTTTCAAGCCTGATGCACGGCACCGGCTCCGTCACCGCGTGGGAGCTGCATCCCCACCGCACCGAGCTGCTAAAGGCCACGCTCGCGCGCCTCGGCTGCCCAAACTGCATCGCCGAAACGCGCGACGCTTCCTCCGCTTCCCCGGAGGAGGGCGAAGAGCTCTACGACGCCGTGCTCTGTGACGCCCCCTGTTCGGGCCTCGGCGGAGGCGGCAAGCCGGATGCGATGCTCAACCGCACCGAGGCGTCCGTCGCAGAGCTCGCCGCGCTGCAGCGGCGTATACTCGACTCTGCCGCCCGCTTCGTAAAGGAAGGCGGCGCGCTCGTCTACTCCACCTGCACCGTCTCGCGGCGCGAGAACAGGGAGAACGCCCTGCATTTTCTCGCGACCCATCCCGGGTTCGAGGCGGAGGATCTGACGAAGCTTTTCGGCCTTGAAGGCGCCCATGGTGCCGACGCGCCGTTCCTTCAGCTCCTGCCGAATACCGACGGGACGGACGGCTTCTTTATCGCGAGATTTGTCAAAAAGGAACCCAAAGGCGAATGATCGACCTTGCATCCGTAACAAAAGAAGAGCTCGAAGCGCTGCTTGCCGACATGGGCGAGCCGCGTTTCCGCGCCAAACAGATAATGGAATGGCTCAGCCGCGGCACGGAGCCGGGGGATATGAGCAATCTCCCGAAGGCCCTGCGCGGTAAGCTTTCCGAAATACCGTTCGGCAGCGCGCATATCATAGAGACGCGCCGCTCGAAGAAGGACGATACCGTCAAAATGCTCTATGAGCTTCACGACGGCAACATCGTCGAGGGCGTGCTGATGCGCTATTCCTACGGCAACACCCTCTGCATCTCCACGCAGGCGGGCTGCCGCATGGGCTGCGCCTTCTGCGCCTCCACATTGAACGGCCGCGTCCGCGACCTGACGGCGGGGGAGATGCTCTCGGAGATCACCTCGGTCGAGCGCGCGTTCCCGATCGACGAGGGCAGAAAGCGCACCGTGACCAACGTCGTCATGATGGGCTGCGGCGAGCCGCTCGATAATTACGCAAATACCGTCCGCTTCCTCGAGCGGGCGACCGCGGCGGACGGCCTCGGCATCAGTCCCCGCAATATCTCCCTCTCCACCTGCGGGCTCGTGCCGAAGATCTATTCCCTCATCGACGACGCGCCGCATATAACGCTCTGCATCTCGCTCCACGCGCCCAACAACGAGATCCGCGACAGGCTGATGCCCGTCAACCGGAGCTGGCGCATGGAGGAGCTGCTGCCCGCGGCGAAGCATTACGCCGACGTGACGGGCCGCAGGGTCATCTTCGAATACGCGCTCGTGGACGGCGTGAACTCCTCCGAGGAATGCGCCGCCGAGCTTGCCTCAAGGCTGCGCGGCATCAACTGCCACGTCAACCTCATCCCGCTCAACTCCGTCAAGGAGCGCGAGCTCAACGGCGTCACGCGCGCCTACGCCCACACCTTTGAGGAGTGGCTAAATAAGCGCCATATCTCGGCGACCGTCCGGCGCGAGCTCGGCACGGACATCGACGGCGCCTGCGGCCAGCTCCGCAACAAGCACGCCGAACACGCGGCGAACGACAACACTGACACGGCAAAGGACCTAACCTAAATGATCTACGCTTTCAGGACCGACATAGGCAGAAGGCAGTCCAATCAGGATTTCTTCTTCATACCGGAATCAAACGAAAAACCCCTGGCCATCGTGGCGGACGGCATGGGCGGGCATCGCGCGGGCAACGTGGCGAGCCTGATCGCCGTCGAAGCGATCCATGAATACATCGAGGCGAACGACGAGCCGCGCCTCCAGATCCTGCTGCAGCACGCCGTCTCCCATGCCAACCGCCTTATCTTCGATATCGGCTCCGCCGATTCGGACTGCGCCGGCATGGGCACCACCGTGACCATGGCCTACTGCGAGCCCACCCGCTTCACCTATGCGAACGTGGGCGACAGCCGCCTCTACCTCTTTGACGGCGAACATCTGCGCCAGCTCACGCGCGACCATTCCTTCGTCGAGGAGCTCGTCCAGTCCGGCGTCATCACCAGGCAGGAGGCCGAGACGCATCCGCAGAAGAACATCCTCACAAGGTGCGTCGGCAATTCGCAGTTCGTCAAGGCCGATACGGCCGTCGCCAAATGGGAAAAGGGCAATATCATAGTGCTCTGCAGCGACGGGCTCCACGGCAGCATCTCAAGGACCGAGGCGGAAACCATATTAAAGGACCGCAAGGACCTGCTCGACGCCTGCAACAGGCTCGTCGACGCTGCCTCGGCAAACGGCTCGACCGACAACATCACCGTCGTTTTGGTCGAGAACGAAGGGGGTGAGCTGCTGTGATCGGGACCGTTATAAACGACAGATACCGCATCGACTCCGACGTCGGCTCCGGCGGCATGGCGGATGTCTACCGCGCCTACGACCTTCAGGAGAACCGCAGCGTCGCGCTCAAGCTCATCAAGAAGGAATATTGCGAGGACCCGAAGCATATGCGCCGCTTCGAGCGCGAGGCCCGCGCCGCGATGACGCTCGACTGCCCCAATATCGTGCGCGCCTTCGATTTCGGCGAGTACGAGGGCCGCAACTTCATCGTGCTCGAATTCGTCGAGGGCATGACGCTAAAGCAATATCTCGAGATCCACGGCAAGCTCAGCCCGCGCGCGGCCGTGCATATCGCGGGAAGGGTGCTGACCGCGCTCGAATGCGCCCACGAAGGCAACTACGTCCACCGCGACGTCAAGCCGCAGAACGTGCTGATCTCGGTCGACCGCACCATAAAGCTGACGGACTTCGGCATTGCAAAGGATACCGGCGCCGCCACGCAGACCTTCGACGGAAAGAACGTCGTCGGCTCCGTGCAGTACATCTCGCCCGAGCAGGCGAGCGGCAAGGACGTTTCCGCCCAGTCCGACCTCTACTCCGTCGGCATCATGCTCTACGAGATGCTGATCGGCGAGCCGCCCTTCGACGGCGACAACTCGGTCCAGATAGCGGTCAAGCATATAAACGAGCGCCTGACCCCGCCGATGGAGCTCGATCCCTCGATCTCGCCCGCATTAAGCGACGTCGTTGTCAAGGCCACCGCCAAGAACCTGAACGTCCGCTACAAGACCGCCGGTGAAATGAAGGCGGACCTGCAGCGCGCGCTGCGCGAGCCCGAGGAGCGTTTCGCCTATGTGGATCCCGAGGAGGTCATGGTGCGCAGCCAGCCCGCCGAACAGCAGGGCGAGACCGAATCCGGCGCGCGGCTCTGGCATTTCCTGCTGCCCGCCTCGCTGATGGTCGCGCTCGTCATCGGCATGTTTGTGTTCTGGTACAGCACCATGTTCAAGGATTCGAAGAACGCCGAGATGAGCAAGGTCCCGAACCTGATAGAACGCACGCTCACCGAGGCCGAGGAGCTGCTTAATAACCGCGATTTCGTCATACGCCTCGCGGGCACCGTTTCGGATCCCGACTACCCCGAGGGCACCGTCTGCCGCCAATCGCCCGAATCCGGCACCTCCTATAAGAAGGGCTCGACCGTCGACGTCTGGCTCTCGAGCGGCGCTTCGACCGTCGCTATGCAGTATCTTATAGGCATGTCGCTCGACGAGGCCACCGCGATGCTCGACGAGCTCGGCATCGGCATAGATTCCATAACCTACGATGCGAGCAGCACCGAGAGCGACGGGACCGTCACATGGCAGTCCATCCCCGAGGGCACCGAGGTAGTGCCGGGGGAGGAGACCGTCAGCCTCGAGGTCGCAGGCTATCAGGGCGCGTCCCTCGTGCCCATGCCGGACCTTGCCAAGGTCGCCACGCTCGGCGGCATCGATCAGATCCTCGACGTCTACGGCGTCGTGAACCGCCGCTTCCTAAAGGGCGAAACGATGAAGGGCAGCAGCAACGCGACTGGCCTCGTCGAATCTCAGTCCCCGAGCGCGGGCCTGCCGTTCCTGCCCTCCGAAACGACGGTGGAGATCTATCTCTATGAGGATCTTTTCCAGGCCGCCGGCGCGGAGGTCGAGTTCGAAATGCTCGTCGACCGCGACGGGACAAGCGTCGAGGTCGTGCTCGAGAGCGAATACGGCGAATTCGTCCTCTATCAGACCGTGCTCGACAGATCCGAAAACGCCGCTTCCGTGCATTTCCGCGCCGGCTTCCTTCAGGCGGGCGAATACACGCTCGTCGTCTATTCGGACCGGAGCGAGACCATGCGCTTCACCGCCGTATTCACGGCGTAACATAGATTTTCAGGGGGAGAGCTTGACACAGGAGATAAGGACCGGCAGGATAATCAAGGGCGTGGGCGGCTTCTATACCGTCCTTTCGGAGGACGGGAGCACCACGGTATGCAAGGCGAGGGGCCTGTTCCGCAAGCAGAACGTCACGCCCGTCGTCGGGGACTACGCGGAGTTTTCCCTCGGCGCCGAACGCGCCGGGGAGGAGCGCTCGGGCTACCTGATGCGCATCCTGCCCAGGAAGAACGAGCTGATCCGTCCCGCCGTCTCCAATATCGACCGGCTCTTCATCGTCATCGCCGCGTCGCGGCCGATCCCGGACCTGCTGCTCGTCGATAAGCTGCTGATCCTCGCCGAAAAACACGGCATAGAGCCCATCCTCATAATCAATAAATGCGACGAAGCCGAGCCCGGCGCCATCGAAGCGCTCTCCGGGCAGTACGCGCCCGCCGGCTACGATATCCACTGCGTCTCGGCCGAGAGCGGCATGGGCCTTCCGGCCCTTAAAGAAAAGCTCTCCGGCGCCGTGATCTGCCTCGCGGGGCAGTCGGCTGTGGGGAAGAGCTCGCTGCTCAACGCGCTCCTGCCCGGCGTCTCGCTCGCCGTGGGCGGCCTCTCCGAAAAGACCGAGCGCGGCAGGCATACCACGCGGCATACCGAGCTGATCCCGCTCGAGGGCGGCGGAGCGGTGCTCGACACCCCGGGCTTTTCCCTGCTCGACGCGCTCGACGTCGAGCCCGAGGAGATCCGCCTGCTGTATCCGGAGCTGCGCGGCGCCGAGGAGAACTGCCGTTTCTCGAAATGCCTGCATATCACCGAGCCCGGCTGCTTCGTCAAAAAAGAACTCATCATAAACGATAAAACCGATCCCGCGCCAAAAAAGGGCATCTGCAGGGAACGCTACGAAAGATACGTCCGGCTCGTCAACGAGGCGGAGGAACAGAGGAGGCACAGATATGATTAAGATCGCACCCAGCATCCTTTCGGCAGACTATGCCGCGCTCGGCAGCGCGGTGGAGCTCCTTCGCCCGTGGGGGGCGGATTACGTTCATCTCGACGTTATGGACGGCGCCTTCGTGCCCAATATCACCTTCGGCGCGCCGATGACCAAGGCGCTGCGCACGCATTCGGACCTCGTTTTCGACGCGCATCTGATGGTCGCCGAGCCTGCCAAATGGGTGCCCGCCTTCAAGGAGGCCGGCGCGGATATCGTAACGATCCACGTCGAGGCCGACCGCCATGCCCACCGCACGCTCGCGTTGATCCGCTCGCTGGGCATGAAGGCGGGCGTCGCCTTGAACCCGCAGACGCCTCCATCCGCGGTCGAATACCTGCTCGAAGGCTGCGATCTCGTGCTCGTGATGACGGTCAACCCCGGCTTCGGCGGGCAGAAGTTCATCCCCGAGGCCGCGAAAAAGCTCGCCGTCATCCGTGAAATGCTCATTTCAAAGGGCCTTGAGGACAGGGTCGAGCTCGAGGTCGACGGCGGCGTCAATGTCGAGACCGCAAAGCTCTGCCGCGAATACGGCGCGAACGTCCTCGTGGCCGGCAACGCCGTGTATTCGAGCCCCGATCCCAAGGAGGCCATAAGGCTGCTCCGCGGCGAATGAACCGTCAAGAATCACTTCCTTAAAAGGTAGAAAAATGGCAAGAAAAACAGCAGCGAACGAACCCAAAGAGCCCAAGATCCCCATCCTGATCCGCAGCATGGACGACGTGATGCATCAGTCGATGATGCCCTACGCCGAGCACGTCATCCTCGAGCGCGCCCTGCCGCGCGTTGAGGACGGCTTAAAGCCCGTTCAGCGCCGCATCCTCTACACGATGATGGAGCTTGGCCTCTCGCCCGAAAAGCCCCACAGGAAGTCCGCCCGCATCGTGGGCGACTGCCTCGGCAAATACCATCCTCATGGCGACAGCTCGGTCTACGACGCGATGGTCCGCATGGCGCAGGATTTCAATATGCGCCTCACCATGGTGGACGGGCACGGCAATTTCGGCTCCATGGACGGCGACTCCGCCGCGGCGATGCGCTATACCGAGGCGAGGATGACCCCCGCCGCGATGGAGATGCTGCGCGATATCGATAAGGACACCGTCAAGTTCAGCCTCAATTTCGACGATACCCTAAAGGAGCCGGACGTTCTGCCCAGCCGCCTTCCGAACCTGCTTATAAACGGCTCGAACGGCATAGCCGCCGGCCTGACCACGAGCATCCCGCCGCATAACCCCGGCGAGGCGATCGACGCGGTCATCGCAAGGATCAATAACCCGAGGATAAGTCTCGACGATCTGATGAGGATCATGCCCTGCCCGGATTTCCCGACCGGCGGCTACCTCATCGATTCGCCCGAGCTGCGCGCCTCCTACGAAACGGGCCGCGGCAAGCTGATCAACCGCGCCAAGACCCATCTCGAGCCGCTCAAAAACGGCAAGACGAACATCGTCATCACCGAGTTCCCCTATCAGGTGAACAAGGCCGCCGCGCTCGAAAAGGTGCTTTCCCTCGTTCAGCAGAAATCGAAATCGGCCTTCGCCGGCATCAGCGATATCAGGGACGAGTCCGACCGTACCGGCGTGCGCGCCGTCATCGAGGTCCGCAAGGATTTCGATCCCAATAAGGTGCTCAGCGCCCTGTTCAAATACTCCGACCTGCAGAAGACGGTCTCCGTCATCATGGTCGCGATAGCGGAGGGCAAGCCCAAGCTCCTGCCGCTCACCGAGCTGCTCGATCACTACATCCGCCATCAGGAGGACGTCGTCACCCGCCGCTGCCGCAATGAGCTCGACGCCGCCGAGCGCCGCGCGCACATCCTCGACGGCCTGATGATCGCGCTTCTCAACATCGACGAGGTCATCGCCCTGATCCGCGCCTCGAAGTCGCCTAAAGTCGCCAAGCAGGCGTTGATGGAGCGCTTCTCGCTGACCGGCGTGCAGGCGGACGCGATCCTCGACCTCAGGCTCCAGCGCCTGACCAACCTCGAACAGCTCGAGATCGAGCGCGAGCATAAGGATGTCAAAAAGCAGATCGAGCGCCTCAAGGGCATCCTCGGCAGCAAGAAAAAGCTCCACGCGCTGATCGTGGACGAGCTGACCGAGCTCAGGAAGCAGTTCGCTTCACCGAGAAAGACCCAGCTCATCGAGGGCGAGGGCGAGGAAGCGGAACCTGAAACCAACGCCGCCGTATCCGAGCCCGCGGCCGTGCTGGTGCTCTCGGATAACCGCCTGCGCCGCCTCGCGCCCAAGCTCCTCACCGACGAGCTGATCGCGCAGGAGCAGCCCGTCGCGGTCTTCTCCACCATGACCGACCGCAGCCTCAAGCTCTTCACGAGCCACGGCGCGCTGCTGACCCTGCCCGTTGCCGACATCCCCGAAACGACCAAGGCGAACCAGAAGCCCACGAACCTCTCCGCGATAATGGAGGTGGAGCACGATGAAAAGGTGCTCGCCTGCTTCGAGGACGGCTTCGAGCGCGGCCTGATCTTCTTCTACACCGCGCAGGGCATGGTAAAATGCACCGAGGCGAGGGAGTATATCACCAGGACCAAGCGCATCGCCGCCGTGAACCTCAGGGAGGACGACGCGCTGCTCGGCGTGGAATACATCCCAGAGCCCGCGGAGGAGGACAGCATCATCCTCGTCACCGAGAACGCGATGAGCATCCGCTTCGCCGCCGACCCGATCCCCGTGACCGGGCGCGCGAGCGCGGGCGTCAAGGGCATCAAGCTCGACCCGGGCGACAGGGTCATCTTCGCCTCGCACTTCACCGACGAGGGCGAGCTGCTGACCGTCTCCGACCGCGGCTATATGAAGCGCAGCTTCGCCTTCGATCACGAGGTCCAGGGCCGCAACGGCAAGGGCCTTACCTGCTTCGGCTTTAAAAAGAACGGCTCCAACGGCACCCGCCTCGCCTGCGCGATGCACATCACCCTGCCGCGCACCCTCGCGGCGGTGCAGAAGAGCGGCGCCGTGACCGAGTTCAGCACCGAGGAGGTCCGCATCGAGCCGCGCGCCGGCAAGGGCCAGCCCGTGGTCATGGTGCTGATGGACGACGTCGTGACCGCGCTCGTTAAAAAATAAAACGGAATATCTTACGCAGAATAAAACCAAAACCACCCTTTCATCGGGTGGTTTTGATGTATGCCCGTCCTTCGGCTTAAAGCCTTTTCACGCGCCGTTTTCCATCATGGAGAGTATCATTTCGAGCTTTGCCGCCTGTTCGGGCGTCAGCATCGGCAGTATCAGCTCCGCCGTTTTCCGCATGCCCGCCGCGTCGAAGCTGCCCTCGGCCCGCTGCATCGCCGCCGCCGAGATAAGCTCGTTCATCAGCTCGTTTTCGCTCCTGCCGCCGTATTCGCGCATCAGGCGCTCCGCGTCCTCCATCTGCGCCGCGGTCGGCTCCGCGTTCGACGCCTGCGCGTTCTCCGCCGGTGCGTTCCTCATGTTTCGCCTGCTCCTCATAATGCCCTCCTCGCCGCTTTTGTAACATGATATGCACCGACGGCCCGCATTGTGAATACTATTGAAGGAGAAACCCAAGGAGGATGGACCGATGCCGACAAATACGGGAAACAGCTACTCCGATAACCGCCGGGCTGCGGCTCGACCGGGCAGCGTCCGGGGGACGGGGCAGAGGAGCGCTCCCGCGGGCGAGAGCGGGGCAGGATCGAACCTTATGGGCCTGGCCTCCCGCATACGCGAAGAGCAGGGCATGGAGGGGCTCAGGGAATTCATAACCGCGATGGAGCCCTTCGCCGCGCCGAACGAGCTGCGCGCGCTCGCAAAGCATTTTTCGCTTGACTATTCGGCGCTCAGACGTAACCGCGAGCAGCCTAAGCGCGAACCGCAGCGCCCGGAGGCCGTCGCTTCAGGGCAGAGCGCGGGCGCTCCCTTTCAGAACGCGCAGCAGGGCGGCTTCCCCCAGGGCTTCGGCGACCCACGCATGATGCAGCTGATGAACATGATGAAGCTGATGAACGGCGCGGGCGCAAAGGGCGGCGATCAGCCCATGATGCAGCTTATGACCATGCTGCCCCTTCTTCAAAGCATGATGCACTGACCTTAAAAACGTAATGGACAAAACGGAAAAAACGTGGTAAAATATTATTAAGTATACCCCAAAAGGAGATCAAACCGCCATGGCCGACAGGGAATGGACCGAAAAAGTGCTCGAAGCGCTTTCAGAAGCGCATCCGGACGCGAAGCCGGAGCTCGATTTTACCAATCCCTTCGAGCTTCTGATCGCGACGATCCTCTCCGCGCAGTGCACGGACAAGCAGGTGAACAGGGTCACGCCCGCGCTGTTTCGCGACCATCCGGACGCCGCGAGCATCGCCGATATGACCGAGGAGGAGCTGATCTCCTATATCCACCCCTGCGGCTTCTTCAATTCCAAGGCGAAGCATATCCTCTCCGCCTGCCGGGACATCGTCGACCGCTTCGGCGGCGAGGTCCCGTCCGACCGCGAGGGGCTCGAATCCCTTGCCGGAGTGGGCAGGAAGACCGCGAACGTCGTGCTCGCAAACGCCTTCGGCGAACCCGCGATCGCCGTGGATACCCACGTGTTCCGCGTCTCGAACCGCATCGGGCTTGCCGAGGCCTCCACGGTCGAGAAGACCGAGAAGCAGCTGATGGAGAATATCCCGATGGACAAGTGGTCGATCGCGCACCACTGGCTGATCTTCCACGGGCGGCGCGTCTGCTCGAGCCAAAGGCCGAAATGCGGCGAGTGTACGCTTTCGGGGCTTTGCAAATACCGTAAGGAGCAAAACTGACATGCAGTTTGTAGATAAGGCGAGAATAGTCATAAAGGCCGGCAACGGCGGCGACGGCTGCGCCAGCTTCCACCGCGAAAAATACGTTTCCCACGGCGGTCCCGACGGCGGCGACGGCGGCAGGGGAGGCAGCGTCATCTTCGAAGCGGACGAGAACATGAGCACCCTGCTCGATTTCAAGTTTGCCCGCTTCTTCCGCGCGCAGAACGGCGAGGCGGGCCGCGGCAATATGCAGAGCGGCAAGAGCGGCGAGGACCTTATAATCAAGGTCCCCTGCGGCACGCGCGTGCGCGACCTCGAGTCCGGCAAGATCATCGCCGATATGAACCGCCCCGGCCGTCAGAGGACGGTCCTGCGCGGCGGCAGGGGGGGCAAGGGCAACGCAAGGTTCGCCACGCCGACCCGTCAGAGCCCGCATTTTGCGCAGAACGGCCAGAAAACGAACGAATACGAGGTCGAGCTCGAGCTGATGACGATCGCGGACGTCGGTCTCGTCGGCCTGCCGAACGTAGGCAAATCCACGATCCTCTCGGTCGTCACGAGCGCCAAGCCCAAGATCGCGAACTATCATTTCACCACCTTGACGCCCAACCTCGGCGTCGTCAAGCGCTACGATACCTCGTTCGTGCTCGCCGATATCCCCGGCCTCATCGAGGGCGCGGCGGACGGCGCGGGCCTCGGGCACGATTTCCTGCGCCATATCGAGCGCACCAGGATGCTGGTGCACGTTTTGGATATCTCCGGCTGCGAGGGCAGGGACCCGATCGCGGATTACCGCCAGATCCGCAGCGAGCTGACGCAGTACAGCGAAAAGCTGGCGGAGCTGCCGGAGCTGATTGCGGCTAACAAGATGGATATCACCGGCGCGGAGGACTGGCTGGAGCTTTTGAAAGAGGAGCTTGCGGGCACGAACAGTGAGATATTCCCCGTGTC
>JAEEKE010000082.1 GCA_016282255.1 Bacillota bacterium
CAGATCATAGTGCTGCGAAACGAGCTTTGCGATATGCTCGAGCGCCGGACGGCTCTTTATCACGCAGTGCACACCCCAGCAGCCCGCGTCGGGCACGTATTTGAGCGAGCCGATGCCCAGCGTGAACGCGCTTACAAGAGCGAGCGCATCCGTGCGCCGCTTTATCCTTGCGAGTGCCAGTTCGGATTTTATCAGTGATGTGAAGGATTCGTTCTGCATTCGTCGGTGAGTATGGAGATACGATCGAGAAATGTCAGCTTTCGCCGCCGGTTTCGGGCTTATCGAAGCGCTGCTTGATATCGTCCGCCTCCGAGGCGAGATCGCGATGCTCGAGCAGCACGCTGAAATCCTCATGCAGCCTGCCGTGGAGGGCCTCGGCCATCGCCACGGAACGGTGCCTGCCGCCCGTGCAGCCGAAAGCGATCATCACGCGGCGCTTGCCCTGCTCGAGGAAGGACGGGATTATACGCCGCAGCATCGTCTCTATGGCATCGAGCTGACCGCATGCGACCGGATCGGAGAAGACGTAATCCTGGACCTCCTTATCGCGGCCGGATTTATAGCGCAGCTCTGGCACGTAGAAGGGGTTCGGCGTGTAGCGCATATCGAACACGAAATCCGCATTGGTCGGTATGCCGCGCTTGTAACCGAAGCTGGTTATGATAAGGCGCATCGGCAGATTCTGTCCGTGCATAATAAGGCCCTCTACGGTCTTTGAAAGCTCCGCCGGACGCATATTGGTGGTATCGACGATATAATTCGCTTTTTCTTTCAGGGGAGTGAGTATCTCACGCTCCATGCGGATACCGATGCTGACGTCGTCGTGCATGGGATGCTTGCGGCGGGTCTCGCTGTAACGGTGCTCAAGCACGTTGTCCTCGCATTCGAGGAACATGATCTCGTAGGCGTACGGCAGGTTCTGAAGCTCGATATAGGTGCTCTGCGGATTGTAGCCGAAGCGCGATTCGCGGCTGTCGATGACCACCGCCACGCGGTCGATGGCGTTTTCGCTGCTTGAGCAGAGCTCGATATACGGGCGAAGGAGCTGGCAGGGCATATTGTCCGCGCAGACGAAGCCCATATCCTCAAGCGCGTTGAGAACATTGGATTTTCCCGCTCCGGAGAGCCCTGTTACGATGAGAATGTAGATCATTTTGCCCGCCTTTTACGCTGCTTTATAGGGGTCGGCCGACCTGTCAGCCTTCAATTATCTTGACCTCCGGCTCGAGCGTGACGCCGAATTTATCATAGACCGTCTGCTGCACATGCCGTATGAGAGCCGTTACGTCTTCAAAGGTCGCGCCGCCGGTATTGACTATGAAGCCTGCGTGCTTGGTGCTGACCATGGCGCCGCCGATGCTCGCGCCCTTGAGGCCCGCCTCCTCGATCATGGAGCCCGCATAGCCGACTTTGGGGCGTTTGAAGGTGCTGCCGGCCGAGGGCATTTCCAGAGGCTGCTTCGACTTGCGGCGCGCGGCATAATCGAGCATGCGCTCCTTTGCGGAGCCGTCGTCCTCCTTAAGCTCCATCATGACCTTGACGACCACCGCTTCCGGGTATGCGAAAACCGAAAAACGATAGCCGAGATCCTCAGGGACCACCTTCCTTGTGATCAGCTCGCCGTCCTTTAGGTACGTCACGGCGCGGACGACCTGTTTCATCTCCCCGCCGTAGGCGCCGGCGTTCATGGCCGCGCCCCCGCCGATGGTGCCGGGGATGCCCGCCGCCCATTCAAGACCCGCAAGGCCCGCCGCGACGCTGGTCTTCGCGACGAGGCTCAAAAGGGCGCCTGCGTCCGCGCTGACCTTGCAGCCGTCGAAGGTGAAGCTCGCGAACCTGTTGCCGAGCCTTATCACGAGCGCGTCGACGCCCTCGTCGCTTATCAGCAGATTGCTGCCGTTTCCGATAACGTAATAGGGATAATCGATCCGTTTGGCTTCCTCGATAAGGGCTTTTAGCTCCTCCGCGCTCGACGGTTCGGCAAAATAGGCCATCGGGCCGCCGATGCGAAAGCTCGTATAGTCCTTTGCGGGGACGTTTCTTCTGACTTCAAAGCCTGCAAAAAGCTTTGAAGAATGGTTATGCTTTGCCATAGAGTGTGACTCCATTCGCATTTTTACTCATTATAAATATAGCACTAAAGCGCATTTATGTAAACCATCAATTTCCGTTCGCCGGATCATTTTCGCGTATATGCTGCCATATAATGTCCTTTTTAAGCATATCGTACGCGTCCTGCAAAAAACGCTCCTCGTATTCGAGCCCTCCGTCAAGAAAGAGCGGGAAAAGGCCGAGCGAGCAGAGCTCCCGCTGCATGGTGTCTGAGAGCATCAGTGAGATGAACTCATACGCGTATGCGAGCTTTGCGTCCGCTGCAGTTTTCGTTATGCCGATGAACTGCACAAGCTCCGTGCTTTCCTCAAATGCATAAACGTCGAAGGGCGCCGTCTTCCCGCTGTCGGACGCCCGTATCAGATCGCCTGTAATGCGTGCGTCGGCGATGCAGCGATCGGCACGGCCTAGCTTGAAGGCTTCAAGAGAGGCGGTTTTCGCCGCTTCCGCCTCGGCTTGGACGTCCTCCGGCTTCCCCGCCCTGGTCAGCAGCAGCCTGCACGACGCCGCATAGGGCAGGGCTTTCTCCGGGATTAAGCCGAAGCGATCCGCGGTGATATCGATGAGCGATGGGTCGAGCGGCTTCAGCGCCGAATGATTGAACGCCCCCGCGGGAAAGCTTATTATATCCGGCTGCTCGCCGTTCGCGATCCGCTCCCCCGCCCGCTCCTCGCTCATCGAATCGACGCTGAAATACACGCCGAAATGCCGCTTCTCCAGCTTGGACGCGATGCGCTTGAGCCAATTCCCCACGCTTCCGCGATACGGTTTGAAGCGAACCACGTGCCAGACAGTTATGATCCCCTTGAACGTCTCGTTCCTGTTTTCACGGCGCTCGGTCGGGGAGCTGTAAGCGATAAGGTCGTCCACGTATGCCGGCAGCAGGATCAGCGCCAGCAGTACGGCTATAAGAAGTATCACCGCGATCGTTTTTTTAATCTTACTCATACTCCATCGTATGAGTTTCAGCCCCCGCCGTATGCAAAAAGAGCACGGGCATGACCCATGCTCTCGTTCGCTTTGGAATTATTATTGATCGCTGCTCTGATAGACCGTTTTGCCGCCGAGCCTGGTCTCAAGCACCCTGATCGAATGCAGTTCATCCGGAGGAGTATCGAACGGATCCCCGCTAAGGATAACGAAATCCGCCAGGTATCCCTTGGATATCCGGCCTTTTTTATCCTCCTCAAAGCTCGCCCTCGCTCCGGCGGCGGTGAAGCTTTGAAGCGCTTCCTCCACGGTGAAGGCCTGGTCCGGAAGGAAGGGGCCGGTCCCGTCCATGGAACGCCGTGTGACGGCGCATTCGACGCCCTTCATCACGTCCGGGAGCTCCACCGGACAGTCGGAACCGTTTGAAACGGTGACGCCCATGTCAAGCAGCGTCTTCCAGTTATAGCTCGTTTTCGCAAGCTCCGGAGCGACGAGCTTCTCAACGATGTGGTTGTCGTAGTCAAGGAAGACCGACTGCGCGTAAACGTGCAGCCCGAGCCGATTAATGCGCTCGAGCTGATCCGCCCTTGTGATCTGGCAGTGGACTATGCCGTGGCGGTGATCGGCCCTCGGGCAGTCAAGCAGCGCGGCTTCGTATGCGTCGAGCACTTCATCGAGACAGGCGTCGCCTATCGCATGCACGGCGATCTGCATCCCCCTTGAATTCGCGACGGAAACCATTTCCTTAAGATGCTCCGGCGTGAAGAGCGAAAAGCCTCTGTTTTCGGGATCATTCAGATACGGCTTGGAAAGATGAGCGGTCCTCGAACCGAGCGCGCCGTCTCCAAGCAGTTTCAGCGGCCCGATCCTGAACATTTCGCCGCCCTTCCCAGTCAGGTTCCCGGCATTGATAAAGTCAGTCAGCTGATCCGTTTCGGTGAAATTACACTGTTCACAGACCCTGACGGTCAGTTCTCCGCTCGCCTCAAGCTCACGGTAGGCTTCGTTCACCGTTTCGGGCGGTATCTCCCTGAAGACGCAGTAATCATCGGTCTGGCTCGAAGTAACGCCGTACGCGTTCAGCGCTTTGCATGCGAGCATTATCATCCGCTTGAGCTCGTTCTTATCCGGGAACGGCATTTTTCGCAGGATCAGGTCCATCGCGTTGTCGAACAGCCTGCCGTCCGGCTCGCCGCCGGTCAAACCGATACTGCCGCCCTCGGGACAAACGCTATCCGCCGTTATGCCCGCCAGCTCGAGCGCCTTTGAATTCACCGCGCAGCAATGCCCGCACGCCCTCGTGATCACGATCGGGATCTCGTTTGAGACGGTGTCGAGATCGAAACGGTCCGGCATACGGTCGGTGTCCGTAAAACAATCCTGATTCCAACCGCGGCCTGTAAGCCAGCCCCCGGGAGCAGGAGGATCGGAGCGCAGCTTTTCCTTGAGGCAGTCGATAACGGCGGCAAGGCTCTCGGTGTGCTTGTAGAGCGGCGCGGCGCTGAGGACCTGCCCGAAGTTTAAAAGATGCATGTGCGAGTCGTTGAAGCCCGGGCATACGAAGCGGCCCTTAAGGTCGATCAGCTCGCAGCCCGAAGTGGAAGAAAGCAGCTCTTCATTTGAGCCAACCTCTCCGAAAACCCCGTCCTCCACCGAAAAAGCTTCAAGGAGCGGGAACTCGCCCGTAAATATCCTGCCGTTATAAAATAAAGTTTTCATTATGATCAGTAATACAGTGGGGAAACAAAACAAGCACCCACCGAAGTGAGTGCCTGTATATGTACCGATTAACGCTTGCTGAACTGCGGAGCGCGGCGTGCAGCCTTGAGGCCATATTTTTTCCTCTCCTTCATGCGAGGATCGCGGGTGAGGAAGCCTGCCTGCTTGAGAGCTGCGCGGTATTCCTGAGCGTCTGCATCGAGCAGAGCGCGGGAGATGCCGTGACGGATAGCGCCGGCCTGGCCGGTGTAACCGCCGCCGTAGACGTTAACGATGACGTCGTACTTGCCGAGGGTGTCGGTCAGCACGAGGGGAGCGCGGACGATCATCTTGAGGGTCTCATAACCGAAGTAATCGTCGAGGTCGCGCTTGTTGACGGTGATCGCGCCGGTGCCGGGAACGAGACGAACGCGGGCAACGGAGCTCTTACGCCTGCCGGTTCCGAGATACTGAGTGGTTGCTGCCATGGTTTTTATCTCCTTCCCTATTACTTGAGGTCGAGCACTTCGGGCTTCTGAGCCTCGTGCTTATGATCGGGACCGCTGTAAACGCGGAGCTTGGTAAGCATCTGAGTGCCGAGGGGGCCCTTGGGCATCATGCGGCGGATCGCATTATGGACCATGAACTCGGGCTTCTTCTCGAGCAGCTCGCGGTACTTGGTCATCTTGAGTCCGCCGGGATAACCGGTGTGATGATAGTAGATCTTCTCGTCCAGCTTGCGGCCGGTCATAACGACCTTGTCTGCATTGATGATGATCACATGATCACCGCAGTCCACATGAGGAGTGAAGATGGGTTTATGTTTTCCACGGAGAATCGCGGCAACCTGCGACGCGAGACGGCCGAGCACCATGCCCTCTGCATCAACGACGTACCACTTGCGCTCCATGGTCTCTGCTTTTGCCATATAGCTTTTCATGCCATGTCCTCCAAGAGTATGTTGAAATTCTTATTAGTTTGCTAAGATTTCCGACAACGGACGGGGCTGGTGACCGCAATCCTCC
>JAEEKE010000083.1 GCA_016282255.1 Bacillota bacterium
CCTGCGGGGCCGAGGTGCAGAAGGGCAACGCGCCCGAGGAGCGCAAGCTCCAGCGCCTGTTCATGGACGAAAGGGCCTCCACCCTGATAAAATGCTGCAACGATTTCGGCGCGGGCGGCGTCTCCGTCGCGATCGGCGAGCTTGCGGACGGCCTCGATATAGACCTTGACGCGGTCCCGAAGAAATACGAAGGTTTGGACGGCACCGAGCTTGCGATCAGCGAATCGCAGGAGCGCATGGCCGTGGTCGTCGCCCCCGGCGATGCGGAAAGGTTCCTCGCCCTCGCTCACGGCGAAAACCTTGAGGCGACGGTCGTTGCGCGCGTCACCGACACGGGCCGCATGGTCATGCGCCTGCACGGCCGCACGGTCGTGGATCTTTCAAGGGAGTTTCTTGACACGAACGGCGCGCCCAAGACCACCTCGGCGCTCGTCGGCAGGCCGACGGTGCCCGGGGACAAACGCCCCGAGGGCGGCTTTGCCGAGGCGATGAAAGCCCTCGTTTCCGATATCAATATCTGCTCCAGGCAGGGCCTTTCGGAGCAGTTCGACTCGACCATCGGCTCGGGCACGGTGCTGATGCCCTTCGGCGGGCGCAATATGCTGACCCCGCCCCAGGCGATGGCCGCGAAGTTCCCCGTCCGCAGCGGCGAGACCGACTCATGCTCGGTCATGGCCTACGGCTTCGATCCCTATCTTTCGGAGGCGGATCCCTACGCCGGCGCGTACGCCGCCGTCATCACCTCGGTCTGCAAGCTCGCCGCGAGCGGCGCCTCGATTGACGAATGCTGGCTGACCTTCCAGGAATATTTTGAAAAGCTCGGCGCGGACGAAAGGCGCTGGGGCAAGCCCCTTGCGGCCCTGCTCGGCGCGCTCGACGCACAGCTCGGCCTCCGCCTTGCGGCCATCGGCGGCAAGGACTCCATGAGCGGCACCTTCGAGGATATCCACGTGCCGCCCACGCTCGTCTCCTTCGCGATCGCAAAGGACATGGCTTCGAACGTCGTCTCCCCCGAATTCAAGGGCATCGGCACGCGCGTGGCGCTCCTGCCCGCCGAAAAGGATGAGAACGGCCTTCCGACCGCCGAGAGCGTGCGCGCGAACATCGAGCTCGTCACCAAGCTCCTTCGCAGCCACAGGGCGTTCTCCTGCTGGGCGGTCGACAAGGGCGGCGTGGCCGAGGGCGTGTTCAAGATGGCCATCGGCAACGGCATCGGCTTCGAGTTCGATAAGGACTTCCCGAGGGAGGCGCTGTTCCGCCGCGATTACGGCAGCTTCATCGTTGAGCTGCCCGGCTGTCACTGCGCCGGCGCGCTCCCGGGCGATGAAAGGCTGGTGACGATCGGCCGCACGACCGACGGCTTCGACCTGGTGTTCGGCGGCGAATCGGTGCCGATCTATTCGCTCTTCACGCTCTACGACGGCAGGCTCGAAAGCGTCTACCGGCATAAGACGAAGGACGCCTCCCCCGTCATGCCGATAAACTGCATCGTTAAAAAGAACCTTGAAGCGAAGCCCCACGCGGCGAACGTCCTGCCCGGCGGCCGCGCAAAGCCCCGCGTGCTGATACCGGTCTTCCCCGGCACCAACTGCGAGCTCGATTCCGCCCGCGCGATGCGGCTTGCGGGAGCCGAGGCGGAGATCATGGTCGTCAACAACCTTACAGCCGCCGATATCGAGGAATCCGTGCGCGCGTTCGCGAAAAAGCTCGGCGGATCCGAGATACTGTTCATCCCGGGCGGCTTCTCCGGCGGCGACGAGCCCGAGGGCAGCGCGAAGCTGATAACCTCGTTCATGCGCAACCTGATGGCGGCGGACGCGATCGGGGAGCTGCTCGACAAGCGCGGCGGCCTGATCCTCGGCGTCTGCAACGGCTTCCAGGCGCTCATCAAGCTGGGCCTCGTGCCCTACGGAAGGATCGTGACGCCCACTGCCGAGTCGCCCACGCTGACCTACAACACGATCGGCCTGCACCGCTCCCGCCTCGTGCACACGCGCTGCTGCTCGAACCTCTCCCCGTGGCTTATGTACCGCGAGGTCGGCGACGTGGCGCTCGTGCCCGTGTCCCACGGCGAGGGCCGCTTCGTCTGCGATGAGGAGCTGCTTTCGCGGCTGATCGCCAACGGTCAGATCGCTTCGCAGTACTGCGACGAGTTCGGCATGCCGTCCATGCAGACCTCGATCAACCCCAACGGCTCCGTGCTCGCGATCGAGGGCGTCACCTCCCCCGACGGGCGCGTGTTCGGCAAGATGGCTCATTCCGAGCGCTGCGGCAAAAACCTGTATAAGAACGTGCCCGGGCCCGACGAGAGCTGCATCTTCCGCGGCGCGGTGGACTACTTTAAGCTGTAACAATATATTTCGCTCCGGGCTTAAAAACGCGGCCCGGAGGGTGTATAATAAGGCAATTTATATCAATCGAAAAGGAGGCCGACGATGAGCGCAGTTGTTATCGACGGCAAAGCGATCGCGGCGGAGGTCTATGAGGAGCTCACGGGCCGCATCGTAAAACTGAAGCAGAAGGGCGTCGTGCCCCGGGTCGCGATAATCGAGATCGGCGAGGACGAGATGAGCAAGCGCTACGTCAGCCTCAAGGAGAACGCGGCGATCCGCCTCGGCATGGAGTGCGTGACCTATCATCTGGTATCCTCCACGCCCGAAAAGCGCGTACTGGACCTGATCGCCCGCCTCAACGCCGACCCCTCGGTGCACGGCATGCTGGTGCAGATGCCCCTGCCCGAGCATATGGATACCAAGGCCGTGCTCGATTCGATCGATCCCGAGAAGGACATCGACGGCATCCATTTCTGCAACCAGGGCAAGCTGCTCAACGGCGAGCCCGCGATCATCGCCTGCACCCCGCGCGCGATCATCCACATGCTCGACCGCATCGGCGTGGATATCGAATCGAGGCACACGGTCGTCATCGGCAAATCCATCCTCGTGGGCCGTCCGATCGCGATGTGCTTCCTCAACCGCAGCGCGACGGTCTCGGTCTGCCATACCAAAACGCAGAACCTTGCGGACCTGACGCGGAACGCCGATATCCTGATCGTGGCCGCAGGCAGCGCGAAGCTGATCAAGGCCGACATGGTCAAGGAAGGCGCGGTCGTCATAGACGTCGGCCAGACGAATATCGACGGCAAGCTCTGCGGCGACGTGGATTTCGACGAGGTCGCGCCCAAGGCGAGCTACATCACCAAGGTGACGGGCGGCGTCGGCCCGATGACGGTCGCGATGCTGATGACCAACCTTGTGGACTGCGCCGAGAACGCGGCCGGGCGCTGAACGGCAGGCGGCAAACGCAATAAGCAAACCATTTTCAGAACAAAATAAACGGAAAGGAAAGCACCATGGCATTCATCTACTCTGAACCCTCCCGCACCTTCGGCGAATACCTGCTCGTTCCGGGCTATTCCTCGAAGGAATGCGTCCCCGCGAACGTCAGCCTCCGCACGCCCCTCGTGAAGTTCCGCAAGGGCGAGGAGGAGCCCGCTCTCAGCATCAACATCCCGATGGTCTCCGCGATCATGCAGGCCGTCTCCAACGATTCCATGGCGATCGCGCTCGCGAAGGAAGGCGGCATCAGCTTCATCTTCGGTTCGCAGTCGATCGAAAGCCAGGCGCAGATGATCCGCAACGTCAAGAGCTACAAGGCGGGCTTCGTCAAGAGCGATTCCAACCTCCGCCCCGATTCCACGCTGGCCGAGGTCGTCGCGCTGCACGAGGCGACCGGGCATTCCACCGTCGCGATCA
Source organism: Bacillota bacterium (assembly GCA_016282255.1). Classification (GTDB taxonomy): domain Bacteria; phylum Bacillota; class Clostridia; order Christensenellales; family CAG-138; genus PeH17. Next base: position 3,756 of record JAEEKE010000083.1, read on the forward strand.
CCGACGACGGCACCGGCACGGGCAGGCTGCTCGGCATCGTGACCGACAAGGACTACCGCGTCAGCCGCATGAGCATGGATACGAAGATCTCGGAATTCATGACCCCGCTCGACAGGCTCGTGTACGCGACCGACGACGTGACCTTGAAGGAAGCCAACGACATCATCTGGGATCACAAGATCAATTCCCTGCCGATCGTCGATAAGGAAGGCCGCATGTGCTATTTCGTCTTCCGCAAGGACTATTCCAACCACAAGGAGAACCCCCTCGAATCCATCGACCACAACAAGCGCTTCCTCGTGGGCGCGGGCATCAACACGCGCGACTACGCCGAACGCGTGCCGGCCCTTATCGAGGCCGGGTGCGACGTGCTCTGCATCGACTCCAGCGAGGGCTTCACCGAGTGGCAGAAGCTCACCATCGAATGGATCCGCGAGCACTACGGCGATTCCGTCAAGGTGGGCGCGGGCAACGTCGTCGACGGCGAGGGCTTCCGCTTCCTGGCCGAATGCGGCGCGGACTTCGTCAAGGTCGGCATCGGCGGCGGCTCGATCTGCATCACGCGCGAGCAGAAGGGCATCGGCCGCGGTCAGGCGACCGCGATGCTGGACGTGGCCAAGGCCAGGGACGAGTATTTCCGCGAGACCGGCGTCTACGTGCCGATCTGTTCGGACGGCGGCATCGTGCACGACTACCATATCACCCTCGCGCTCGCGATGGGCGCGGATTTCATAATGCTGGGCAGGTATTTCTCCCGCTTCGACGAGAGCCCCACGCAGAAGATCCGCATCAACGGCAACTATTATAAGGAGTATTGGGGCGAGGGCTCGAACCGCGCGCGCAACTGGCAGCGCTACGACATGGGCGGCGCGGCGAAGCTGAGCTTTGAGGAGGGCGTGGACGCCTACGTGCCCTACGCCGGCAGCCTCAAGGACGGCGTTTCGGCGACGCTCGCGAAGGTGCGCTCCACCATGTGCAACTGCGGCGTGCTCAACATTCCCGACCTGCAGAAGAACGCCAAGCTGACCGTCGTTTCGGCCACCAGCATCGTCGAGGGCGGCAGCCACGACGTCATCCTCAAGAACAGCGTGCCTCTCGGCGGAGGAAGATAA
>JAEEKE010000084.1 GCA_016282255.1 Bacillota bacterium
AGCTGCTGAGCGAATACCGCAATCTTGAAGCTGAGACCCAGGCGATGTTCGACGAGTATGCCCGCGAAGCGCGCGAGAAGATCGACGCTGCCTACCGTGAGCTCGAGGACGGTGCGGATTTCGGTGAGGTGATCCTAAGATACAGCGAGGATACCGACGTGACCGGCGGCGAGAACGGCGAGCCCTGCCAAAGCTTCGTCGAGCGCGGCAAGCTGATCTCCCTGACCCATACCTCAAGCTCCGACTGGAGCCAGACCGTAAAGGACATCTATTCGATGACCGAAAAAGGCTGCTATTCCTCCGTTTTCAGCGATGAGGACGGCACGCTGCGAATAATCTATCACGGCGAGGATGAGCCGAGCGGCGCGGTACCGCTCGATCAAATCAAAGAGGCCGTTAAACGCATCGTACGCGCCGAGAAGGCCGATTCCGACTGGGATGAGCTGCTTGACGCCTGGAAGGACGACCCCGATCTGAAGATCGATATGGAGGCCATAAAGACGGTCACGGGCAAGGAACTGGATTCCGGAGAAAACGTGCCTCGCTGACGACCCGACAGACGAAAGGAAAGACTATGAGACTCGATAAGTACCTTAAAGTTTCAAGAATAATCAAACGCCGCACCGTCGCGAACGACGCCTGCTCGCTCGGGCACGTATCGGTCAACGATAAGGTTGCCAAGCCCTCGACCGACGTCAAGCCCGGCGACCGCATCTCGGTGCGCTTCGGGCAGAAGCTGCTCGTCGCCGAGATACTCGACGTGCGCGATGCCGTCCGCAAGGAGGAGGCCGCGCTGATGTACCGCATAATCTCCGATACGCTCAACGCCCCGGATAATACCGACGAATAAAGATGCCCGAAAACGAAACCGAAAAGAGAAAAACGGTCTGCGCGATACTGCTTGCCGCGGGCCTATCCTCAAGGATGGGCTTCAATAAGCTCACGATAGATTTTTCCGGCCGGACGCCGATAGAGCTTTCGCTCGCAGCGTTTTTAGACGACTGCGACGAGGCGGTGATCGCCTGCTCGCCGGAGACGCTGAGCGCGGTGCATCTGGCGCTCGATCGGCTGGAGCCGGAGCTTGAGCAGCGAAACTTCCCGGTCCGCATAGTCATGGGCGGCGCAAGGCGGCAGGATTCCGTCTATAACGCGCTGACGGCCACCGACGCGGATATCGCTTCGATACACGACTGTGCGCGCTGTCTCATAACGAAGGAGATCGTTCACGAAAGCATTTCTTCCGCGATAGAGCACGGCAGCGGCGTCGCTTCGATCCGCCCCGTGGACACGCTCCGCAGCGAAGCGGACGGAATGATCGTCGACAGGGACCGGCTGCTCGCCGCGCAGACGCCGCAGAGCTTTGACAGAGCAATGCTGCTCGACGCCTACTCGCTCCTCGACGCAACGGGCGAAACCGTCTATACCGACGACGCCGCGATCTTCCGCGCCGCGGGGAATACGCTGTGCTATTCGAAAGGAAGCAGGTTTAACATCAAGCTGACCACGCCTGACGACCTGCCCGTTTTCAGAGCGCTGCTCGAACTGAGAAAAGAGGAAACCAAAATGAAAACCGTGATCCGCACCGGCTTCGGGGAGGATACCCACAGGCTAGTCGAGGAGCGCGCACTGATCCTCGGCGGCGTCGAGGTGCCGTTCGAAAAGGGACTGCTCGGTCATTCGGACGCCGACGTACTGACCCACGCGATCATAGACGCCGTACTCGGCGCCTGCGCGATGGGCGATATCGGGCAGCATTTTCCGGACAGCGATCCCGCGTATAAGGGCATAAGCAGCCTTGCGCTCGCGAGGACCGTTTCGGAGCGCATCAAAGCCGCGGGTTTTGAGCTGGTCGCCGTCGATTCGACCGTCGTCGCCCAAAGGCCGAAGCTCGGCGGATACAGGGATGCGATGCGTCAGAATATCGCCGACGCATTCAGCGTCGATATGGACAGCGTCAGCATCAAGTTCACCACTCCCGAGCACACCGGCCCCGAGGGCAGGGGAGAGAGCATGACCGCGCGAGCGGTCGCGACAGTCGAAAAGATCCGCTGATGAAAAAATCAATCAAAGCATAGAAAAAGCGGCCGCATCATAGCGGTCGCTTCTGCTTATTATTCGTTTTATTATTCGTTGTTTCCGCCGCTTCCGTCGGAGTTTGGAACGAAACTGCGCTGGCGGTTGCGGTTGTTGTACGGGCGGTTGTTCCTGAACTTCGGCCGGTACTGCTGCGCGTTCCTGTTCTGATCCGTTCCGGCGGTTCGGTTCTGATTCTTATTATCGCCGAAGGGCTGATTATCGTGCTTCTGGCGATCGTTATTGCCGTTCTGCCTGCGGTCCTGGCGGTTGGCGGGCTTACGCTCGTCGGCGTTTACGCCGCTGACAGGGCTTTCATTTGCGGGCTGTTCGACGCTCTCATTAGCGGTACCCGCGGGTTCCGCTTCGGGCTGCTCGCTGCCGGATGTGTTCTGAGCGGGCTGAGCGCCGTCGACGGGCTGCGCCGCCTTATTGATGCTCTCGAGCTCGCGGAAGGGATAGCTTCGCACGTCGAAGGTGCCGTCTGCAAGCGTGACCTTCAGCTTTGTGGTCTCGGAGATGATGTTGTTTTCAAGCACGGTGCCCACGCCGTCCGGCGTGACGAATTCCTTGCCGACCTTGGGCATGATCTTGGCCATCTGCTCGTAGGACTCCTGCTCGTAGCGCAGGCAGCACATCAGCTTGCCGCAGATGCCGGAGATCTTGACCGGATTCAGCGAAAGATTCTGGGATTTCGCCATCTTGATGCTGACAGGCGTGAACTCGTTGAGGAAGGTGTTGCAGCAGATGGGCCTTCCGCAGAAGCCGAGGCCGCCGCATTTCTTCGCTTCGTCGCGCTCACCGATCTGCCTAAGCTCTATCCTGGTCTTGAAGATCGAGGTAAGATCCTTGAGCAGCTCGCGGAAATCGACGCGCGCATCGGCGGTGAAATAGAAGGTCAGCTTGGTGCCGTTGAAGGAATACTCGGTGCCGACAAGGCGCATGCCTAGGCCGTGTTCGGCTATCTTCTTCTGGCAGATCGCTTCGGCTTCGGGCTCCTTGGCGCGGAAATGCTCGTTCTGCTCATAGTCATCCGGCGTTGCGATGCGGATGACGGGCTTGAGCGGAGCGACGAGCTTTTCATCGGGCGTTTCCTCGGGCTCGGCGACGGCTTCGCCGAGCATCTGCCCGCGGGCGGTATCGACTATCAGCCCCTGGCCGGCTTTTATAGTAAAGCCGAGCGCGTCGAAAAAATAGAGCCTCGGAGTATTCCTGAATTTGACTTTAACAACTCTGTTCATTTTATCTAAGTGCAGCTAAACTGCTTCCTTTCGGTTTTTGGCTTCTGTGCCGTTTATAGCTTATTGATCGATTATCGAATTGATATCGAGTATCATCCGATCTATTATGGGTGTGGGTCTCGCGTTCGAACCGAGCCTTTCCATCGCCGCGATCAGCGTGTCGGAGATCGCTCCGAGAGCGGAAAAATCAAGATCCATTGCTGCGGAGCGCAGCTCCTCCGAAAAATCGGGAGAGGAAAGCGCAACGTCCGCCGAGGAGCCGCTCTTGTATGCGAGCATATCGTGGCAGACGGAAAGCATGAATTCGACTCCTGCAGCCGCGGCATTGCGGTCGTTTCCGAAAAGCTTGACGCACTCAAGCGGCAGCTCGCCGCGAAGCATACCTAAAAACGCCTTTATCGATCCCTTTCTCAGCTCCCGAAACGCTTCGTCATTGAACAGCCTTTCGGCGATGCTCCTTGAAACGCCGCTTGCGGAGGTGAGGAACGCGGCTTCGTCGGGCGATGCGCCGATCGAGATCAGGTGCCCGCGTACTTCGCTTTCGTCGCCGTTTCCGAGGCGGACGATCATACAGCGTGAGCGTATCGTAGCGATGATACGCTGTTCGATGCCGCTGAGGAAGAAATGGGTGCCCTCCGGCGGCTCCTCAAGCATCTTGAGCATCGCGTTTATCGAAAAGCCGTTCATCAGATGCGCGTTGGTTATCAGCACCGCGCGGTTGACGCCGGTGAATCCGGCAATGTTGACGGCCTTGCGGACGGAGCGTACCTCGTCGACCTTGATCGTGCCATCGAAGCACATATAGTCGGGGGAGAGGGGCAGTCTTTCAACGTCCTCATTCCCGAAGAGCAGCAGCGCGGCGCACTCCTTCATAAGCTTTTCGACCGCGGCGGTATCCGCGCCGGTTATGATATAACCGTGCATTTCACGCTCTGCTTTTATCGACGCCTTAAGCTTTTGTGCCGCCGTTCCTGTCACTCGTTTTGATCCACGTCATCGGATCCCGCCATTATCCTGCCGACATAGCCGAGGAACTCCTCACTCGGGTCGAACAGCACGAGGACGAGCCTGCCGTCCTTTCTGAAAAACAGCGAATGGGCCTGTTCGGCCTTCCTGCAGGCGAAGTTATAGACCGCGTCGGGGGAGGGGCCGGGGCTCGTTTCGCCGGGCTTGAGCAGGCATTCGATCTCGCTTCGGTCCACGGTCAGCAGCACGGTGCCCTTGGCGCTCACAATGCGTTCAAAAACGACCGTGCCGACGGGGTAGGGATAATCCTCATGCAGCATCATATCATCGAATCTGGCGTCATATACGGGCTTGGGAGCCTCATAGAAGACGGTATAGCGATAACCGACGATGCGGAGCCTGTAAACGAGGTACAGCGCCGCAAGCACGGCTGCGATGAAGACGTACCTCGGGATGCTCGAGCCGAACTTATTTTCAAGCCAAAACACGATCGCGCCGACGGTAAAGAACGCGGCGATCAGCACGAGAAACAGTATCAGATCGGATTTGGACGAACCGTGCGAACGGTCAACGCTTTCCTGAAACATTCTATAACCTCATGGCGCCGAAGCGCCGTCTGTCAGTTGCCGGGCTTGTAGCTGTCCTTAAGACCGACGGTGCGGTTGAAGACCAAATTGCCTTCGCGGCTGTCGGGGTCGCAGCAGAAATAGCCGATGCGCATGAACTGGAACTTGTCGCCGCATTTCGCGTCGGCAAGGAAGGGTTCCACATAGCCGTGCATAAGCTTGACCGAATCCGGATTGAGCTTTTCGATGAAATCGTCGGCCGAAACGTTCTCCTCGGTCATGAGCAGGTCGTAGAGGCGGAACTCGGCGGAAACGGCGTCGGCGGCGGGTACCCAATGGATGGTGCCCTTTACCTTGCGCTGATTCTCGCCCGAGAAGCTGTCCTCATCGTAGGTGCAGTGGATGACGGATACCTTGCCCTCTTCGTCAAGCTCCCAGCCGACGCATTTGATGATGTATGCGCCCTTGAGCCGCACCTCGCCGTCGGGCTTGAGGCGGAAGAACTTCTTCGGCGGATCGATCATGAAATCGTCGCGCTCGATCCAGAGCTCGCGGCCGAAACGGACGGTGTGTGAGAGACCGAACTTTTCGTCGCCCTCCTCAGCGATAGGCATGTTTTCAATGGAAACGTCGACTAACTTATCCTCGGGGAAATTGTCGATAACGACCTTGACGGGATCGAGCACGGCCATTGCGCGGTCGGCATGCGCGTTTAGATCCTCGCGCACGCAGTGCTCGAGCATCGCGAAATCGACAACGGAATCGGCCTTGGCAACGCCGGCCCTGTTGAGGAAATCCTTGATCGCTTCGGGCGTGTAACCGCGGCGGCGCATACCGCAGAGCGTGGGCATGCGGGGGTCGTCCCATCCGCTGACGTAACCGCCCTCAACGAGCGCGCGCAGGAAGCGCTTGCTCATGATGGTGTTGGTGATGTTGAGCCTCGCGAACTCGATCTGACGCGGTTTGTGCTCGAAACCGCAGGCGTCGATGACCCAGTTATAGAGCGGCCTGTGGGCTTCGTATTCGAGCGAGCAAAGAGAGTGGGTAACGCCCTCAAGCGCGTCCTGGATGGGATGCGCAAAATCGTACATCGGGTAGATGCACCATTTGTCGCCCTGATGGTGATGCGAGCGGTGCAGTATTCTGTAGAGCGCGGGGTCGCGCATATTGATATTGGGGGAGGCCATATCGATCTTGGCGCGCAGCGTGCGGCTGCCGTCCGGGAACTCGCCGTTCTTCATGCGCTCGAACAGATCGAGGTTCTCCTCGATGCTGCGCTCGCGATAGGGGCTGTTTATTCCGGGCTCGGTCAGCGTGCCGCGGTATTCACGGATCTGGTCCTTGTCGAGATCGCAGACGTAGGCCCTGCCGTCACGGATCAGCTTGAGCGCAAGCTCGTAACAGGTGTCGAAATAGTCGCTGCCGAAGCAGAGCTTATCCCAGTTGAAGCCGAGCCAGCGGATATCCTGCTCGATCGCGTCCACGAACTCAACGTCCTCCTTGGTGGGGTTGGTGTCGTCGAAACGCAGGTTGCAGGTGCCGTCAAAACGCTCCGCAGTCGAAAAATCTATGTAAAGGGCCTTCGCGTGGCCGATATGCAGGTAGCCATTGGGCTCGGGCGGGAAACGCGTCTTGACGACGGGATTCGCCTTAAGGTCCTCAACGATGAATTCTTCGATAAAATTGCGGGGTTCAAACTCTTTTTCCATTTGTTGAACGCTCCTTTCCATATATAAAACCATCTTATATTATGCCAAAAAGAAATGCGCTTGTCAAGAGCGGGAAGGCGGGACCGTTCCTTAAGGATAATGCTTCGGACAAAAAAAGAGGGACCGCAGCGCGATCCCCAATTGAAGGCGGATATTATTTGAAATACAGCGAAGCAGCGTCGTAGAACTCCTTATCGACTTCCTTGCGGACCGTAACGGCGGTATCGAGGTCGGCCGCGACGATCTTGTTGCCGCTCTGACCGACCATGTTGCCGTAATCGCGGTTGACGACCAGCTCGCCGGCCTTGATGCCGAGGCGGGTACCGAGCACGCGGTCAAAGGCGCAGGGCGCGCCGCCGCGCTGTACGTGACCGAGCACGACTGGACGGCACTCGAAGTACTGCGCGTCGCTGCCGAGCAGGGGATCCGCGCGCATGGTGGCCTCGATCATGTCGGACAGGTTCTTGGCAAGGTTCTTGTGGATGAGCAGCTTGTTGCCGAACGCATCGACGCCAAGATCGATCTCCTCGCCGCCGAGCAGCTCAAAGCCCTCGGCTACGACGATGATGGTGTAGTGCTCGCCCCTTAAGTACCTGCGGCGAACGAGCGAAACGAGCTCGTCATAAGTCTTCGGGAACTCGGGGATCAGCACGAGATGGGCATTCGCGGCAAGACCGGCCTGGAGCGCGATCCAACCGGTGTTGCGGCCCATGCACTCGACCACGATGCAGCGGGAATGCGCCTTTGCAGTGGTCTGCAGGCGGTCGATAGCTTCCATAGCGATATTGGAAGCGGTCTCGAAGCCGAAGGTGTAGTCCGTGCAGGACAGGTCGTTGTCGATGGTCTTCGGTACGCCGATGACGTTGATGCCGAGCTTGCGGAGCTTGTTCGCAACGCCGAGCGTATCGTCGCCGCCGATCGCAACAACGCCCTCAAGATCGAGCGCCTTGAGGACCTCGATGATGGTCTCGGGGCCGTTCGGGTCGGCAAGCACGTTGGTGCGGGAGCTGCCGATGATCGTGCCGCCCATGGTCTGGATGCCCTCTACCTCGGAAAGGGTGAGCCAGTGGCCCTTGGCGTTCAGCGCGCCGCGCCAGCCGTTATGGAAGCCGAACACTTCGATGCCGGCTTCGGCGCATTTTTCAACGACGCCCCTGATAACTGCGTTCAGACCGGGGCAGTCGCCGCCGCCGGTGAGAATTCCGATTTTCCTCATGTTTTCAGTCTCCTTACTGGATTTCTTTTTGGTTCTTTTTGCCATATCGATTTATTGAAGCGCCATAGGGCGCAGCTTTATTAGCTTGCTTGGTTACTCCGCGTCCTTTACGGGCAGCAGTACGCGCTCTTCGAGCTCGAGCATCACCTTTGCGGCTATCTCCTCGGGAGGGAACATCCGGCCGTTTCTGCTTGAGACTATGACAACGGTATCGTCATATCTTTCGGCTATCTCAAGATACTTTTCCCTTGCGCGCTGCTGAATGGACTTGCTCGCCTCGTAAACGTCCCTGCCTTCGCCGACGTAATCGCGGAAGCCCTTTTTGTCGACGTTCTTTCCGGCCTGTTCGGGCTCGACGTCGAAGAAGATGTTGAGGTCGGGGCGGGGGAGGCCGAGCACACGGTATTCAAGGTCGAACACCCAGTCCACGATGTCGGGCTTGCCGACGTCGCGGTCGCGAATGCTCTGATACACGGCGTTCGAAAGCACGTAGCGGTTGATAAGCAGGAAGTCCGCCTCGCCGTCACGGAAATCGCGCAGGTCGTCGAAACGGTCCATCGCGAACCAGAGCGCCATGGAGTATTGATCTACGTCGGTAGCGCGCACGCCGTCCGCCGCGGTAAGGAACCTGCCGACCCTGGAGCCGAAATATGAATCGTAGACGGGGTAGCTGCGCTGCATGACGCTGAAGCCGCGGCGCTCGAGCTCGGCTGCGAGCAGCCCGTACTGCACGGTCTTGCCGCTGCCGTCGATGCCTTCGATGGTTATGATCTTCGTCTTCAAAGCTTTCACCTTTCGAACAAATAATCTAATTTTTGAATTATACAACTATTGGAGACAAAAATCAAGTGTTTATCCTTAGAATGAAAAAGGACCCTGTTAAAGGTCCTTAGGATGTATCGTATGATCAGAAATCGAGTATCTTTTTCAGCGCTCCTATATCCGCCTGGTCGAGAAGAGCGCGTATCCTCGTGCCTTCCTCGGTGTGTTCCTCCTCGAGCAGCATCCCTCGCTCGCGGATAAGGGCGATCGCCTCATACTTCGAATACGGAACAAGCAGCTCGATCTCCCGGCGGGATGCGTTCAGCGCGCTTTCGATCATGGATAGCAGCTTATCAAGATTAACGCCGCCTTTGGCGCTGATCGGAAGCTGGGTCTCGGTTTCGGCAGGAATATCGGCGCCGGTGAGCTTATCGATCTTGTTATAGACCCTGATCGTCGGGATATCCGCAGCGTTCAGCGAAGCGAGTACATCCTCGACCACGGCGATCTGCTTATCGTGATACGGACTCGAGCAGTCGATAACGTGCAGGATAAGGTCGGCGTTTGAGACCTCCTCGAGCGTGGAGCGGAAGGCCTCCACAAGGTCGTGGGGGAGCTTATTGATGAAACCGACCGTATCGGAAAGCAGCGCTTCCGTACCGCCCGAAAGCGTGATCTGCCGGACGACGGGATCGAGCGTCGCAAACAGCATATCCTCCGCGAGCACGTCGCTCTCGGTCAGCTTGTTAAGCAGCGTCGATTTGCCGGCGTTCGTGTAGCCGACGAGCGCGACCAGCGGTATCCTGTTCGCCTGGCGGGTAACGCGCCTTAGACCCCGCTGCTTCGATATCTCGCCGAGCTCGACCTCAAGCTCGTAAATGCGCCGCCTGATGCGCCTGCGGTCGATCTCGAGCTTTTTCTCACCGGGGCCGCGCGTGCCGATGCCGCCGCCGAGACGCGAAAGGATACGACCCTGGCCGAGCAGGCGGGGGAGCCGATAGCGGAGCTGTGCAAGCTCGACCTGCAGCTTGCCCTCGCGGCTCATGGCCCTGGCGGCAAAGATATCGAGAATCAGCGTCGTGCGGTCGATGACGCGCGCGCCGAGCGTTTCCTCAAGATTCTTCAGCTGAATTGCGGAGAGTTCGTCGTCGAAGATGAAGAGATCCGCCTCGAGCTCGCTGCCGAGAAGGCTCAGCTCCTCGGCCTTGCCGCTGCCGATATAGGTGGCGTTGTCGATGGGCCTGCGGCGTACCGAGACCTTCTTAACCACCTCGGCGCCCGCGGTCTGAGCAAGCTCTTTGAGCTCCTCGAGCGTATCATACCCTTCGGCGTTCTCCATACCGACGAGTATCGCGCGTTCGACCTCATCCTCCGCAGCGGCCTTCGTTACCGAACGGAAGCGGTCGTCGGAATTGTAGATCTCGGCTATCAGCGCCCTTTGAGGCAGCTTATACGGCCTCAGAGGCCCGTAGATGAGCGCGTCGCGGCCGCCGGTATCCTCGTTGACGTCGCCGAGATAGGCCGCGTAGAGCTGCGTGGGTTTGCCCTCCGATACGCCGACGGCGGCCATGCAGTCGAGCTTTGATGAGCGCAGCGTACCGAGATCAACGCCGGAGAGCCGCCCGTCGCCGTTGGGATGCGTATGCAGGCAGCGAACGCCGGATAGCCTGTCCTCATTGCGCACAAGGCGCATATCGGGCATGCTGACCTTGCCGCTGTCGCCGACCGAAACGTCGGCTATCTCGCCGTTCCTCGCGATATAGACCGAGATCTCGCGCCCGATCTCGCCAGTGCATTCGGCCATGAGCGAGATAAGCTCATAAGAAGCGAACTCATCCTGCAGCAGCTTGATATCATAGATTGAGGCGATCTTTTCGAGCACCGCATTGCGGATGCCGCTAAGATTGCCGTTCAGTTTCTTTGCCATGATCTTATAGCCTCCGAAAAGACGTTTGACTGTATTATACTCGAAGACAGCGGATATTTCAATTATCCGCAGCCGTTTGCATCATAAACGCCATTTGCATAATCTTCGCTTATAATGTATAATATCGTCATAGAAACGGCGCTTTGTGCCGATAACGGAGCTAAACGATGAACTGCTATAAAAGACTAATCTCAATATTCCTGGCCGCGCTGCTGATCTTCTGCGCGCTGACGGTCCAGGGCTGCAAAAAGAAGCCCGGCGGCGAAACTACGCCGGAACCGACCGTGACCGAGGCGCCGACGTCCGCCGCGACCGAAGTGCCCGGAACGAATGAGAAGAGCGCTGACGACGAGGCTTTCGAAGCCATCCTCGACGATGTGCTCGTTTCATCCCTCGTAAGCGACGGACTGTCCTATCATATGTTCGTGGCAGACCCCGCTTACTTCGGCATCGACGAGCACGACGTCAACCGAGGCTGGGGCGAATACAGCTACGAGGCCGAGCTGAAGGGTTATGACGAAAACGACAAGCTGCTTGAAGAGCTTGCGGCGCTTTCGCCCGATAACATGTGCGAAACGAACCGCCTTGCCTATAAGAGCCTCGTCGAGACGCTGAACCTCTCCAACGAGCTGAGGGACTTCTATTACTACAACGAGCCCCTGACGCCCCTGAACGGCGAGCATACGATGACCCCTCTTCTGATGACGATGTATGAGATCAACACAAAGGAGGACGTTGAAAATTATCTGCTCCTGCTCGAGGATACGCCGCGCTATCTCGGCGATCTGCTTGCCTTCGAACGCGAGAAGGCCGCAAGGGGCCTGTTCATGACCACGAGCGCACTCGATCAGGTCATCGAATCCTGCGATAAATACGCCGCCGACGGTGAGGATTTCTTCCTTATCGGGTACCTTCAGGACGTGCTCGATGAAAAGGAGCTCGGTCTCACCGCCGAGGAGAAGGCTGCGTATCTCGAACGGAATCACGACTGCATTATAAACGGCATTCTCCCCGCGTATTCCGAAATGGCCGAAACGCTCAACTCCCTGCGCTTCAGCTGCCGCAAGCTCGAGGGCGCCGCGGCGCGCAGCGAGGAAGAGCTTCAATACTACAAAGCAAAGATCAAAATCGAATCCGCCCTGAATGAGACGCCCGAAAAGATGGCATCGATGCTCGACCGTATGGCGTCCAAGTTGCTTCAAAGGATGATGCGCATCATCTCCTCCGATTGGGAAGCGCTGAACGAGTTCGGCAGCAACATCACTTCGCTCGATCCCGCAAAGGATATCGAGTACCTTAAAACGCTGATCGCGGATATGTATCCCGAGATCCCCGAGCAGGAGATCACCTATATCAACGTGCCCGATGCGCTGGCGGATGATTTCAGTCCCGCCGCATACCTGCTCTCGGCGTTCGACGACCCGTCAAGGAACGTCGTGATGCTCAATCCTTCGGCGGATAAGCATACTCTGCTCCTTACGATGGCGCATGAATGCTTCCCCGGGCATCTGTATCAATCGCAGTATTTCAGGCACGATCCCGATATCCATTTCTGCATGCAGGCGCTCGCTCCGGCAGGTTACTCCGAGGGCTGGGCTGTGTTCTCCGAGCAGATGATCGCCGAAAACTGCGATAAATACGGCACGGGCGTCGCGCAGCTCGAACATTACAACAGCTCCATAGCCAATATAATCATTCCCGCCTATATCAGCATCCGGGTCAACTGCGACGGCTGGAGCAAGGCCGATATCGAGGACTATCTGACCGAATTCGGTCTCAACGATGATGATTACATCAACATCATCTACGAGTACTCGATCAATATGCCGCATTATTTCTTCAACTACGCCATGGGCTACACGAGCGTGCTGAGGATATATGAGACCGTCTCGCCTTCAACGAACGCAGAAAAGCTTGCGTTCTTCAAGAAATACCTCGACTGCGGGCCGCTGATGTTCGACGTGCTGAACGAGAAATTCGGCGTCAAATGACCCTTCATCCTCCGGGCTTCGACCCGGAGGTTTGGTTTATATGGCCCGATCCCGGTTGTTTATCAAGCGCGGTTATGCTATAATCGAAACAGCAATATCAAGGAGTTGCAGCAGTGAGAAAAAGTTCCGAAAAGAAGAATCGATCAAAGGCGGCGAAGGGCGTTTCTGCATATGATGAAGCGCTTCACTTCCTGACGCCCAAGGCGCGCACCGTGCGTGAAACGGAGAACCATCTCGACGAATGCGATTATGCGGAGATGGAGATCTTCGACGTTATCGAGCGCCTTAAGACGAACGGGCTGCTGAACGACGAAAAGTATGCGGCCGATTTCATTGAGTCGAGGCTCAACACCAAGCCCGTCAGCAGGCAGAAGCTCCGCGAACAGCTCGAGGGGCACTTCATCAAGCGCGAAGTGATCGAAGCGGCGCTCGAAGCCGTGACCGAAGAAACCGAAAAGGACAACTGCAGGGCGATCGCCGAAAAGTTCTTCAGGCAGTTCTCGTCGCTCGAGCTTTCGGAAAGACTGCGCCGCGTTGGTCTTCGCCTCGCTTCACGCGGCTATTCGTTCGATGATATCAAGCTTTGCCTTGAGGAACTGACCGAGAGCATGGACGAAGAATGAGCATGGAGATAAAAGATAATTTGCAGAACGAAAAAACGTTCATAGAGCATATTAAAACCGTGACTTCGACCAACGCGCTGCTCAAGGAACGCATCCTAAAGGGTGAGCTCAGCTCCTTCGCCGCACTCAGCGCCGACGAGCAGACCGAAGGCCGCGGCCGACGCGGACGCACCTGGCTCAACACCGAAGGCGCGCTTATGATAAGCTTCGCCGTTCCGCTCGCGGGTATCGACGCCGACAGGATACCGCTCGTTTCGTTCGCCGCCGCATTGGCCGCGCTCGAAACCGTCCGCAGCGCCGGGATCGATGCCTCGATAAAATGGCCGAATGATATAATAGCGCTTCATGAGACGGGCTGCAAAAAGCTTGCAGGCATCCTCTCGGAGCTTGCTGCCGGGCCCGAGGCCCAAATGTATGCCGTTATAGGCGTCGGCATGAACGTCAACTGCACCGAGCTCCCTTCGGGGCTGCTGCAGCCGGCTTCCTCGATCCTTCTCGAGACCGGAGCGGAAGCCGATATAGGGGCGCTTGAAGCGACGCTCACCGAATCGATCAAAAAATACGTTGCTCTGCTGCGCGAAGACTGCGGGACGCTGACGGAGGAGTACAGGAAAAACTGTGCCGTTCTGGGCAGAACCGTGACCGCCGAGGATATGTTCGGCACCGTGATAACGGGCGTCGCCGAGGGGATCGACCCGCGCGGGAGGCTCGTTATCGCGACCGACGGCAGAACGGTAAAGGTCGGCGCCGCCGATATTTCGATAAGGTTTTAAAGGCTCTCTCAACGAGGTAATATGCTTAACGTAGTCACAAACGAGCTTATGCGGCGGCTCGACCGCCATATGATGGACGATGTCGGCATTCCCGGCATCGTTTTGATGGAGAATGCGGCGAGACGCTGCGCCGAGGCCGCCGTAAACTGCGGGAAGTCCGGTCCCGTCGCCGTGCTGATCGGTCCCGGTAACAACGGGGGCGACGGCTTTGCCGTGCTGCGAATATTGAAGACGCTCGGCAGAGAAGCCTTCGGAGTGCTCGTCTCCGATCCCGAAAAGCTGACGGGGGACGCGCTAACGAACTATATCGCTGCGAAAAACCTCGATCTAACGATGACCGACGATCTCACTTCGATCGGGAAAGCCTCCGTTATCGTCGACGCGCTGTTCGGCACGGGCCTCTGCCACGAACTTTCCGGACGCTTTATCGAAGCGATAAAGCTTGCAAACGCCGCCGACGCGTATCGGATAGCCGTGGATATCCCCAGCGGCATAAACGGCGACACCGGCGAGGTGATGGGGGATTGCTTCGACGCCGACGAAACCGTCACGATGCTCGCGCTCAAGCGCGGCCTGCTGCTTACGAACAGGCTCGAAAGCGTCGGCAGGATCACGGTCGCGCCCATAGGACTCGTCCGCGATGAATACGCCGGGCTTCTCCAAAACGAACAGCTAATCGATGAAGAGTTCGTTCGTGAAATGCTGCCGAAGCGCAGGCGCGTTTCGAACAAGGGCAGCTACGGTAAAGCGCTTATTACCGCGGGCAGTCCGAATATGAGCGGTGCGGCGGTGATGGCGGCAAGCGCCGCGCTGCGCGGCGGAGCGGGGCTGACGAAAGCCTTCGTTCCGGAAAGCATCATCCCCGCTTTTGCCTGCTTGCCGGAGGTCATGGTGCTCGGCGACAAAGAAAACAGCCTTTCGGACGCGGTTGAATGGGC
Source organism: Bacillota bacterium (assembly GCA_016282255.1). Taxonomy (GTDB): domain Bacteria; phylum Bacillota; class Clostridia; order Christensenellales; family CAG-138; genus PeH17. Next base: position 14,786 of record JAEEKE010000084.1, read on the forward strand.
GGACGCCGTCGGCTGCGGCTGCGGTATGGGCAACGATCCACACATTCGGGAAAAGGTTGAAGCCGTGCTGAAATGCGGCAAACCCGCGGTACTCGACGCCGATGCGCTCAATCTTATGGGCCGCGAACGCGATCTGCTGAAGCAGCTTTGTGCAAACCATATCCTGACTCCGCATCCGGCCGAGATGGCCCGACTGACAGGAAAACAGACCTCCGAAGTGCTTTCGGACCCGGTGGACACAGCCTCTTCCTTCGCGCGGGAGCACGGCTGCATCGTACTGCTGAAAAACGCCGTTTCGGTCATCACTTCACCCGACGGGAGGCTGCACTATAACGCGACCGGCAGCCCGGCTCTTTCTAAGGGCGGCAGCGGCGACACATTGACCGGCATAATAACCGCTCTTATCGCGCAGGGTCTCGGCGCGTTCGACGCGGCCTCCTGCGGCGCGTATCTGCTTGGCGTTTCGGCTCAGAAAGCCGTCGAACTGTTGAACGAGCGCTTCGTCTGCGCCTCCGATCTGACTCAAGCGCTTTCGATGCTGCTCGATACGGACCTTAAGAACGGAGAAAGAGATGATTAAGGATCAGACTGTCGAAACCTTGAACGCAATAGACCCTTCCGCGCTGATCGCGGAGGAAAAGAAGCGCATCCGCAGCATGATAAGGAAGCGGAGGATCGCGCTCACGCCCGAAGAGCTCGAAGGCGCCGCCAGGGCGGTAACGGAGCATGTGTGCGCACTCGAGGCGTATTCAGCATCAAAGCTCATCCTGTCGTACGTGCCCGCAAAGAATGAGCTCAACACGCGGCGCATAAGTGAGCACGCGCTCATGTCGGGCAAGCGCATCGCTTATCCGCTCTGCATAGAGGACGGAGGCCTCAGGCTCTTCGTTCCATGGGACGAAAACTCCTTCAGACCCGGCGCCTACAATATCCCGGAGCCCGATCCCGAGCGTTCCGTCGAGGTCTTTCCGGATCAGCTCGATCTGATCATCGTACCGGGCATAGCTTTCACGCGGGAATGCATGCGCCTCGGGCAGGGCGGGGGATACTACGACAGACTTCTTCAAAAGACAAATGCCGTGACCGTCGGCGTGGGCTACGACTTTCAGCTTCTCAATGATCTGCCTTTGGAACCTCACGATCATCCCATCGATTTTGTCGTGACGCCGGACGGCGTTTATCCGAAGGAGCTTGAAAACGGCGATGCTCCCGGCAGCCTTATTTAGAGCCGGAGAAGCCCTTCCGTTTTATCGAAAAATTGCGAATTATGCCGTATTGCCACTTGAAAGAATGCGTCTTCGGTGGTAATATAATATTGAGTAAATGGGAGCATGAAAAGTGCGGATAATTGCGGGATCAGCCAAGGGCAGAACATTCGAAGCGCCGGAAGGCCGCTCGACGCGGCCAACGCTCGACCGCGTGCGCGAGGCGATGTTCGGCATGATACAGTTCGACGTTGAAAACGCCGATGTGCTCGACCTCTTTGCCGGCAGCGGCGCGCTCGGTCTTGAAGCGCTTTCGCGCGGGGCGCGGCATGCCGTTTTCTGCGACAGCGACCGAAGCGCGGCAAAGCTTGTTGAAAAGAATCTTCAAAAGCTCGGATTTGCCGACAGGGCGGAAGTCTTCTGCCGCGATGCTTTGGACCTGCTCCGTTCTTTAGCCGACCAAAAGCGCCGCTTCTCGCTCGTTTTGCTCGATCCGCCCTATGAGGGCGGGCTCTATGAACCGGTGCTGAAGCAGCTCCTTGAGCTTGGGCTGTTGCGCGACGGCTGCATAGTGATCTTGGAGCATAATTACCGCAGTCCGGTCGAAGCGCCGTCAGAGCGCTTCAAGGCGGGAAAGCCCCATCGCTACGGAGACGTCGGCGTTACCAAATTCATCTATACCGGCTTCGATCCTTTGGAGGAAACATGAGTATTGCGGTCTTTGCGGGTTCGTTCGATCCCTTTACGGTCGGTCATCTCGACATCGTGAAGCGTGCGGCGCCGCATTTTGAAAAGTTCTATGTGACCGTCAGCCCCAACCCCGGCAAGGGCAGCGCCATGTTCTCGTGGGAGGAGCGTATCGAGCTTATCGAAAGCGCCGTAAAGGGTATCGACAACGTCATAGTGACGGGCTTTACCGGCCTGCTCGTCGATCATTGCCATGAGGTGGGGGCGGACGTTTTGATCCGCAGCATCAGGAACGGCAGCGACGTCGATTATGAGCGCCAGCTCGAGACTGTGAACAGGCAGGTCGATCCATCGATCGAGACCATGTACGTGCTCGCAAGAAGCGAATACGCATACATCAGCTCGACGCTCGTGCGGGAACTGATAGGCATCGGCATAGATATCAGCCAGATGGTACCCGAAATGCATCCGATAATCCTTAACAAAATCAATAATATCAATAACTAACGGAGGATTCAAAAATGGAACAGGACAAGGTCGAACTCATAATCACCGATGCACTCGACGAAATGATGGACGTCATTCGCCGCAGCCCCATCCCGAGGTTCCGCACGGACGACCGTCTGCGCGTCGTGAATTCGGACGATATCGCCGAAATGATCACCGAGATCAAGACCCAGCTCCCCGACGAGATCCGCAGGGCTAACAGCGTGCTCTCCCAGATCGATACCAAGATCCAGTCGGCCACCGACTACGCAAACAAGATCGCTGCCGACGCAGAGAGGAATGCCGACGACACCATGATGAAGGCGACCTCCAACGCGCAGAAGACCGTGAACGATGCCAACGCCTATTACGATACAAAGGTCACCGACGGCGACCGTTATTTTGAGGACAAGACCGCCGCGGCCAACAAGTTTTATGACGACAGGATCGCGCAGGCGCAGGACGATGCGGCGGCCATAATCGAGCAGGCGAATGCCGAGCGCGACAGGCTGATCAGCGTGCATGAAGTCACCATCGCCGCTCAGCAGGAGGCAGAGGAGTATCGTGAGGACATGGCAAGGCGTGCGAACCAGATCTTCAACAACGCCAACAAGCGTGCCGACGAGACCCTCAGCCAGCTCATGGGCTATCTGCAGGATTACTATCATACCATCAAGGGCGACAGGGAAAAGCTCCTGATCGTTGACGATAAGAACTTCAGGAATCCCAACGAGCAGCCCGCCCAGCAGGAGCCCGCCCAGACCAACGAGCGCCCGGATGCGCCCTCCTTCTTCGACCTGTTCAAGCGTAAGAGGAAGCCCCAGGAAGAGGACGAATTCGATAACAACTGATATCGGTTAACCTCAGGAGACCGCCTTAAACGGGCGGTCTCTTTTGCTATGTTCTTGTTTTTCTGACGGCGAAAACCGTGATAAGCAGCGACAGCGCCGAAGCAAAGCATGAGAGGAACGCGATCTCCCCGAATGAGATCAGCCTACCGACGGCGAGCGAAGCGTCGTTCCGATCGAAGACCAAGGCGCTGCCGTCAAGGCAAACGGAGCATATCGCCGCGCAGACCGCAGCGGCAAGAAGGCCGTGAACGAGCTTTGCCGCGGCATATTTGAAAAGATCGATCTCACGGACGGTATGCACCTGCATGATGACCGAAAAGCCGGCGAATGAACAAATGAAACTTATCAGTATCAGCTTGTATTTGAGAGGCAAAACGATCGAGCATACACGCGCTATGCCGTTCGTCATCTCAAGCAAACCCGTCAGCATCGCGCACAGAACGGGCGGGAAGGATAGCGACAAGAGCGCCTTTTCCGTCAGAGAAGCGAAAACGCAGAAGAAGACGAAGGCGCCTAGCATTTTCAGCATCGTCGTCACAGCGTCGAATACGGCGAAAGGGAATACGTCGGCGATCCGGCAGGCTGTATTCGGTTCGGCATCGTCGACTTTCAGTCGTACGCTCGCATAAGACTGACGGCCGACCGTACGACAAGTATCGCGCTTTTCTTTAAAATACTTATAAAAAACGAATCCGACAGTGAGCAGGAATGACGCCGAAACATGTGAAACGAGCAGTATAAGACCGAATGGAACGACCGTACGCCCGAGGAACCTGCAGCTAACCGTTGTCAGCAGAAACATCGGGCAGCACAGGTTGAGAAATGCCGAGAGCACGCTTTTTTCGGCTAAAGAATACCGATCCCCGTCAAGCGCGGAATCGACGAGCAGCGAACCGGAAGGCGCTCCGCAAAGCGCCGCCGCAGGGAAGAGAGGCAGAATGAACGAGAGTTCGTCAAGCAATCTTACCCCTTGTTCTGAACCTGTAAAACGTCTTTTAGGTCGGAATGCTCCGAGTCTTACGAGGCATCCGACGACGACAAGGAACGGAAACAGCGAAGGAAAGACGTTTGAGATGAAAAGTTCGTAGCCGTTAAACGCATAGTAAAGCGCGTCGTTCCCGAATACAACGAGCACAGGCAGCATTATGAACAGCATCAGTATAAAAAGAGCTCTCATATCCGAATGATATGAGAGCCGATGCGATCGAATGACCGATTTTCAGAACGCGATCGTACCCGGGAAATCCCTGCAGGCAGCCATGGAATTTGAGCAGGCAAGCGCGCGCAGCCTTGAAGCGAGAACGGTGTGCTCATAGAGCCGCAGCTGCTTTTCGCTGAGACCCGAAAGATCAGAGGCTGTTATCACGACTGGCACCGACGCCGATCTAGCAAGCGCGTTCAGCAGCTCGCGCTTTCGTTCCTTCCGTACCGCGAGCACCCGAATATAGAGCGCATCCTCAACGCACATCTCTTTTTCAAAACCCTCGGTGGTCCCAAGGAGCGCGGCGATCAGAATGCGCTTCAATCTCGCAAGCGTATAGCGCTTGGTTTTGACGGCTGTCAGCAGCTCGCCGATGCTGCCCGATTCGAGCGCAGCCTTAAATATCGGGTTCTCAAGCCCCTCCGAAACGTCGGCGAGGCCTGCGATCTCGGAACGCCTCATGCTTCTAAGCTTGGCGAGGACGGGGGAGGAGAGTCTTTCAAGCGAAGCCGTGCCGCAGCCGCTTTCAGCGCAGTTATTTATCGTTTCAAAAGCGTACTCGCTCATAAAGGGTCTTGCCTCTTCGGCGCGCACGTTTTGAATCAGCGTCCTTATTGCCGACGCGGAAGCATAGCCCGCATCGGTCGCGGTACCGTCGTGCGGAACGGTGCGCTTGACGCATAGGGGGGAAGGCCTGTTATCCTCAGGAATCCTTGAAAGCTGCCTTAAGTATTCCGCCGCGAGCAGATCGTTCGGCCCGACGGCACCATCCGGCAGCGCGCCGACGCTTTCAAGATAGAGCGCCGCCGCTTTCGGATAGGAATGACCTTCCTTTATCAACGCTTTGAGCTCTTTCCCGGAGAGCTCCGCCGCAGCGCAGCGTTCGATAAGCTCAGGGGACCCGTTTTCGCTTCCGAAAGCAAGCGTTTTGACCAGACCGGCGGCCGCCAACAGGCGTACTCCGCCGAAAGCGAAACGCTCTGCGCAGGCGCAGGAGAACGCGTCCGGCAGCTCGATCACCATATCCGCGCCGCCCTCGATAGCAAGGCGCGCCCTCATATGCTTGCCGAGAAGGGCGGGCTCGCCGCGCTGTACGAAGCTCGCGCTCATGCAGGCGATAGCCGCGTCGGCTCCCGAAAGCCGATTGGCTTCCTTCAGCTGATACGCATGACCGTTATGGAAGGGGTTGTATTCCGCTATGACGCCGACGCAGTTCATTTTTCCCCGAAAAAACACATTATATTTCCGCAGCTTATTCTATTCTGCGATGAATTATGTTATAATACAATTTAGTGCGGCAGTCAAGGCTTTTTTGCCGGACGGCAGACGAAAAAACCAAAATACAAGGAGAAAACCATGAAGATTCTTGTTATCAACGCAGGCAGCTCTTCCCTCAAGTATCAGCTGATCGAAACGGACGAGAAGAAGGTCATCGCCAAGGGCCTTTGCGAGCGTATCGGCATTGAAAACTCCAAGCTGACCTACAAGCCCGCCGGCAAGGAAGGCTTCGAGCTCGTACAGGATATGAAGGACCATACCGACGCGATCAAGCTCGTGCTCGACGCCCTCGTGGATCCCGATCACGGCGTTATCGCCGATATGAGCGAGATCGACGCCGTCGGCCACCGCATCGTACACGGCGGCGAAAAGTTTGCCGAATCCGTTCTGCTGACCGACGAAGTCCTCGAGACCATCGAGAGCCTCAACGACCTTGCTCCGCTTCACAATCCCGCAAACCTCATGGGTATCCGCGCCTGCCGCGCGATCATGCCCAACACCCCGATGGTCGGCGTTTTCGACACCGCATTCCATCAGACCATGCCGCCCGAAGCGTTCATCTATGCGCTGCCCTATGAGGCATACACCCAGCATATGGTCCGCCGCTACGGCTTTCACGGCACCTCCCATAAATACGTCTCCCTCCGCGCGCTCGATATGCTCGGCAAGCCCGTTGAGGATACCAAGATCATCACCTGCCACCTCGGCAACGGTTCCTCCGTTTCCGCTATCAAGGGCGGCAAGTGCATCGACACCAGCATGGGCCTCACTCCTCTTGAGGGCCTCCCGATGGGCACCAGGAGCGGTGACATCGACCCTGCGATCGTAGGCTACCTTGCAAGGCGCATGAACGTCAGTATCAAGGACATGGACTCCTACATGAACAAGAAGAGCGGCATGCTCGGCATCAGCGGCGTGTCCAGCGATTTCCGCGACCTCAGCGCGGCTGCAGCAGAGGGCAACGAGCGTGCGGAGCTTGCGCTCAAGGTGTTTGCGTATCACGTCAAGAAATACATCGGCGCGTCTGCAGCGGCGCTCGACGGCGTTGACGCCATCGTGTTCACCGCCGGTGTTGGTGAGAACGACAGGGGAATGCGCGAACGCATCCTGGCCGGTCTTGATTACCTCGGCATCGACGTGGATTTCGACTATAACAGGACCGCGCCGCGCGGCGAAGAGATCTGCATCACCAAGCCCGAGAGCCGCGTGAAGGTATTCGTTATCCCCACCGACGAAGAGCTGATGATCGCCCGCGATGCGGAGAAGATCGTATC
>JAEEKE010000013.1 GCA_016282255.1 Bacillota bacterium
CGTCTACCTCATGAAGCTCATCGAGGCCGCCATCGAGGACGCGGAGCAGACCGCCGGTTTTGATCTGCCCATCTGCGTGCATCTCGATCACGGCGACACCTTTGAGCTGTGCAAGAGCTGCATCGACGGCGGCTTCTCCTCCGTCATGATCGACGCTTCCTCCAAGCCCTTCAAGGAGAATATCGAGATCACCCGTAAAGTCGTCGAATATGCGCACGACCACGGCGTTGTGGTAGAGGCCGAGCTCGGCACCCTCGCCGGCGTTGAGGATGAAGTCAACGTCAAGGCCGAGGATTCCTCCTACACCCGTCCCGAGGAGGTCGAGGAGTTCGTTCAGAAGACCGGCTGCGACTCCCTCGCCATCGCCATCGGCACCAGCCACGGCGCATACAAATTCCGTCCCGAACAGTGCACCCGCAACGAGAAGGGCATCCTCGTTCCCCCGCCCCTCCGTTTCGACGTGCTCGAAGAGGTCGAAAAGCGCCTGCCCGGCTTCCCGATCGTCCTTCACGGCTCCTCCAGCGTTCCGCAGGAGTTCGTTAAGATGATCAATGAGAACGGCGGCAATATGCCCGACGCGGTCGGCATCCCCGAGGAGCAGCTCCGCAAGGCAGCCCGCAGCTCCGTCTGCAAGATCAACATCGACTCCGACCTGCGCCTTGCGATGACCGCATGCATCCGCAAGCATTTCGCCGATCATCCGGATCATTTCGACCCGCGCCAGTACCTCAAGCCCGCCCGCGCGGCGATCAAGGAGCTCGTCAAGCACAAGATCGTCGACGTGCTCGGCTGCGACGGCAAAGCGTAAACCACGAACCGAAGACGGCGGGCTCCCCAAGCCGGGGACCCGCCGTTTCACAGAATACAATACTACGGAGGTCACTTTGGAAGAGACCATCAAAAGCATCATCCTGATCGATGAGAACGAAAACGAGATCGAGTTCGACATCATGGACGAATTCGAGTTCGAAGGCGAGAAATACACCGTGCTGCTGCCCGTCGACGACGACAGCGACGACCTTGAATTCGTGATCCTGCGCGACGCCGGCGACGGCGCGCTCGCGGGCATCGACGATGGGGACCTGCTCGACCGCGTTTTCGCGCGGTACAAGAAGCGCCACGAGTTCGAAGACTGAAACGCAATGAAACGCCTGTTAAGACACCTGTGCGTCCTTATCTTCATATTGCTGCTCGTTTCGGGGTGCACGAACACCTCCCCGAAGCTTGAGCCCGGCGTGACGCCCCCGCCGCTCGACCTGACGCCCGCTCCGGTGACCGAGGCGCCCTCCCCCACGCCCGAGCAGAGCTCGCGCACGGCCGCGCCGACCGAGGGGCAGAACGTCGACGAGCTGGGCAACGTGATCCTTTCGGCCAATCATTTCGAGCGCTACATCGCCTTTACGGACATCCTCGTCTACGAGGAGAACGGCGATACCTTCGTGGACCTGACTGCGATCAATTCCTATCCGCGGCTCCTGCTCTGCGCGGTCAATATCTCGTTCCGCGGCGAGACCGGCGAGGAGATCGCGAGCGGCAGCCTGCAGATGCCGGACGGCTCGTTTTTGCTGGCCCTTCCGGAAGGCAGCACGCGGCTCTACGCGCGGATACTTACCGACACCGCGCTTACCGATAAGAGCTTCGTGCTGGAGTTCGACGCGGCGACAGGCGTAAAGCCCGAGTAAGGCGGCGTTCGATAATTCAAGATAACGCAAAAACAGCGGTTTAACCGCTGTTTTTTATTTTACGTTTTGTTTTCAGTTTCCCGGGTTCTTCAGACGCACGGGCTGCTCGAGCACGAACTCCGCGTAATCGAAGATCAGTTTAAAGAGCTCCTCGCGCGCGCTGTCCGGCAGGCGGACCCGGTCCATATCCCTGCCCTCGAGGCGGAGCATACGGCGGAAGGCCTCGAGCGCGAGGGCGGAATACTCCTTTTCGTCGGTCCGGCAGGCGGGGCAGAGCGAGCCGCCGTGGCTGAAGGAGAAGGCGATGCGCTTCTCCCCCGTGACCGGCGCGCCGCAGCTTGCGCAGCCCGTCAGCCTGGGCTCGTACCCCGCGAGCGCGAGCGCCTTGGCCGCGAAGACGAGCGTCAGGTCCCTCGGGTCGGCATTGCCGTAGGCGAGGAAGGAGAGGCTTTGATATAGCAGCGTGTAGAGCGCCTCGTCCGCTCGGTCGGAGGCGAGCTTGAGGGTCAGCCGCGCGATCTGGGCGGCGGCGAGCAGGCGGTCGTAATCCTCGCGGATCGGGTAGAACGCCTCGATTATCGACGAGGAGGAGACGTATTGGATGCCGCCGCGCTCGTAGATCACGAATTCGCCGCAGCAGTAGGCGTCCTTGACCGTGTTCGAAACGGTTTTGCTCTTGCTCCTGACGCCGCGCGCGGTCAACGAAACAAGGCCGCATTCCCGCGTCAGTACCGTGAGGATGCGGTCGTTTTCCTTATAATCGGTGAATCGGAGCACTATGCCTGTGCAGGTCTCAAACGCCATTTTTCCTTTTATTACCGCAAAATACTGTTTTTTCAACGGCTGAAAACGCCGCTTTAACGCGATACTACCCAAAAAAGAGGGAGGCAGCTATGGAGAAAAGGAACGAAACGAACGCCGCCGGAGAAGAGCGCAGAGCGCTGTGGGAGCGGTTTTTAAAAAGCGGACGAATCGGCGATTATCTCGCCTTCAGCCGGTACGGCCGGGAGGAAGGCGTTAAAAATTCGGATCGAAGCCGAATTCCCTGAGCGCGGCCGGCGAATTGCGCCAGTCGGGGCGGACCTTGACGTAGAGCTGCAGGTTGACCTTGGTGCCGAACAGCCATTCGATCTCGCCGCGGGCCTCGGTGCCGATCCTCTTGAGCATGCGCCCGCCCTTGCCTATGACAATGCCCTTGTGGCTCTCGCGCTCGACGTAGATCGTGGCGAACACGTCGTGTATGCCGTCGTCGCGCAGCTTGATCTTATCGATACCTATTCCGATGCCGTGGGGGATCTCGTCGCGGATCAGCTTGAGCGCGGTCTCGCGGATCATCTCGGAGCAGATCGCCCACATGGGCTGATCGGTGACCATGTCGTCCGGATAATACTTCGGCCCCTCGACGAGGTAACCGGCGAGCGCGGCCTCGAGCTTTTCGGTGTTGCGGCCGGTGGCGGCGCTGATCGGGACGATCGCCTTTATCGCGCTCTCCTTTGAGAGCCTTTCGGTGATCTCGTCGATCGTGCCGAGGCTGACGAGGTCGGTCTTGTTGATCGCCGCGACGATCGGGGTGTTCCCCGCCCTTTTTGTCAGCTCGCCGATAAGCTGCTCGTCCTTTTCGCGCACGCCCTGCGAGGCGTCGATCATCAGCAGGATCGCGTCCACCTCGTCTAGCGCGTCGAACGCGGTCTTGAGCATATAGTCGCCCAGCCTGTTCTTGGCGCCGGTGACGCCCGGCGTATCGAGCAGGATCATCTGATAATCCTTCCTCGTCACGACGCCGGAGATGCGGTTGCGCGTGGTCTGGGCGCGGTCGGAGACGATGCTGATCTTCTGCCCCACGAGCAGGTTGACGAGCGTCGATTTGCCGACGTTGGGCGAGCCGATTATGGATATGAAGCCCGAACGAAACGCCATTTTACTCCATATCTCCTTTGGTAAACGCGAGCGGGAGCAGCTCCCCGAGGGAGATGAGCCTGTATTCGCCGGTGCTGCTGACGAGGATCACGGGCATATCGGGGCTGCAGAACTCCGAGAGGACCTGCCTGCACACGCCGCAGGGGGAGGTGCAGTTCTTGCTGTCCGAACAGACGGCCAGCGCCTCGAACTCCCTTTCGCCCTCGTAGATCGCCTTGAACACGGCCGTGCGCTCGGCGCAGACCGTGGGCGAATAGCTCGCGTTCTCGATATTGCAGCCCAGGTAGTAGGCGCCGCTCGCGGCCTTGAGGCAGGCGCCGACGCGGAACTTGGAGTACGGCACATAGGCGCGCTCCCTTGCCTCCTGCGCGAGGCCTATCATCTTTTTGATCTCGAATCCGTTTATCTCTTTCATGGCTTTCACGCTTTCGCTGCTTTCCGTATTTGCTTCTGTTTCATTGGTTTTTTCGCCGCCGAGCGCCGCAAGCGGCTCAAGGCTCATTATCGCGCGCTGATGGGAGAGCATCTCCTTTTCGTCCTCCGGGTCGATATGGTCGTAGCCGAGCAGGTGGAGCATGCCGTGGACCGTCAGGAACGCGAGCTCGCGCTCGGTCGAATGCCCGAGCTCCTTTCCCTGCGCCTCGGCGCGCGGCACGGAGATCATGATGTCCCCGAGGAAGCCGTCGGGCGGGGCGAGCAGCTCGTCCCCCTCGTCGGCGGGAAAGCTGAGCACGTCGGTCGGGCGGTCAACGCCGCGGTAATCGCAGTTCAGCCGGTGGATCGTCTCATCGTCGGTCAGGACTATCGAAGCATAGCGCTCCAAGGCGTTTTCGGCTTGAGCGGCAGTCCGGGCGGCAAGGCGCACGGCCTCGAGCTGGGCCTCGGTCGCCTCGAAATTCTCGGTCGAAACAAGGGTTTTTTCGGTCTCAGTCATATTTATTGAAGTTCGGGCTGCTGAAGGACGGCGTTCTGAACGGGCGCCGAAGCAAGCGTTTCGGCAAGGCCCGGGCTCTGGAGCACCGGGGTATCCTGCGGATACTCTATGCGCTCATGGTACTGCGCGAGCAGGTTCTTTATAAAGCTCGCCTCGATGACGCGGATATCCCTCGCCGTCAGCGGGCACTGCGAGAGCTGGCTGTCCGCGGGGTTCCACATGCCCGAGATCACGGATTTGACGCGCTCCTCGATCATCTCCGGCGTGGGGCGCTTGAGGGCGCGCACGGCGGCCTCGCAGCAGTCCGCGAGCATCAGCACGGCCTCCTCCTTGGTGGTCGGCTTCGGGGAATCGTAGCGGTAATCGGCGATATTGACGGTATCGGGGTCGATGGCGCGCTCCCTGGCCTTGCTGTAGAAATAGTAGACAAGCGAATCGCCGTGGTGCTGGCCCGCCATGCGGACGATCTCGGAGGGGAAGTTCGCTCTGATCAGCATCTCCTCGCTGTCCTTCGGGTGGGCGAGGATGCGGGCAGCGCTCTCCTCGGGCGGGAGCTCGTCGTGGATATTGTATTCGCCCTGATTCTCCTTGAAATACCTGGGGCTCGTCAGCTTGCCGACGTCGTGATAATAGGCGGCGGTCTTGCAAAGGAGCGTGTTCGCGCCCACGAGCTCGGCCGCGGCCTCCGCGAGCACGGCCACGATCAGCGAATGGTGATAGGTGCCGGGCGCCTCGAGCATGAGGCGCTTCAATAAGGGATTATTGTTGTTCATCAGCTCGTTGAGGCGGGCGTCGGTGCAGATATCGAAGATCCTTTCGAACGCGGGCAGCAGGCCCGTGGCAAGGATGCCCGAGAGCAGCGAGCCGCCGAACATCCAGGCGGCGCTCGACAGCATGGGTTTCAAGCTGCCGCCGTTGAAAGCCTCTACCGCAAACAGCACTATCGCCGCGACCGCGCCTCCGACCGCGCCGGAGATTATCGGCTCGATCCTGCCGCTCTTGCCGTGGAGCATCAGCGCCGCGACCGTGCCGCCGAAGAACACCGCGAGCGCAACGGCAATGGGATCGTCGAGCGCGCCGGGGCCGGTCTTCGTTGCGGTCATCAGCAGGCACATGCCCGCCATCAGCAGCGCCATCGTATAGGCGGAGCGCTGGGAGACGAGCAGGCCGCAGAGGATGATCGCGATGAACGCCGCCACGAAGGCGAAGGAGACCAGCGTGGTGACCGCGGTCAGCGCCGTGGAGAGCACGAGCAGCGACACGATCGCGAAGAGCTTCTTCGGGTCGGTCAGCACGCTGCGCTTCTCAAAGTAGAGATAGATCTCCAGCAGCACCATCGACGCCATGCAGCAGACGCCGCAGATCACCGCCAGCCAGATCAGATCCTTTGAGGTCTCCCCCGCCCAGACGTGCGAGAGCCTGAGGTAGAAGATCAGGAACAGCACGAACGCGACGACGGCGAGCACGATGCAGCCCACCCTCGGGGGGAAGGTCACGGGCGCGGTCCTGCGCTTAACGGGCTTGGGCTCCTTGGGCGGTTTTTCGGGCCTGACGGGCTCGGCCGTCAGCTCCTCCTGTTGCTTCTTTCGGGAAAAGAGTCCCCTTTTGGCCTTGGGGGCTTTGATATTCTCCTCCATTTGTACCTCCTCCTGCGGGCGCAGCCGCACCCGGCAAGGTTATTTCAAACCGGCGGAAGACTCCGCCGAGGTATCGGCATGGTTTTCAGCGCTTCGCTTCCTCAGCGCGCTCCGCCGCACGGGCCGCCGCCCTTTCGGTGGCCGCCTCATAGGCGCGCACGATCCGCTGCACCATCTCGTGGCGGACGACGTCCTTCGCGGTCAGATACACCGCCTGTATGCCCTCGACGCCGCGCAGCACGTGCAGGGCGTTGATAAGGCCGCTCTTCTTCTCCTGCGGCAGGTCGATCTGCGTGATATCGCCGGTCACGACCACCCTTGAGCCCTCGCCGAAACGGGTCAGGAACATCTTCATCTGCTCGATCGTGCAGTTCTGCGCCTCGTCGAGGATGATGTAGGCGTCGTTGAGCGTGCGGCCGCGCATGTATGCGAGCGGGGCGACCTCGATCACGCCGCGCTCGGACAGGGTCCTGAAGCCCTCCGAGCCGAGGAAATCGTAGAGCGCGTCATAGAGCGGGCGCAGGTACGGATCGACCTTGTTCTGAAGATCGCCGGGCAGGAAGCCGAGCTTCTCCCCCGCCTCCACGGCGGGCCTGGTGAGGATGATCCTTGAGACCTCTTTATTTTTATAGGCGAGCACGGCCATGGCGACGGCAAGATAGGTCTTGCCCGTGCCCGCGGGGCCGACGCCGAACACGACGGTGCTCTTCTTGAGCGCCCGGACGTATTTCTTCTGGCCGAGGGTCTTGCACTTGATCTGCTTACCGCGGGCCGTGAAGGCGACCACGTCGTCCGCAAGCTCGAGGATCAGGTCGGCATTGCCCTCCCTCGCGAGGTCCACCGCATAGCGGATGCGGCCCCTGTCGATATTCTCGCCCTTGCGGATGAGCCCGAGCAGCTTTTCTATAACGCTGAAAGCGACGCCCGTCTCCTCCTCGGTGCCGGTCACTTGGACAGTATCGTCCACGACGCGGATATTTGCGCCGGTCTCGGCTTCTATTACCTTTAGATTTTCATCGAACGCCCCGAAGAGGCGGATCACCTCGTCCATCGATTCCACGGGGACGTATTGGGCGGAGCGCTCAGCTTGCTGCCCGGCCGTTTCGTTGTTGAGAGGAAACTCCTGCTCGTTCATATGTACCTCATTATTCCTATTCTTTCGATCGCGCGGACCGTCGCGGTCATGGTGAGCGACCCGTCGGCGTTCCAGACGATATCGGTAAGTTTTTCAGTCAGCCTCGCGTCCTTCGGGAGCGAAGCGTTTATCATGCGGCTCAGCCTTTCCTCGCCCTCTATAAGCATCTCCTCCGGGCTCCGTTCGCCCTCGCGGATGACGGTCTCCCTGCCCGTGCCGAAGCTGACGAAGACGGGGACCGGCGCGCCGTCGAGCAATAAACAGCGCTCTATAACGGCGGTCCTGTCGGTAAAGGCCGTGGCGGAATCGAGCTCGATGCCGAGGAAGGAGAGCCGCGTCAGCCTTTCAAAGCGCCCGCTTTCAGCCGGCACCCTCGCCCGCCGCCTTACGTTCACCGAGAAGACGGAGGCCGTTTCGCCGAGGATCTCGGCCTCGGCATGCACCCGCACTTGGGAGTTTTCATCACCCGTTTCGCCGCTTACGAGCAGCTGGCCGCGCTTTACGGCGTCGCCCGCGCGGGCGAGCTGTTTTCCTTCGAGCGCCGCGATGCTGACGATGACGCAGTCCTTGTCCGCGTATATGCTTGCGGGCCGGTCGTCCCCCGCCGTTTCGGGCGCGCTGCGGGGCCTGGGCTCGATATTCAGCACCACGCCGTCGACATTGGCTTCAACATGCTCCGCCGGGAAGAGCTGCTCGAGCTTTTCGGTAAGCCCGGCGGCGTCGACCGCTTTTGCCGCGGTCCCGACCCGTATCCCCTCGCTTTCAAGCAAGGCCTCTATCGCCGCGGTCTCGGCCGCGCCGGCGTTTTGGATGCGGATGATCAAAACGCGCTTTGAAAGCAGGATAAGCGCCGCGGCGGCGGCAAGCACCGAGAGGATCAGCGCGGGGCGCATCTTTATGAAGGCGAACGCTTTGGGAAGCCCCGTCGGGGCGCCGCAGAAGAGCCTTGCGCCGTGCTCCGCGGCTAAAGCTTCGAGCGTCCTTAGGTCCCTTTGCCGGACGCGTGCCGTGAATCGGTCCCGCGTTTCTCTATAGATATCATAGAGCGCAACGCCGTTTTCCATGGCAAGGCCGATGAAGCGTTCGGGCCGCTCGCACATGATAGACACAGTTATTATACCATTTCCAAGAGAAAAAGAAAAGC
>JAEEKE010000085.1 GCA_016282255.1 Bacillota bacterium
AAGCTGCTTCTCTTCCCCGTGCCGCCCGTCGATCCACACGGGGCTGACGGTGTGCAGCACATATTTGGCCGGCAGGTCGAACGCGGGCGTCGCGGCGGATCGGCCCTCGCCGATCGCCCCGATCTTTTTCCGCGCTTCCAGCAGCTCCGGTCCCGCGGCTTGGTGGATCGCCCAGTCCGTCCCGCCGCCGATCTCCGGCTCGGGATTGGCGGTGTTGACGATCGCGTCGGCCTTTACCAGTGTGATATCGTTGCGGATGATCTGAAACGGCATATGCATCACCCTCTTTCCATGATCTTTTATATTATACCATAAAAAGCCCGGATAGCAAATCGCACATGCCATGCGGCGCGTCAGGACGTCGCAGCGGGAAGGAAAAATACATGCGATGGGTCGGCGGGCGCTTTTTATCAGATAAAGTCGTCCGTGGCCGCATCCAGGATCTCCAGCTCGTCGAGGAAGTCGAGGCCGTTCTCTTTGCTTTGTCCGGGCGCATTCCGGGCGGGGCCGTTCTCCTGTCCGACATGGACGAGCAGCAGAAGCAGAATTGCGGCGGCAAGCACGATGTTCATTCCGTGATCTCTCCTTTTTCCCAGAGGGCGTTTCATTTGCCTTTCTTCCGCTTTTATCATACATGCCGTCCCGGCCGCCATCAACGGTTGACGGTCCCGCTTGTGCCCATTATATGGGACACTGCGAAAGCCGGCCGGGCAAAACGAACTCCGCGCGGCCGATCCGGCCGCGCGGAGGGCTCCTTTATTCCTCTTGCGGATGCGCAAAACGCGCCGCCTGCTCTTCCTTTGTCAATCCGCGCACCAGGCAGCAGTAGACCTCCTCCAGGATCAGAGAAAAGCAGTTGACCTCTGCCGCGCTCATCACTTTTTTCCCGTAAATGCGGTCGCAGTCGTTCAGGAAGTCCCAGACCGAGGAAATGATATCCTCCTCTTCTCTCGCCGAAAAGGCCTGTTCGACCAGACGGTACTGCCGGTGCGACAAAGGCCGCGCCAGCTCGCGTCTCACGTCCTCGCCGACTTGTGTGAACGCCTTCTCGTACCCGCCCGCGGCAAGCTTCCAGTACACTTGATTGAGCTTGAACACACAGTCGAAGTTTTCTATCAGGAAGCGGTGCAGCTTCGCCTTGTCCCCTTCTTCGATCAGCGTCCCAAGCTCTTTATATCGCCGGATAAAGGTCTCGTCATAGCGAATAAACACGCTCTCCTCCATCGTCATACTCCCTTCGTTTTTCTGCCTCTCGCCTGTTCGGCCCGGTCTCCGTCTTGTCGGGCGCGTCAAACAAACGCTTCGCTGCGGCCGCCGGGCCCATCGGCGGAAGTCCGAACACATTCCCGCCGAACATGTGCCGGAAAGACGTAATACGGCCCTTCGGCGCAAAACTCGCCGCGGATATCCGGCGGGAAAAGCGCATACGCTCCGCCGGCATTCGTATCCTCATGCGGGACTGCGTCACAGCGACGCCGCCGTGTCGACCTGTTCCGCTCCCCCCGCCGTTAATCCTGTCGACAGTATAGCATATCCCGGCGGAAATGAAAAAGCGGAAAACGTACAAAAAAGTGAAAACGGACTCCTGTGCGAAGCCTTTATCGCGCGGGAGCTCCATTATTCGCCGATAACACTCCCCTGTCCCGCCGCAGCCGCTCGCCGATCGGACCCATGTGATCCGGGTGCTGCGCCGCCCGGTTGATTATCCGGGAAAACCGGCGTAAAATAGGCGCAGATCACCAAAAACGAGCTTACCGGGAGGCGGTATTTTTAATGACTTCATCCTTTCACGAAAAAAGATATTACATCGCTTACGGCAGCAACCTGAACCTTCGGCAGATGCAGTTTCGCTGTCCGGACGCGCGTATCGTCGGCACTGCGGAGCTGTCCGGCTGGCGTCTGATGTACAAGGGCAGCGAAAGGGGCTATTATCTCACCATCGAGCAGGCGGAAGGCTTCGCCGTCCCCGTAGCCGTGTGGGCGGTCTCCGAGCAGGATGAAAGAAGCCTTGACCGTTACGAGGGTTATCCGAGCTTTTATTACAAGAAGACCCTCTCCTTGACGCTGCACGGGACGGAGTCCGGCGAGACCCGCCCTTTGACTGCTTTCGCCTATATCATGCACGAGGATCGCGCGCTCGGACGCCCCTCGGAGAGCTATGCAGAGCGCTGCCGCGAGGGCTATGAGGCCTTCGGCTTTGACACCGCCTATCTCGACGAGGCCTACGAATACAGCTGCGGCGGGAAATCGGGCCTGTAAGACAACGAGCCCGCAAAGGGGGCCGATTCACAGCCTGCCGAAAAAGCGGGTTTTTAGCTTTGTTTCGGTGCGCGCCTTGTGGTGTTTTTCTGTCCAGCCTAAATTAGGACTAACAGGCTCTGATAAGGGGGAAAAAATCTAAGCTTTATACAAACTTATAATCTACGCAAAGCGCGGCTGGCATTCCGACCTGCTGCTGACCGGCAAGCTGGATTGCCACCTGGCCGAGATCGACCATGCCTGCACCGAACGTGTTGAGCTGATTACGAATCAGCCAGCCAAGCGCGAGGGCGTAACAGAAACGCTCAAGGCCGCCGATCAGATGGAGTGGGTCAGGCGCATGAACAGCATCCGGGCAAGAGCGGAGGAAGTTGTCCTGGGCGAGTCGATTTATCGTTAATATGGCAAATGAACCCGTGACAAATCGTCACGGGTTCATATAAAAAGCGAAAGCACAGAACCGGGATCATCCATCCGTTTCTGTGCTTTCTTTCTGTGATAGGCTTTCGGGTTTTCCGGCTTGCGGGTCACCGGGCTGATGGCCCATAGCG
>JAEEKE010000086.1 GCA_016282255.1 Bacillota bacterium
CAGCAGCGCCGCCAATATAGCAAGGGAAGCCCTCTTCATTTCGTTCCGTTCCTCCGTTTTTCGTCCATACTGCTAATATACCACTTTTTTAAAAAATGTCAAAAGAAATCGGCCGTACCGAATGTCCGGCCGAATGGCTCTTATGGGAAAGCGCGCGTAAAAGGCAGCAAAGCATATAGGCATCATTTGCCCGAATGGGCAAGCGTCATTCTCAGATCCCTTCCTTGCCTCCCTGCTCGGGCTTGGTGCAGCTTATCTCGAGGTTGCCGTTGCGCACGCGCAGCTCGTCGATGAACGCCTTTTCCTTAGAGACGTCCTTAAGGGTGATATTGTATTTGAGCTTGTAGAGGCTTCCCATATTGACGGTCTTGACGCGCACGAGCTCGGATGAGGTCGTGTATTTGCTTAAAACGTCGTTGAACACCTCGCCGTAGTTGAGGCTCTCGGGGATCACGATGCGCAGCACCCTTTCGCCGCCCGCGGCCTTGCCGAAATTGAACATGGAGAGGATGAACAGCACCGCGAGCACCAGCACGCAGACTATGACGGCGATGCCCACGCAGCCCATGCCGAGCGCGAGACCGACGGCCACGGAGAGGGCGATCAGCACGATGTCGCGCGCGGAGGCGGGAGCGGAGCGGAAGCGCAGCAGGCTGAACGCGCCCGCCACGGCAAGGCCCGCGCCGAACTCCTTATTGACGAGCATGATGATGGTCTGCACGATCATCGGCAGCAGCACCAGCGCGACCGAAAGGCTGGAGGACTGCCTGCTGCGGAAGCGGCCCACGAGGGCTATGAGCAGGCCCAGACCGAGCGCGCAGAGCAGGCAGATAAGGTATTCGCCCACCGTCACGGTGACGGAGTAGGTGCTGGATGAAAAAATACTTGAGATCACACTGTGAAGCATAATATTTGGATCCTTTCGGTTTTTAGCGTTTTTATCGGCCTAGCCTTTCCTTGAGCTCGATGTTGAAAGCCGCGGCGTATTTCGAGAACTTCTGCGGATAGATCCGGTTCGCGTCGAGCAGTTCGACAAGCCACAGCGGCATTGCGCCGGGGGACTTGATCTCCATGATGCAGAGGTCGTCCTCAAGCAGGCTGCGGCCTTCGGAGCCGTTTCTCAGGTCGAGGTCGGTCATGCGGTAGCGCGGGGCGGAGTCGAAGGTCACGCGCAGCTCCTCGTCGTCGTTGCCGAACAGCGCCAGCCGGTCGCAGAAGATGTCGATCGTCGGGCGGATGCCGGGGTAGAAATTGAGCACGTAGGCGACCTCGCGGCCCATCTGCGTATCCGGCGCTTTTGCCCTGCCGGTCAGGAACGCGAGCGCCTCCTCATAGGGCATCTCGAAGCGGCGCTTATAGACCGTGCCGAGGTATTTCTTCTTCAGCTCCACGAACGCCGGTGTATCGGCCTTCGGCGTGCCGTAGCAGCGCAGGCGCAGCTTCTCCTTATAGCCCCTGCGGGTGGCCTCGATCGAAGCGCGGATGATGCGCATATCGGGCGTATCGAAATACATGCTCGAAACGGTGCTCAGGCCGTA
Organism: Bacillota bacterium; assembly: GCA_016282255.1. Taxonomy (GTDB): domain Bacteria; phylum Bacillota; class Clostridia; order Christensenellales; family CAG-138; genus PeH17. Next base: position 1,539 of record JAEEKE010000086.1, read on the forward strand.
TTTATCGCCGTGCATATGCTCGTTGAGCACGGGCAGGAGCGCGCCGAGCTGATCGCGCGTGATCAGGTATTTCTTTTCGATGCGGGCAAAAACGTGTTTATACGCCGTTATCATCGCGTTTGCGCCTCCTTTCCGCCATTAAAATACATTATACCACAGCCGAAGCCGTTTTCATAGCGCAATTCTTCAGCAGAACCGCAGGATATAGTTATAGAGGTTATCGAACATGATCCTGCGCACGTCCTCTTCGGAATAATTGAGTTTCAGAAGCTCGTTCGCTATCGTCGGCAGCCCCGCGCTGCTGTCGAGCCCGTCGATATAGGTCCCCATGCCGTCGAAATCGGAGCCTATCGCCGCCGCTTTGGTCCCGCCGACCGAGGCCACGCGGTCGATATGGCGGACCACGTCCGTGATCGTGGCGCTGCGCCGCTCGGTGAGCTGCTTCGAGAAGAAGTTGACGCCCACCACGCCGCCCTGCTTTGATACCGCTTCGATCTGCTCGTCGGTCAGGCAGCGCGGATTGTCGCAGATAAAGCGCGAATTGGAATGCGAGGCGAAGACCGGCCTTGACGCGATCGAGAGCACGTCGTCGATCCCCGCGTCGTTGAGGTGGGCGAGGTCCACCGCCACGCCGACCCTGCACATCTCGCGCACGGCCTCCTTGCCGAGCCTTGTCAGCCCCCTGCGGGAGCCGCCCTTAGCGGGGTAGGCGAGCCTGTTCTCGTCGTTCCAGGTCAGCGTCATCGCGCGCACGCCCAGCCGGTGCAGTATCGCGATATTGTGGAGCGAAGCCTCTATCGCCTCGCCGCCCTCCACGGTCAGCACCGCGGCGATCCTGTCGCCCTCGGGGTCGAACTCCTTCGTGAGCGGAGTCAGCTCCCCATTCGCGGCCAGCATGCGGTAGTAGGCGTCGATCATGCCGGTGACCTGGTTAAGCGGATTTACGTCGAGCTGCATATCCACCCACGCGGCGAAGAGCTGGAGCTTGACGCCGCCCTCTTTGAGCTTGTCGAGCCTGATCGCCTGCCGCTTCGTCGGGCGCCTAAGATCATAGCCGCTGTGGATCATGCCGTACAGAAAATCGCAGTGCGCGTCCGCCGCCGGAAAGAGCGGCGCTTCGTTCCTCTTCGCTTCGTTCATGCGGTCCGTTTGCCTCCTCGGTCGCTTTCGCTCCATTATACCACGGCTTTCGTTAAAAAGCACCTTCTCGCTTTCCTTTGTCCGTTATCATACTCGCTTTTCTTAAAACGACCTTTAATCGATAAAAAACTTTCTTTTTTTGCGCGGGCGGGGGAGGGCAAGCGCAAATAAAACGAAAGCAGACTGAAAACAGAATCAGTCTGCTTTTATGTCGGGAAACAGAATGAAGTCGGGCCGGAGCCCTAATGAAGACGGCGGCTATGCAGCCTGATGAGGTGAAGAACCGTCTTCATTCTTCTCCGTTATCCGCCCGCCCGCATGGCCTCAACGATCGGTCTCAGCGCCTCCTCCTGCGCCGCCGCGGGGAACCAGCGCATATAGCCCGTGTTGTACGCGCAGCCGGCTTCGCTCACAATAAGCTCCACCCTGAGGCCGTCCTCGAGCGTCAGGTACAGGAAAAGATAGTCCTCTCCGAAAAACTCCCGGACGTCCCCGACCTTTTCCCTGAGGTCGAGGAGCGGCGCTTCGACGATCGCCTCGATAAAGGCGTCGAGCTGCTCTCTCGTAACGCCCAGCGGGTGCAGCTCCATGGAGTGAAGCTCGGCCGTGCTCTTTCCGCCGTGCTCGGCGTGCGTTAAGTATTCGGCCTTTACGACGCGCCCGGGGATGTTGAGCCTGTCGGCAAAAAGGTCCGCGCCGGTATCGAGGCGTATGCCGCTGTGGTTCTCGAGGATGTAGATGTATTTCGGCGTCAGCCCCTGATAGAGCGCAATGCTCTTCACGGCCAGGCGGAAGGCTGGGTCGTAGCCCTTTACGGTGCAGACCTCGCAGCGCTCGAAGCCGGCCGAGTAAAGCTCCCTTCCCGCGTTGATATTCCAGTTCGGGTTCTTGTCGGGGTCGTAGATGCCGCCCTTCGCCTTGCCGATAGTTTCACCCAGCAGGGGCAGCAGCGCCCGCGCCTCCTCATCCGAGAGGCAGTCCACGGGGGTGTAGACCCTGCCGTCGTGCCAAAGATGCGGAGCGACCGAGCCCTTGACCCTTTCGTCGCTGCCGAAGCGCATCGAGGGGATGCGCACCGCGGCCTTTTCAACGCGCTTTGCGGGCAGCCTGCTTTGAGCTAAAACGGCGAGCAGGCCCGCGCCGATAAGCAGCGCCGCCGCAAGCGGCAGGCCTATCCTCCCAAGCCGCGCCCTCTTTCTTTTTATAAGCTCGTTTTCTTCTTCCGCGCGCCGGAGCACGGCAATTGCGGTCTCCTCATAGGTCTTCATGATCAATACCCTCCCTTTCAAGCTCCTTTTTCAGCGCCTGCCTGGCCCGCATGGCCAGCGCTTCGGCCGCATGAGTGCTGCGCCGCATGACCTTCGCCGCGTCCTTAAGGCTCAGCTCCTCGAAGTACACGAGGAACAGTATCTGCCTGTGGTCGCCAGAAAGCCGTTCCATCGCTCGGCGCACGGCTCTTCTCCGCTCGTCGCGGATATAGGCGTCCTCAAGGCTCCTTTCCTCGACGGAAAGCGCCGCCGCCTCGAGCGGTACCGTCCTTTCGCGGCGCGTTTTGCGAAGGTCGTCGAGCGCGATGTTCCGCCCGATAGTGTAGAGCCAGGTCTTGAAGCTGCCCTTCCCGCTGTCGTGCGGTTTTTTGACGGCGAGGCGCACGAAGGTATCCTCGGCGAGCTGCTCGGCGGCGGAAGCGTCGTGCACGAAGCCCATAAGGAACATGGCGAGCCCGTCGCGGTATTCGCGTATGAGCCCGTACATTCCTTCTTCGTCGCCGGCAAGATACTGCCTGTAAAGCGCGCTGCCCCTGTCCATCGGCCGCTCCTTTTTTGATCCTTTCACTTATTACACGCGCGGGGGAGGGAAAACCTCACGCGGTAAGCTCATTATAGCATGGCGAAAAAGCCCGCTCAAGCAAAAAACCGGGCTTTCGGCCCGGTTTTGCGTTTATGTGCCTCTTATTTAAACGATGAAACGTATTCGGCCAGCAGCTTAAGCGTCCGGTCGCCGTAGTGGAGGTTGTCGTTGATGAAATCCGCGTCGCCGCCGATTATCTCTTCCACGCTCGTGAACGCGATCACGCTGCCTTTAAGCGCTTCGTCCGCCTCGATCCTCCGCCGCAGCTCCGCCGTATAGTCGTCCACGTACCGGTTGAAGTCCGTGTCCTGCATCCCGTAGAACGGTTCGCCCTTTTTGCAGCCCGCAAAGCCTATTATAACGAGCCTTGGGGAGTATTCCTTCCCGCCGACCGTGGCGGTAAGCCCCGCCAGCCTCTCGGCCGCGGCGATGCAGGCCCCGATATTGGCTTCGTTGGCGTTCATGGTGTGGTCGTAATCGTTGACGGTCGCAAAGAGGAAGACCGTGCATTTGCCGCGCTTTTCGATCTGCCGCTTAAAGCAGCTCTCGATCCTCTGCCACGCAGCGTCGGTCAGGATCGCGGGCCGCGCTTCGCTCAGGTAGTGCCCGCCCCAGGCGGCGTAGACCGCAAAATCGCCGATCCCCGCCCGCTGCGCGTAGATCCCGAGCTGGCAGCAGCGGCTGTCGCCGATCACGATCCGGCCGGAGTCATAGCCCGGTTCGGCCGCGGGGGTAAGGTAGCGGTCCTGATTCGGGCCGTCCATGCCCTCGGGCACCAGCGCGCCGCTCTCATAGCCCACGGAATCCGCCCAGTCCTCATACTGACCGAACTCGTCGAAGGGCTCGGCCGGGACGGCGGGCCGGCAGGCGGTCAGCGCAAGCGCGCAGATAAGGACGATCAGCAGCAGCTTCCTCATTCGGACTCCTTATTTCACTATCAGCGCATTGATCGCGCGGGCGAACTCGGCGGGGTCGTCGATCCTGAGGCCCGCCATCATCAGCGCCTGGTTGTAGAGGAGCTTTGCATAGCCCTCCAGGTCGCCGCCCTCGTTCTTCGCCTTGACGAGCGCCGCGAACACCGGGTGCTCGGGGTTCAGCTCGAGGATCCTCTCGGCCTTGGCGTCGCCGCCGAGGGGCATCTCGGAGAGCACCTTCTCCATCTCGAGCGAGAGCGGGCCCTCGCTGGTCAGGGCGGCGGGGGAGTCCGAAAGCCGACTGGAGAGGCGGACCTCCTTGACGCGGTCGCCGAGCGCCGCCTTCACGGCCTCGATAAGCTCCTTGTTCTCCTCCTGCTTCTCGGCCATGGCCTTCTTCTCGTCCTCGGACTGCGCGTTGATATCGCTGTCGGTGATGGATTTGAAGGGCTTGCCCTTGTAGCCGTTCATCATCTTGGTCATGAACTCGTCCACGTTGTCGGTCATGAGCAAAACGTCGTAGCCTTTGTCGATCAGGTATTTATACTGCGGCAGGCTGCGCACCATCTCGGGGCTTTCGCCGCAGGCGTAGTAGATCTCGGTCTGGTTGGGCTCGAAGGCGTCGAGGTATTCCTGCAGCGTGATCTGCTTATCCTGCTTCGCGGAGCGGAAAAGGAGAAGGTCAGCAAGGTTCTCGGCCTCCATGCCGTAGCTCTCGTAGATGCCGTATTTGAGCGAGAGGCCGAAGGCCTTGAAGAACTTCTCGTACTTCTCGCGGTCGTCCTTCAGCATGCTCTCGAGCTCGGCCTTTATCTTCTTTTTAAGGCCGTTCGCGATCGCGCGGACCTGGCGGTTCTGCTGCAGCATCTCGCGGGAGATGTTCAGCGAGATATCGGGCGAATCCACAAGGCCCTTGACGAACCCGAAGTATTCGGGCAGCATATCCTCGCAGCTCTCCATGATCATGACGCCGTTGGAATAGAGCTGGAGGCCGCGCTTGTAGTTCTTGGAATAGAAGTTATACGGCGCGCTGGCGGGGAAGTAGAGGATCGCGTTATAGGTCACGCCGCCCTCGGCCTTGGTGTGGATATGCGCGAGCGGGTCCTCGTAGTCATGGAACTTATCGGAATAGAAGCCGTTGTAGTCCTCGTCGGTCAGCTCCGCCTTGTTCCTGCGCCAGAGCGGCACCATGCTGTTCAGCGTCTGATCCTCGGTCACGGTCTCGTATTCGGGCTCCTTATGCTCGTGTCCGCACTCGCATTCGCCGTCCTCATGGTCGTGCTCGCATTCGCACTCATGCTCCTTCATGCGCGTGGTCTCGACCAGCATTTTGATCGGCCAGCGGATGTAGTCGGAATACTTCCTGACCAGCTCCCGGAGCGTATAGGTCTCAAGGTATTTATCATAGCTCTCCTCGCCCTCGTTGTCCTTGAGGTAAACGGTGATCACGGTGCCCCGGCCGTCCTTTTCGGCGGGCTCGACCGTGTAGCCGTCCAGACCCTCGCTGGTCCAGAGATTCGCCTCGTCCGAGCCGTACGCGCGGGAGAGCACGGTGATCTTCTTAGCGACCATGAACGCCGAATAGAAGCCCACGCCGAACTGGCCGATGACCTCGGGAAGCGCGCTTTCGCCCTCGCCCTCGCCGGCGTTCTCGTCGCGGAAGGCGAGCGTGCCGCTCTTGGCGATGGTGCCCAGGTTGTTTTCAAGCTCGTCCTTCGTCATGCCGATGCCGTTGTCCTCGATCGTCAGCGTGCGCGCCTGCTTATCGGGCGTGATGCGGATCGTCAGCTCGCCGGCAGCAGCGCCGGAATTGTCGGTCAGCGTCCTGAAATGGAGCTTGTCGAGCGCGTCGGAAGCGTTGGAGATCAGCTCGCGCAGGAAGATATCCTTATTGGTGTAAACGGAGTTGATCATCAGGTCCAGCAGCCGCTTCGATTCGGTCTTGAACTGTTTCTTTTTCATATCCTTCACCTCGAAAAGAGTTTTTTGATTGGTTGTTAGCACTCTTACTCTCTGAGTGCTAACACATTGTACTCCCAAAACGCCGCGTTGTCAAGCCCAAAAATAAAAACAGTTGCACCAATGGGGACGGTTCTCTTTGGTGCAGGGCGGGCTAAACCCAACTTCATACTGCATATTGCACAAAAGAGAACCGTCCCCATTGGTGCACGAGGCTTCTCTTTCCCTCCGCTTTACCCCTCATCAGTCATCGCATCGCTCCGCGCTCTGCGACGCCGGCTTCCCCCCAAGGGGAAGCCATGCGCTGCTCTCTTTTTCACTCCGCTTCCCTGCACACGTCCACCCATTCCGCGCCGTCGATCGCCCCGAACAGCTCCTCCGGCGTGAGCCTGACGCCGCTGCGGTCGTTCCCGGCGGCGGGGTAGACGTAATCGTATTTTTTCAGCGTTTCGTCGAGATAGACCCTTATCCCCTCGTTGACGCCGAACGGGCACACGCCGCCCGCCTCGTGACCGATAAGCTCCCCGCAGCGCTCGAACGGGACCATTTTCGCCTTGGCATGGAAGCGGTCCTTGTACTTGCGGTTGTCGATGCGCGCGGTGCCCTCGGCAAGGATCAGTATAACGCTCTCCCCGATAAGGAACGAGAGCGTCTTCGCGATCGCGCCCTCCTCGGTGCCGAGCGCGGCGGCCGCGAGGGGCACCGTGGCGGTGGAGGCCTCCGGCTCGATGATGCGCTTGGCAAGCCCCCTTTCCTCAAGATACCTCTTCGCTCTTTCAATGGACATGGCCTTTCCTCCCCAAATCTTTCATTGTGCATTATTATACCCCGCCCCGGGAGCTCCGGTCAAGCCGGAAAACCCTCCTGCGGCGGTGTAAGCTCTTGCAATAAGCCAAGCTCTGTGCTAAACTTTTCATATTAAAAAGCCTAAAGGAGCAACCCAATGGCAAGAGCATTCATAAAGCTGACCGTCACCGAGAAGGCCGAGCGCAGCATCCGCGCGGGGCACCCCTGGGTATATGCCGAGGAGGTCGTTTCCGCCTCGGACGAGGCCCCGGACGGCTCGCTCGTGGACGTTTATTCAAGGAAGGACCGCTATCTCGGCACGGGCTTTTTCAATTCCGCCTCGCTGATCCGCGTCCGCCTGCTCTCCGAGAACGCCAACGACCGCTTTGACGACGAGTTCTTCCGCCGCCGCATCCGCTGGTGCATCGATTACCGCCGCACGGTGATGGGGGAGGACTGGTCCTGCTGCCGCGTGATCTTCGGCGAGGCCGACCGCTTCCCGGGGCTGACCGTGGACCGCTTTGAGGACGTTCTGGTAACACAGGTGCTCTCGCTCGGCTTCGAAAAAAAGAAGGAGCGCCTCTATGACGCGCTTATCACGGTCTTTTCGGAATACGGCGTGCGCATCCGCGCGATCTGCGAGAGGAACGACGTCGCGATCCGCCTCAAGGAGGGCATGGAGGAGGGGAAGGGCTTTTATAATGATCCCCGCCTCGATCCCGATTTCGACGGGAAGCTGATCATCACCGAGAACGGGATCAAGTATGAGATCGACGTGCTGAACGGCCAGAAGACGGGCTATTTCCTCGACCAGAAGTATAACCGCCGGGCCGCCGCGCGGCTCGCCCCCGGCCGAAGGGTGCTCGACTGCTTCACCCACACCGGCGCCTTTGCGCTCAACTGCGCGCTCGCCGGGGCGGAGCACGTCACCGCCGTGGATATCTCCGCGGACGCGATCGCACAGACCCGCCGCAATACCGAGCTCAACGGCCTGGCGGAGCGCATGGACTTCGTCACGGCCGACGTCTTCGACCTGCTCACCGGGATGGAGCAGGCGAAGAAATGCCCCTATGACTATATCATCCTCGACCCGCCCGCGTTCACCAAGAGCCGGGGGACCGTGCAGAGCGCGATCAAGGGGTATAAGGCGATCAACGCCAAGGCGATGAAGCTGCTGCCGCGCGGCGGGTACCTCGCCACCTGCTCCTGCTCGCATTTCATGACCAACGAGCTGTTCCGCAAAATGCTTTCCGAGGCCGCCGAGAGCGCCGGCGTCCGCCTCCGCCAGATCGAGGAGAGGCAGCAGGCGCCCGATCATCCGATCCTCTGGGGCGTGCCGGAGACCGATTACCTTAAGTTCTACCTCTTCCAGGTCGTGTGACGGTTGCCAACCGCCGCCGGTTATGATATACTGAAAGCAAACAAACCAACGGGAGGTTTTTTATGAAAAAGATCCTTATCGCGGTCCTCGTGATCGCCATGACGTTCGCCCTCGTCGGGTGCGGCAAGAAGCCCTCCGGCGGCGACGCGACCGCCGCTCCGGACTCCGGCGCGAACAGCGCGGCTTCCGATAAAGTCGGCATTTCCAAGGAGGAAGGCCATATAGTTTTCAAGGTCAGCAGCGAATTCAAGCTGGATGAAAACTGCTGGATGGGCATCGTGCCCGCGGGCAGGGAGTACAGGAAGGAGCTCGACGCGGACGAAGTCGACGTCATCTGGACCGGCAGGGAATACTACGATCCCGAGGTCGGCGGCGACTATACCTTTATCTTCTATCCCGAGAATATCTCGGATATAGAGGACGGCGGCTATGCCATGGTGCTCTGCGACAACGATGACGAAGGCGCCGTGATCCTGCAGTTCCCGATCGAGGTCAAGGGCGCCGAGCTCACCGCGGATCTGAGCAAGCTCAAGGTCTATTGATCCCGAAAACCGCATCGACGCAAAAAAAGGTGCATTTCCCTCTTGACAAACGGGGAGAATAGCATTAAAATTGCAATAATTTTATAAAGGCGTTGAAGGAAAGAGTACGGTCCCCATCCGCTTAAGAGAGCCGCCGGAAGGTGCGAGGCGGCGCGTAAAGGACCCGAACATGGCTCCGGAGCCTCCCCGCCGAACGGCATTGCCCTTAAGCGGAGCGCGTGCGCGCGTTACAGCGTTGAATGAAGCCCACCGTAAGCTGCGAGCCGAAGGTGGGGAATCAGGGTGGTACCGCGTCTGTTCGCCCCTGTGTCCGTTCGGGCACGGGGGCTTTTGTTTACAAGCTGCCGTGCAAACGGCAATTTCGCTGAAAGCCGCAGGCTTTCAATTTAGCTTTCCAAAGGATAATTTCGCTGCCGCGAATGCGGCAATTTCGCTCCGCCATATGGATTTGCCTTCGGCGAGCTAAATTCGCTTCGCGAGCTAAATTCGCTTCGCGAGCTAAATTCGCTTCGCGAGCTAAATTCGCTTCGCGAGCTAAATTCGCCTTCGGCGAGCTAAATTTGCCTTCGGCAAGCTTATTGTTTACATTCCCTGCAAAGGAGAGAATACCATGACCAAAAAACCCTATTACATCACCACACCGATCTACTACCCGAGCGCGAACCTGCACATCGGCCACACCTACTGCACCGTCAATACCGACGCGCTGGCCCGCTACAAGCGCCTGACGGGGTACGACGTGTACTTCCTCACCGGCGCTGATGAGCACGGCCAGAAGATCGAGCGCAAGGCCGAGGCCGCGGGCGTGACGCCGCAGAAGTACGTCGACGATATCGTGGAGGGCTTCCACAGGCTCTGGGCGCTTCTGGACATCTCGCACGACGGCTTCGTGCGCACGACCGACGACTACCACATCGCCTGCGTGCAGAAGGTGTTCAAAAAGCTCTATGAAAAGGGCGATATCTACAAGAGCAGCTATAAGGGCATGTACTGCACGCCCTGCGAGAGCTTCTGGACCGAGACCCAGCTCAAGGAGTCCGGCGGCGTCTGCCCGGACTGCGGCCGCCCCGTGGAGGAGGTCGAGGAGGAGAGCTATTTCCTCCGCGTATCGAAGTACGCGCCCCGCCTGATCGAGTACATCAACGAGCATCCGGAGTTCATCCAGCCCGCCTCGCGCGCCAAGGAGATGCTCAATAACTTCCTGCTGCCCGGCCTCGAGGACCTCTGCGTTTCCAGGAGCACCTTCAAATGGGGCGTGCCGGTCGATTTCGACGATAAGCACGTCATCTACGTTTGGTTCGACGCGGTGCTCAACTATCTCTCCAAGCTCGGCTACCTCTCGGACGACGACGAGAAGTTCCAGAAGTACTGGCCGGCCGACGTGCATATCGTGGGCAAGGAGATCGTCCGCTTCCACACCATCGTGTGGCCGATCATGCTTATGGCGCTGGATCTGCCCCTTCCAAAGCAGGTCTACGGCCACGGCTGGCTGGTGCTCAACGGCAGGAAGATGGGCAAATCCTTCGGCAACGTCGTCGATCCCGTCAAGCTCGTGGAGCGCTACGGCGTGGACGCGATCCGCTACTTCCTGCTCAGTGAATTCACCTTCGGTCAGGACGGCAATTTCGATAACGAGACCCTGATCACCAGGATCAATTCCGACCTTGCGAACGACCTTGGCAACCTGCTCTCGCGCACGGTCGCGATGATCGAGAAGTACTTCGGCGGCGAGGTCCCCGCGCCCGTCTGCCCGGTGCCCGAGGAGGACGATCCGGTGATAACCGCCGCAAAGGCCCTTGCCGGGAAGATCGAGGCCGCGATGAACGCGATCCACCCGAACGAAGCGCTCGGCGAGATCTTCAGGCTGATCCGTATCTCCAATAAATACATCGACGTCACCGCCCCGTGGATCCTCGCAAAGGACGAAGCGAAGCGCGGTCGCCTCGGCACCGTGCTCTATAACCTGGCGGAGTCGCTGCGCATCGTCGGCGTGGCCCTGCAGCCGTTCCTGACCCGCACCTCGCCCAAGCTCTTCGCCCAGCTCGGCATAAAGGACGAAGCGCTTCAAAGCTTTGCTTCCATCGCCGATTTCGGCGCGCTGAGCGCGGGCACCAGGGTCGAAAAGGGCGAGGCGCTCTTCCCGCGCATCGACCTCAAGAAGGAGCTCGAATACCTCGAGAGCCTGCTGCCTAAGCCCGAAGAGGAGAAGCCGGCCGAGGAGAAGCCCGCCGAGGAGAAGCCCGCCGAGCCCGAGAAGCTCCCCGAGATCAGCTACGACGATTTCGCCAAGCTCGACCTTCGCTTAGCCAAGGTCGTCGCCTGCGAGGAGGTCAGGAAGTCGAAGAAGCTTTTAAAGTGCACGCTCGACCTTGCGGGCGAGGAGCGCACGGTGCTCTCCGGCATCAAGAACTGGTATAGCCCTGCGGATCTCGTCGGCAAGACCGTCGTCGTGGTAGCGAACCTCGCCCCGCGCGTGATGGCGGGCATCGAGAGCCGCGGCATGATCCTCTGCGCCAGCGACGAGGGCGACGTCCATCTCTCCGCGCTCACCACCATGAGCGAGATGGAGTCCGGCCTTAAGGTCAGGTAACCCCAAAAAACACCGCGGGAAAAAAACAGAGTACGGGCGGCAACCTGCCGCCCGCTTTGCTTCGGATCATATTTGCACCACAGCACCGCAATGCGGCGGACCGCGCAAGCGCATGCCTTCCCCTATGAGGGGAAGGTGGGCCCGAAGGGCTCGGATGAGGTGGAAAAGAAACGCTTTCTCCCAACTGCAATTATCAGTCGTTTTTCCACCTCATCAGTCACTTCGTGACAGCGAGCGAGCTTGCTCGCTGCCACTCGAGGGGAAGCCATGCGACGGGCGGCACTCTCCTCTCATTGTTTGGCACGCTTGCAACATTCCATCGTAGGGGCGGCAACCTGCCGCCCGCTTTGCTTCGGAACATATTTGCACCACAGCACCGCAATGCCGCGGACCGCGCAGCACGCCTTCCCCTATGAGGGGAAGGTGGCGGAGCTTCGCCGATTTGAGGCGAAGCTCTGACGGATGAGGTGGAAAAGAGACGCTTTCCTCCCAACTGCAATTATCTGCGCCTTACCCCTCATCAGTCATCGGGTCGCTCTGCGCTCCCCGCCGACAGCTTCCCCCCAGGGGGAAGCCATGCGATGTGGCTGCTCATTCTCTCCTGCTTTGTTCCGCTTGTAACTCGCGGACCGCGCAAGCGCATGCCTTCCCCTATGAGGGGAAGGTGGCAGAGTTTCGCCGATTTGAGGCGAAGCTCTGACGGATGAGGTGGAAAAGAAACGCTTTCCTCCCAACTGCAATTATCAGTCGTTTTTCCACCTCATCAGTCACTTCGTGACAGCTTCCCCCCAAGGGTAAGCCATGCACACCATCCATCCGGTTACCCCAAAACGACAAAAGGCCGCCAAATCAGGCGGTCTTTCGTCTTCATAAACAGAAAGGAAATACATGGATCGGAACCCCTCGTTGCTCCTTATCCGACTATATAACGCCCGAGGGCGCGGGTCGGTTGAGCACCCGGAATAAAATCCGCCAAAAAGACGAAAAGCCGCGGTGCTCGCGGCTCTCGCCTATAAACAGGAAGGAAATACATGAATCGGAACCCCTCGTTGCTCCTCTTCTGACTATATAACGCAGCAGGGTTCGGAGCGGTTGTTATATTTTCCTTAAAATCAAATATATTATTTTGGATCTTACAGCACGGTCCGCATGATCTCCGCAAGCTGCCCGGCGTGCGTCTCGGGGATGCCGTGGCCGGCGCCTTCAACGCTCATATGCGAGCCGTGGGGGATCGCGTCGGCGATCTGCTCGGAGTGCCGGCGCTTGATGAAGGGGTCCCTGCTGCCGCGGATGACCGTGACCTCCGCGATGATGCGCGAAAGGTCGGAGAGCGTGATATGGGGCTCCTCGAGCATCAGCCTCTGAAGCTCCGCGGTGCCTTCGTCGCCGATCGCCTGCGCGCGGGCCATGGCGCGCTTCATCATAAGCCTTGCGCGGAAAGTCAGCCCGCTCGGGTCGGTGTTCGCGCCGATGGTTATGACCCTGCGGACAGCCATCGAGCGCATCGCCATCAAAAGCGCTATGATCCCGCCGTCGGAATAGCCCACCACGTCGTATTCGGAAAGGCCCAGGTATTCCGCCAGCGCGAGCGCGTCGTCCGCCATGTCGGAATAATGAAGCTCCATAGAGGCGCCTTCGAGCGGCACGGAGCGGCCGTGCAGGCGGCTGTCGAGCAGGATGATCGTGTTGGAACTGAGCAGCGGGGCGACGGTCTCGCCGAAAACGGTCATGTCCCCGCCGTTGCCGTGCAGCATAAGTATCGGCGTGTAGGCGACGGGATCGCTGACGCCGCAGATCTCGTAATGCAGGCTGTGGTTGTCGTGTTCGAAGAAAGGCATGCTTGCTGCGCCGGCCTTTTGCCGGGGATCCAAAAAACGGAGGGAGCGCTCCCGCTCCCCCCGAAGTATGCTTTATTATTTACCGTTCTTGTTCCTGTTGCGGAGGAACGCGGGGATCTCGAGGCTGCCGCTCTGGCGGTTGTCGATATCGCCCTCGGGCCTCGTCACGGTGCGGCGGGGCGGGTTCTCCTCTGCGATGGGGCTGGTGTAGGGCTGCTCGGGACGGGTCGGACGGGGCGCAGCGCCGTAGGCGTCGATGCCGCCGGCCGGGTTGACGCGCATCCCGCTCTGGTGCTCGGGATTGGTGCCGCGGGGGTTGGTGCTGCCGAAGCGCTGGTCGCCGGCGCCGTAGCGCGGGTCGCCCATGCGCCTGCCGATATCGGTGTTGGAGCTGCCGCCGATGCGGTTGCCGCCCTGCCTGGGAGCGCGGTTGCTGTTGAGCTCGTCGGGCCACTCGAAGCCGGTCGCGATAACGGTCACGCGGACGGTGTCGTCCAGCGTGTCGTCGGTGCCCATGGAGAAGATGATGCGCGCGTCGGGATCGGCCGCGTCGGTCACGAGGTTGACCGCCTCGTCGACCTCGGTCATGCTGATGGCGGAGTCGCCGATGATGTTGATCAGCACGCCCTTCGCGCCGTCGATCGTGGTCTCGAGAAGGGGACTTGCGATCGCCTGCTTGGTGGCTTCGATACAGCGGTTGTCGCCGATGGCGTTGCCGATGCCCATATGCGCCATGCCCTTCTCGGCAAGGATCGTGCGGACGTCGGCGAAGTCGCTGTTGATCATGGTGGGGTTGGTGATGATGTCGGAAATACCCTGAACGCCCTGGCGGAGCACGTCGTCGGCGGTCTTGAGCGCCTCGTTGAAAGGCGCCTTGCCGACGGTGGCGAGCAGCCTCTGGTTCGGGATGACGATCAGCGTGTCCACGATGTCGCGCAGCTCGTTGATGCCGGTCAGCGCGTTCCGCATGCGGGGACGGCCCTCAAAATTGAAGGGCTTGGTCACGACGCCGACGGTCAGAATGCCCAGATCCTTGGCGACCTTGGCCACGACGGGGGCCGCGCCGGTGCCGGTGCCGCCGCCCATGCCCGCGGTGACGAACACGAGGTCCGCGCCGCGAAGCCTCTCCTCGATATCCTGAACGCTCTCCTCGGCCGCGGTCTTGCCGACCTCGGGGTTGGAGCCTGCGCCGAGACCCTTGGTGATCTTCTCGCCGATCTGCACGACCACGTCCGCCTTGGAGGCGAGCAGCGCCTGCTTATCGGTGTTGACGGAGATGAATTCCACGCCGCGAAGGCCGAAATCCACCATGCGGTTTATCGCGTTGCCGCCCGCGCCGCCAACGCCGACGACCTTGAGCTGAGCGACGTTGCCGCGCTCGTTATCGAGTTCGATATCAAATGCCATTTATAGAAACCTCCTTCAGCATTCGCAAGTTTTCTGTTATTGTAAAAAAGTAAGCTTATTTATAGCTTTTATGCTTTTCAGCGCCTTAAAGCCGCGCCGGCCGAAATGATCTCCCTCAGCCCGCCCAAAATGCGGCCGCGGCCCTGCCTTGAAGCCCTGGCCGAGGCGCCGCCGTAGAGCATGAACTGAGCGAGCGCCAGCACGGGCGCGTGGCTGACGGTGTTGAGCCGGTTCAGCCTGGGCATGTTGAGCAGGATCTCCCGCCCGGTCTTCTTTGAAAGGTACTCCGCGCCGCCGCGCATGGAGGCGATGCCTCCGCCGACCATATAGACCGGCGCCGATTCCGGCAGCTCAGCCTCGATCGAATCGAGCGAGGCCGCGAGCGCGTCCGCAAGCTCCTCCGCGCGGGCTTCTATGATCATCTGCAGCGTGGGATCCTCTATCTCGAAAACGCCCTCGCCGGGGATCCTGACGAGCTGGGCGCTGCCCGAATAATCAAGGCCGAACACGTAGCGCCGCTTGAGCTCCTCGGCGGTCTCGTCGGGCAGGCGCAGGCCCAGGGCGATATCGTTCGTGATATGCACGCCGCCGATGCCGATCGATTCGGTGCGAACGAGCGCGTTGCCGCGGATCGCGGATACGTCGGTATGGGTGCCGCCGCAGTCGATGAGCACCGCGCCGCGCATCCTCTCCTCAAACGGGATCGTGAAGGCGGAGCAGGCCATGGAGCACGAAACGAACGAGCTTACCGTGATGCCGAAGCCGTCCAGTATGCCGGTCACGAGCGAGGCAAAGCGCCTGTCGACGAAGGCGTGGCAAAAGCTCGCGGCCAGCTTGTCCGCCGGCAGGCCGATCGGGTCCCCGTCGCAGGGGGCGCCGTCGAGCCGGTAGTCGAAGGGCGTGGAATGCATCAGCTCATAGCCCTCGGGCAGCTCGAAATCGGAAGCGGTATCGAAAAGCCAGTCCATATCCGCCGCGGTCACGCGGTTGTTCCTCGAATCGACCTCGATCTCGCCATAGGTGACGGCGGTGCGCACGAAGGGCGCGGGCACGCCGACCGAGACGCTGCGGATATGCAGGCCCGTATTCTCCTGCAGAGCGGCCAGAGCGCTGTCGAGCGCTTCGATAAGGCCGGCGGAGCGGGGCAGGCTGCCGAGCCTGTAGCCCGGATAGCGGCGGCTTTCGATGCCGTGGATAACGAGTGCGCCGTCCGCAGCAGTCCCCGCGGACATGCAGGAGACCTTGCTCGACCCGATATCGATCACCGTTGTGTGCTTCATGTAAGAAACGCTCCGGACAAAGGAAACTGATTTCAAAACGCATATATCCGTCCGCATGAAACGACGCGGGGCGCCGCAAAAAAGAGGCGCAGCGGGCCAACGACCGCAACCCTTATATATATGCGAGGTTATTATAGCACATACACAAGATGTGGTTCAACCCCCAATCGCGCGGATTATGAAAAGATTTTTAAAAAAATAGGGGCGGCAGGTTGTCCGGAAACGAAATGCCGAGGAGTTAACGAGCCAGGAAACGAAAAGCCACGGAGTTGGCGGCCCGCGAGCGAAGCGAGCCCCGCAGCGGGTCAGCGCGCCGCGCCGCGACAGGCGCGGGCCCACGATAGCTCAGCAGCGATGGAAAGGGCCGCGCCGAAGGCGCCCGATAACCCTTCACGTTTGTGCGAAAAAACTCGGAGAATCCCGCCTTTGTTACAGGCGGAACAAAGCCGGCGCGAAAAGCGAACGCCGTCGCA
>JAEEKE010000087.1 GCA_016282255.1 Bacillota bacterium
CCGAGGACGTCGACAATGCGATGAAGCTGGGCGCCAACCACCCGATGGGACCCCTCGCGCTCGGCGACCTGATCGGCCTGGACGTCTGCCTTGCGATCATGGACACGCTCTACAACGAGACCCACGATTCGAAGTACCGCGCAAGCTGCCTGCTGCGCAAGATGGTCCGCGCGGGCAAGCTCGGCAGGAAGACCGGCTGCGGCTTCTTCCAGTATTGATCGGCCCGGTCGGCCGGAACGGACCGTCGCAATAATGCACGAAAAACCGGTGAGTGCCTGAAGCACTCACCGGTTTTTTAACGTCTGAGTTTTATTCGGCGATCTTTTTGCAGGTCTGACCGATATACGTGACCGAGTCCTCCGAGAAGGTCAGCTTTACCATACCGAGTTTGCGGCCGAACTCGTTTTCGCCGATGGGATAGAGCCTGAACTCAAACTCGTCCCCGTCGTCGTCGATGGCTTTTGCGTAGAGCTCGCCTTCCTTAAGGCATACCTCTTCGATCGTGAAGTCCTCGTCCTCCGGGCGCTCGTACTTGCCGCAGAAGCGCTCCCAATTCGACTTGTCGGGATCCTTGACGGCGATATCCTCTATGCTCCTGATGGGTTCGGGCTCCTTATCCTTCATGATATCCATGAGGCCGTTATAAAAGCCCATGTGCGCTCTGAGATCCAGCTCGTCCCTGCTGGAGAGGATCAAAAGCATCCTGTCCTCGTCGATAAAGCGCTCGAACCAGGTATGCACGCCGGGCATGCCGCCCGAATGGCTGACGATCAGCCCGTGCTCCGGATCCTGAGTGACGCTCCAGCCGAAGCCGTAGCCGTCCCCGTCCTCGTCGCTGTACGCTTCCCCGCCGTTGAGTACGGCGGGCGTATACATCTGCTTCTGCTCCTCTGCCGTCAGCACGCTGCCCTCGCGCAGCACGCGGTCCCAGCGAAGCATATCGAAGATATTGGTGTAGACGTAGTCGTCGCCGTTCAGGCCGTCGAAGGCGATGACGTCGCGGTCGTCCTCGGAATCCACGTCGGCAATGCATTTTCCGTCCTCCCTAACCGTCGCGCGGGCGTAATTCTCAAACGGTACGCCGTCGCGGCGGATATGGCAGCAGCGGGTCGAATCCATGCCCGCGAGCTCGAAGATGTTCTTCCTAAGGAACTCCTCGAACGGCACGCCGGACAGGCGCTCGACGATCAGTGCCAGCAGGTTATACCCGGTGTTGGAGTATTCGAACTTCTCGCCCGGAGCGCCGTAGGGCTCGGCCTTCGTCTCCAAAACGAAGCGCACGATCTCGTCATTGGAGGGGACCCGATCCTCCTTCTTCCAGAGCTCTGTGAACCAATCCGCATCGTCGAAATAATCGGGGATGCCGCTCGTGTGGGTGAGCAGATGCCGCACCGTCACGCCCTTATATTTTTCGAGCTCGGGGAAGAACTTTATAAGCTCGTCGTCAAGGCTCAAAAGCCCCTTCCTGACCGCCAGCATCACGGCGGCCGCCGTGAACTGCTTGGTGACCGAGGCAAGCTGGAATATCGTATCCTCTTCGACGGGAAGCGTTCCCTCGGGGTCGCGCCAGCCGACCGCGCCCTTTGAAACGATCTCGCCGTTCTCGGCATAGATCCACGCGCCGTTGAAGCTGTCCTTTTCGAACGCATCGCGGGCAAGTTTTTCGATCAAATCGTGTTTATTCATATTCTTTCCTTTCTGAGGCCGTAAATGTCTGTTCCCCCGACCCATGGCCTCCCGGCCAGCTATGATTATACTCCGAACGAAGGCGTTTATCAACAACGAAAAAGCGGCTGCATTTCGCAGCCGCCTTATCCCGGCAAATGCCGGAGGAGTTTTGAATTCTTATCAGAACTTCATGCCGTTGAACTTGACGCCGGGGCCCATGGTGGTGGAGAGTACGAGGCTCTTGATGTAGGTACCCTTCGCCGCTGCGGGCTTTGCCTTGATGATGGCGTCCATCAGGGTGTTGAGGTTCTCGGTGAGCTTTTCCTTGCCGAAGCTGACCTTGCCTACCGGGCAGTGGCAGATGTTGGTCTTATCCACACGATACTCGACCTTACCGGCTTTGATATCGTGGATGGCCTTCGCCACGTCCATGGTGACGGTGCCGCTCTTGGGGTTCGGCATGAGGCCCTTGGGGCCGAGGACGCGGCCGATGCGGCCGACGACGCCCATCATATCCGGAGTCGCAACGCAGACGTCGAACCCGAACCAGTTCTCCTTCTGGATCTTCTGGACGAGGTCGTCATCGCCTACGAAATCCGCGCCGGCTTCCTGCGCTTCGCGGGCCTTATCGCCCTTTGCGAAAACGAGGACGCGGACGGTCTTGCCGGTGCCGTGGGGCAGAACGACTGCGCCGCGGACCTGCTGGTCTGCATGGCGGGAGTCGACGCCGAGGCGGATGTGCGCTTCGATGGTCTCATCGAACTTGGCGTGAGCGGTCGCGAGGACAGCTTCAAGACCCTCTTCGGGATCGTAAAGCTTCTGCCTGTCGAACGCTTTGAGGCTTTCATTATACTTCTTACCGTGTTTCATAGTCCTTACCTCGCTTAGTCGATGACGTCGACGCCCATGCTGCGGGCAGTGCCTTCTACCATGCTCATAGCCGCTTCAACGCTTGCCGCATTGAGGTCGGGCATCTTGAGCTCGGCGATCTCCTTGACCTGGGCCCTGGTGATCTTGGCGACCTTGGTCTTGCCGGGGGTGGGAGCGCCCTTCTCGATGCCGCAGGCCTTCTTGATGAGGATGGATGCGGGCGGGGTCTTCGTGATGAAGGTGAAGGAGCGGTCCTGATAGACGGTGATAACAACGGGAATAATGAGACCAGCCTGCTGCTTGGTACGCTCATTGAATTCCTTGCAGAAACCCATGATGTTTACGCCGTGCTGGCCGAGTGCGGGGCCGACGGGCGGTGCGGGCGTCGCTTTGCCTGCGGGGATCTGCAGTTTGACAAAGCCGGTGATCTTCTTTGCCATTTTGATTTTCCTCCTAAAAATAATGTGGTGCGAGCGGGCCGACGGTGCTTGCCGCCGACTCTCCCACTATGCAAGCCGCATTGCGGCAAACATACGTGGATGGTTCCCCCGATCCAGAAGGATCAGAGCTTTTGAATATCGGTGAACTTAAGATCGATCGAGGATTCCTTGCCCATGAAGAGCTTGAGCAGGAGCTTGACCTCCTGATTCTCGGGATCGATCGAAAGCACCTTGCCGGTGAACCCGTTGAAGGGACCGGTCATGATGCGGACTTCCTCGCCGATCTCGACGTCGAGCTTGAGCTGGATGCGCTCAATGCCCATGCCGGCGACCTCCTCATCGGTGAGGGGGATCGGTTTGGATCCGGGGCCGACGAAACCGGTGACACCGCTGGTGTTGCGAACGACGTACCAGGTCTTGTCGGTCATGATCATCTTGACCATGACGTAGCCCGGATAGATCTTGTGTTCGTAGGTCTTGGGCTTCTTGGAGCCCTCCTTATATTCGGTGACCGTTTCGGTGGGGTATTTTACCTCGAGGATCAGGTCCTTAAGGCCGCGATTCTCGATCGTTTTTTCAAGATCCTCTTTGACTTTGTTCTCATAACCGGAGTAGGTATGGACGACATACCACCGAGGATCCGTGGGGGTCTCGTCCCCATAGTGTGTTCTTAATTCGTCCGTCATACCTTTTTAACCGCCGATTTTGATGCTTGCGAGCGCGGAAACGCCGTTGCTGAACGCAAGGTCGAGCACCCACATGAAGAGCGCCATGAGCGCGACGAAGCCGATGACCGCAAGGGTGTAGCTGATGACTTCCTTCCTGCTGGGCCAGGTGAGCTTCTTGGTCTCGGAGAAGACCTCTTTGAAATAGGTGCCGATATTCTTGAAGAAGTTGCCGATCTTTTGGAAGAAACCGACTTTTGCCTTCTTGCCGGAAGTATTATTGCTCATTTCTGTCTCCTATCTGAATCCGTTGATGGTCCAAGGCGGGCCTTACTCCAAAGCCTTACTTGGCCTCGGTGTGCTCGGTGTGCTTGCGGCAGAAGCGGCAGTACTTGTTGAGCTTGATCCTGTCGGGGTTGTTCTTCTTGTTCTTGAAGGTGTTGTAGTTCCTCTGCTTGCATTCGGAGCAGGCGAGTGTGATCTTGACGCGCATGGTAGAGCCTCCTTATTTTTTGCATCGGCGCTTGGTCTTTCGGCCGATGCACCGGTTTGTTTTTAAGCTGAGCCGCCTTCCTCCGCCGCGCGCCGCGGCCGCCGAAAGTCAACTCAAATAAAGCCCCGCAATGGGGCGTACATCATATTTTAATTGCTGCGGGGAGTTTTGTCAATGCCTGTTTTGCCCAAAATACGGGGTTTTTGGCATTTTCTACAATATATTTACGCCGTATTTGCACGGAAGCGGCGCTTGCGGCGCGTGCATGGCGGCGCTCAGTGTTTTTCGATCAGCACCAGCGTTTCGCCGTCGGTCTCGGATAGCCTGACCGAGACGCTCTCCGAGAGCGAGGTCGGTATGTTCTTGCCCACGAAATTGGGCTTTATCGGCAGCTCGGCATGCCCCCTGTCCACGAGCACGGCGAGCTGTATCCTTGCGGGGCGGCCGAGGGCGATCAGCGTGTCGATCGCGGCGCGCGCGGTGCGGCAGGTGAAGATGACGTCGTCCACCAGCACCACGGTCTTCCCCGTCACCGAGAACGGGATGACGGTTTTCGCACCGTTCCCCGTCGGCCCGATGGGCAGGTCGTCGCGGTGCAGCGTTATATCGAGCTCGCCGACGGGCACGCTCTCCCCCGTTATCGCGAAGATATTCTCCTGAAGGCGCTTCGCGAGCGGGACGCCGCGCGTGTGGATGCCGACGAGCGAGAGCCCCTCGGTGCCGCGGTTCTTTTCGATTATCTGATGCGCCATGCGCACGAGGATGCGGCGAACGTCCTCCTCCGTGAGCACGACGGTTGAAAGCTCGCTCATAATTCCCCCGTCAGTCCCCGAGCAGCGCGTAGAGCGCTTCCGCCCGCTCCTCGTCGGTGTCGTAGGTCAGCGTCAGCCCGAGCGCGGCGGGCAGGATCCGCGCCGAATCGGCCTCGAGCTTCCTTCCGGCCTCCCGTGAGAGCCGCTGGGCCGACAGCTCGAAGAGGATCCTCCAGCCGGTCAGCGCGGTGCGGCAGCTCTCCACCGCCGGACAGTATTCGCCCGAAAGCAGCGCGGCGACGCCCCGAAGCTCCGGCCCCGCGAACAGCGCCGCGGCGAGCGACGAATGCGCTTCGCCTATGCCGGTCTCGGGTGAAAGCGAATCCATCCACGAGAACAGCCTTTCGTCGAGCGCTGCCGAGAAGCGCCCCGCGAGCGCGGAGAGCATATCGTCCTTCGTCTTATAATAGTAATAGAGGGTGCCCTTCGAAACGCCGCAGGCCTTCGCGGCCTCGCCGATCGAGAGCCCGCCGGCCCCGCGCTCGCAGACGAGCTTTGCGGCGGCCTCAAGCAGCTTTTCGCCGATATCGTTGTTGAGTCTTGCTCCCATACGGTCCTCCCCAGAGTTATTCGTGCAGAGTTTTCGCGATCTCGTAGATCAGGATCGACGCGGCGGCCGAGGCGTTCAGGCTCTCGGCCCGGCCGTACATTTTAAGGCGCACGAGCGTGCAGAGCGAGGCGATCTCGTCCGAAACGCCGCTGCCCTCGTTGCCGATGACTATGACGCAGTTCTTCCCTATCGGCGGCAGTTTTTCCTCGCCTGCGAGATGCCCGCAGATAAGCGTGCGGCCCGCCGCCCGGAGGGAAGAAAGCTCAGAATAGAGCTCGCCCTCATACAGGCGGACGTGGTAGGTGCTGCCCATCGCGGCGCGCAGCGCCTTGGGCGAATAGGGGTCGGTCGTGCCGACGGAAAGCAGCACCGCGGCGGCGCCCATCGCGTCCGCCGAGCGGATGACGGTGCCGAGGTTGCCGGGGTCCTGCAGGCGGTCGAGCGCGACGATGAGCCCCTCGGGCCATTCCTCGGGCGGGGTGAGCTCCGGCGTTTTTACGGCGGCGGCTATGCCCTGCGGGGTGCGCGTATCCGAGATCGCCTCGAGCACGGCGCGCGAAACGGAGATGAAGGGAACGCCGGATCGGGCGGCCCGATTTTCAAGCGGCGAGCCCTCCTCTATGAGCAGGTATTCGCATTTGACCCCGCTTTCGAGCGCGTCGAACACGAGCCGCTCGCCCTCTATGAGGTGCAGCCCCGTCTCGCGGCGCGCCGAGCGGTCGCGAAGGTTCCTGAGCAGCTTGACCGTTTCGTTTTTCGTGCTCGTGATGACCATCGTTAGTCCGCGAGCGCCTTCTTGATCGCCCGTGCGAGCTGATCGCCGCAGGAGGTGTCCTTCCAGCCGCAGGTGATGCCCGAAAGCCTTTCGAGCGCGAAATCGGCGTCCGCGCCCTCGAGCAGGCTCGCGATGGCCTTGAGGTTGCCGTTGCAGCCGTTGGTGAAAACGATGTTGTGCAGCTTGCCGTCCTCAAGATCGAAATCGATCATCGAGGAGCAGGTGCCGCTGGTGCGATAAGTGTAATGCATGGATATTTTCCTTTCGTTCGATGGAATTGTCTTATTATAGCAGAAAAATCTCCCGTTGGCAACCGCCGGGCGGGGGACTTTGCAAACCGGCGTTTTCATGTTATAATGTAAGGTAATGCAATATGTGCCCGCAGGGGCGCAATAACGATTTTGTGAGGTAATGAGATAGTAATGAAGATAGCAGTCATCTGCGGCGGCAGAAGCAACGAACGCGACGTTTCCCTTTCCACCGGTGCCAAGGTCGCCTCGGCCCTTCGCGAGATGGGTCACGGCGTGGTATTGGCGGACGCCTGCCTCGGTCTGGAGCTCGACTGCTCCCCCGAGGAGGCCTTCGGGCGCAACCTGCCCATCCATGCGGTCCGCGTCGGCGAGACCGCGCCGGATATCGCCCCGTTTTTCGAGCGCAGGGAGGGCTTTTTCGGCAAGAACGTGCTCGAGCTCTGCAAGGCGGCGGATATAGTTTTCAACGCGCTGCACGGCGACGAGGGCGAGAACGGCAAGCTGCAGGCGGTGTTCGACCTGATGAACATCCGCTACACCGGCAGCGGCATGCGCGGCTGCATGCTCGCGATGAACAAGAGCCTTTCCAAGATGGTGTTCCACGCGCACGATATCCCCACCCCCGAGGAGGCGGTCCTGCACGGCGAAAGCCCCGAGGAAGCGCTGAAGAAATGCGCCTGGCTCGGCTGGCCGCGCGTCGTCAAGCCCGCGAGCCTCGGCTCGAGCGTCGGCGTTTCGATCGCCTACGACGAGGCGGATTTCCTTAAGTCCCTCGGCGAGGCCTCGCGCTACGAGGACGTCGTGATCGTCGAAAAGTTCATCAAGGGCCGTGAGTTTTCGGTCGGCGTGCTCGGCGGCAGGGTGCTGCCCGCTATCGAGATCATCCCCAAGGAGGGCTTCTACGACTATAAGAACAAATACCAGCCCGGCGCCACGCTCGAGGTCTGCCCGGCCGATATCACGCCGCAGCTCGAGGAGGAGATGGCCCGCATCGCGCTCGAGGTCTTCCGCGCGCTCGGTCTCGCCGCCTACGCCCGCGTCGATTTCATGGTCGACGACACCGGCGTTTACGTGCTCGAGGCCAACACCTACCCCGGCATGACCCCCACCAGCCTGCTCCCGCAGGAGGCGGCCGCCGCCGGCATCGATTTTCACGCGCTGCTCGAAACGATAATCAACGAAAGCCTGAAGCTCAAACGCAGGGAGAACGACTGATGCTTGAACTGACCTTGAACGAAGCCGCCAAGGCGGCGGGCGGAACGCTCGAACACGCCGAGCTGCTGCCCCTTCGCGGCGAGGACAGGATCCTTTCCGTGACGCTCGACAGCCGGAAGGCCGCGCCGGGCGCGCTGTTCATCGCCGTCAAGGGCGAGCGCGTGGACGGGCACGACTATATCGAAAAGGCGATCGCCGCCGGAGCCCTCGCCGCGCTCAGCGAAAGGGAGGTCCCCTTCCCGCATATCCGCGTTAAGGAAGCCCTGCCCGCCATGCAGGGGATCGCGGCGCATCTGCGCGAAAAGAGCGGGCTGCCCATCGTGGCGGTCGTCGGCAGCGTCGGCAAAACGAGCACCAGGCAGATGCTCTCCTGCGTGCTCGGGAAGCGCTTTCATATCCTCAGCACCGAGGGCAATTTCAACAACGAATTCGGCGTGCCGCAGATGCTCTTCCGCCTCGAGCCCGACCACGAGCTGGCCGTGCTGGAGATGGGCATCAGCCATTTCGGCGAGATGGAGCGCCTTGCGCGCATGGTGCGGCCCGATCTCGCGGTATACACGAATATCGGCAGCATGCATCTTGAGAACCTGATCGACCTCGACGGCGTACTGCGCGCCAAGACCGAGCTGGTGCCCTATATCCGGCCCGGCGGCAAGCTGTTCATGAACGGCGCGGACGAAAAGCTGCGCGCGTTTCATTCAGACGTCGAGACCGTTTATTACGGCACCGACGAATGCTACGCCGTCCATGCCGAGGACGTGCGCCAGATCGGGCTCGAGCGCACCGAGTTCACCCTCGTCTGCGGCAGCGCCGCCCTCCCCGTTTCGATGCCCGCGGTCGGCCGGCACATGGTGCTGAACGCGATCGCCGCCGCGACCGTCGCAAAGGAGCTCGGCATGACCGCGGAGGAGATCCGCGCCGGGCTTGAAAGCTACACCCCCGTGGGCCACCGCGGGAGGGTGGAGAAGCTCGGCGGGATAACGCTCGTGGACGACTGCTACAACGCCGGTCCCGATTCGATGCGCGCCTCGATCGCCGCCCTCCGGGGCGAACGGCGCATAGCCCTGCTCGGCGATATGCTCGAGCTCGGCGAGACGACAAGGGAGCTGCACGAAAGCCTCGGCGAGTTCTGCAAAGCGAACCTCGAAGCGCTGTTCACGGTCGGCGAGCTCGGAGAAAGCATCGCCGAGGGCGCACGCAAAGCCGGCATGAGCGAGGTCTTCACGCTCGAACGGGAGACCGCCGCGGAAAAGGTCGGGGAATACCTCCGACCCGGCGACGCGCTGCTCATAAAGGCCTCCCGCGGGATGCATCTTGAGGATATCGTCGACGCGCTCACGGCAATGCTGAAGAGCTGAAAACCTATTATTTATATAGAAAAACCCGGTCCCTTTCGGAACCGGGTTTTCGATTATCTGCTCAATGCCGGAGCATTACTCCATATCGTTGAGCTTCTTGTAGTAGTCGTACTTGTCCTTGGCTTCCTGCTCGGCGCGGACGAACAGCTCGCTCGCTACCTCGGGGAACTGCTGCTTGAGCGCCGCATAGCGGTTCTCACCGAGGATGAAGTCGGTGTAGCTTGCGGTCGCGGGCTTGCTATCAAGGGTGAAGGGGTTCTTGCCCTGCGCTGCGAGGTCGGGATTGTACCTGTACAGCGGCCAGTAACCGGCTTCGACGGCCTTCTTGGCCTCGGCCTGGGACTTGCCCATACCGCTCTTGATGCCGTGGTTGATGCAGGGTGCGTACGCGATGATCAGGGACGGTCCCTTGTAGGCCTCGGCCTCGGTGATCGCCTTGAGCAGCTGTGCGGGGTTGGCGCCCATGCAGACCTTGGCGACGTAGACGTAGCCGTAGCTCATCGCCATCATGCCGAGGTCCTTCTTCTTGGTGCGCTTACCGGCGGCTGCGAACTTCGCAACGGAGCCGGTAGGAGTCGCCTTGGAGGACTGTCCGCCG
>JAEEKE010000088.1 GCA_016282255.1 Bacillota bacterium
CACAAGACTGCTTTACCAGACTTGATATCATTGAACGCAGCGACAGCTCAGTTGCATGGACTGAGTTTTCGAATAACCCAGTTCCGTTTTTTAACATTCTGGAAGATATCAATCCGGGCATACTTGGAAACGATGATTCCATATATGGCTTGCCCGAGGATTTGGCGCGTGAGATTCAGGAGGAATGCTTCTTTCCGGATGGTCTCCTTTGTGAACTTCGTCGTTACCAGGAGTGGGGCGTTAAATATGCCCTTCATCAGGAAAAAGTTTTGCTGGGTGATGAGATGGGCCTCGGGAAAACGGTGCAAGCTATCGCTGCTATGGTCTCGCTCAAGAATACCGGCGCTACTCATTTTATGGTAGTATGTCCGGCCAGTGTTTTAACCAATTGGTGCCGAGAGATACGGAAAATGAGCCGCCTCAGCATGACGAAGATCCATGGATCCGATCGCAGATCAGCGCTTCAGTCATGGATCAGGACCGGCGGCGTAGCAGTTACCACGTATGAGACGACAGCGTATATCAAGCTGGCAGATGATTTCAGATTTACGCTGCTTGTTGTTGATGAGGCGCATTACATCAAAAACGAGGAAACGAACAGAACGAAAAACACAAAGAAGATTGGCGAGCATGCGGATCGATTGCTTTATATGACCGGTACTGCACTTGAGAACAAAGTGGAAGAAATGGTATCGCTCATCAGCTCGCTGCAGCCTCAGATCGCGTGGAGAGTACGCGGAATGGAAGCATTGTCTTCAGCGCCGCAGTTCAGGCAGGCAGTTGCGCCGGTTTACTACAGAAGAAAACGTGAGGATGTTCTCACAGAGCTTCCGGAGTTGATTGAAAGCAAGGAATGGTGTTCGCTCAATAGAATCGAAGAGGCCGCCTACGAAGAAGCTGTGCTTTCCAAAAACTATGCAGCCGCGAGGCGTGTATCCTGGAACGTGGACGACGTAAAGGATTCATCAAAAGCAAAACGTCTTTTAGAATTGGTGGAAGAAGCAGAATCGGAAGGACGAAAAGTAATTGTCTTCTCCTTTTTCCTTGATACGATTCGAAAGGTAATGGAGCTCCTCGGCCGACGGTGCACAAATCCGATCAATGGTTCTGTAACGCCACAAAGACGACAGGAGATTATTGATGATTTTGACAAAGCTCCGGCAGGCACCGTTCTTGTTGCGCAGATACAGTCTGGAGGAACCGGATTGAACATCCAAACTGCAAGTGTGGTTGTAATATGCGAACCGCAGTTTAAACCGTCAACTGAGAACCAAGCTATCTCAAGAGCATACAGGATGGGGCAGTCGAGGAATGTACTCGTCTATAGATTGCTTTGCGAAAACACGGTGGATGAAAAAATCACCTCAACTCTTGAAAGCAAACAGGCGATATTCGATGCATTCGCCGATAAATCAGAGGCGGCAAAAGAGAGCATGGAGCTGGATGATCGTACATTCGGCAACATCATAAAGGAAGAAATCGATCGAATAAACGAAAAAAGGCAAAAAACGGCGGAGCAACATAGTGAGGTGTAACAATGAGTGTTGAAAGGCTAACCGGAACACCATGGCATAAAGAACGAGTTCACCGTGAAGAGGGCGATGATCGCAGATACAAAGGTCGGTGCAAGTATTATCAGTATAACAAGAACTACTGCAAGTATAGATTTGGACGGTGTATAGGCAGCGCTCATTGCGATAATTATGAGGCAATCAGCGAGGAAGAATTCCGCAAGAGGCAAAAAGAACAGCAAGCTGCGAAAAGAGGAATGGTTCGAAGCGACGATGATGTTTACTGGTATTAAGATCATCGAAACATGTTAACAGACAAGGATAGAATTATGCAGAGAAGAACGATTCTCAAAAAGAGCATCACTGAACCGGATACCGACGTTGTCGTCAATGCCGCCAATGATGGTTTGTGGGCTGGTTCCGGCGTATGCGGAGCGATATTCAGTGCTGCAGGCCATAAACAATTACAGGCAGCATGCGACAAGATTGGTCACTGCGATGTCGGGTCCGCCGTCATCACTCCGGGCTTTAACCTGAAATCGAAATACATCATTCATGCTGTCGGGCCGATCTGGAAAGACGGAAAGCAAAACGAACCAGACCTGCTTTATAGCGCATACTATAAGTCGCTGGAATTAGCAGTTGAAAACGACTGCCACTCTATTGGCTTTCCTTTGCTGTCGGCAGGTATTTTTGGATATCCGGTAAAAGATGCATGGCACCAGGCGATTAAAGCATGCACGGATTTTCAGCATGAGCATCCTGCTAATGTGATCAGCATTGTATTCGCGGTGCTAGACGATAGAATTCTCAATGTCGGACTTGAGACGATTGCAAGTTTTGATAAAGAGTCTGAAACGACAGAAAGCATTCAGTACACGTTTTTCTGGCATGAGTATGATGAAAACGGGCAGTTCAGCAATTGGTATCCATCACAGTTCACGGTTGAAGGCGTGAGCTATAAGCACGTTGAGCAATTCATTATGGCTCAGAAAGCAAAGCATTTCGGCGACGATCTGATCTATCGTGCAATTATGCGAACGGATGATCCAAGCGACTGCAAGAAGCTTGGCAAGCGAGTAACTGGCTTTGACAGCTTAAGATGGGATCTGATTAGGTATCCGATTTTGAGAGCCGGCGTTCGAGCTAAGTTTGGCCAGGATCCAAAGCTCAGAGCTCTGCTCCTTAACACGGGCGATGCAATTCTTGCTGAGGCAAGTCCATATGATAAAGTCTTTGGCATAGGGCTGGACGCAGCCACCGCCAAGGGAGTCGCTCCGGATCAGTGGCCGGGAGAGAACCTTCTTGGCAAAGTCTTAATGGAGGTCAGAAGAGAATTACGCAATAAGGAAGAAGAAGAACCTCTTTTCTCCGTAATTGATGAGTATGAATCAAGCATAAGGTTTGTTGACCAACCAGGACAATGGATTGATATCACTCCACCTGCTGTAAAGAAACGTCAGCGAAAAGTGCTGGATGAACTTGCAAAAGAGCTTCATGAAGATAAGAATGATGAGTGAGCGTTTGCGAGCTGCTTGCTTTGCGAATATCTGTGGATAACAAAGCGTTCATCAAGGGAGTAAAAACCGATGGAATCAGGGGGGTGTTCAAAAATAAACGATTACCTCGATTTAACCCACAAAATAAACGATTACCGACCACAAGATAAACGATTGGTGCGCGAAAATGCGAAAAAGTCTCTCCGGGGAACCGCCTGAAGGGGCTTTTTACTACATAGTGACGCCGATATTTTGCTTTATTTGCTGGATTTATTACACAAAAAGACCCTTCATACCGAATTGTATCAAAATTGGTATGAAGGGTTGGCGTACCTGCCGGGATTCGAACCCGGGACCTTCAGAGTCGGAGTCTGACACTCTATCCAGCTGAGCTACAGGTACATATTCGGTTTTGAGGCGTTTGTAGACCTTCAGAGTCGGAGTCTGTCACTCTATCCAGCTGAGCTACAGGTACCCGCGGAGGTTATTATAGCACGAAGACGGGGATAAGGCAATGGCGAATTTGGGCGTTTTGAGCAATAGTGAATTCGGGCGTTCCAAGGGTGCGCCGCGAGCAAAGCGAGCCGCAGCGGATCGGGCGGCGCTTTTCCGGTTCGCGGTATTGTGCGCGGGCGGGTTTCGTTATATAATAATAAAAAGGCGTTTCGGCGCCGCATTACCGAAGAAAGGGCCCGTTCGGGTGAGGTATCCACCATGTCCTATTCCGGCAGGATGCAGAACAACCATTTTTACAGCGTCTTCTTCGCGCCGCGCGGCCGCGACCGCATGTACGACCTGGGCATGCAGATCGCACAGATGTACCTTTCCCCCTACGATAAGCTGATCGGCATCATCGGCGAGGCGGGCTCGGGCAAGAGCATGCTCATCAAGGGCATGTTCCCGGGGCTTGAGCTGACCAACGACGACAACGGCGTCAACATGCGCCCCCTCCCCCTGCTCGACGCGGCGGATTACGGCTATTTCCGTGCGCATACCTACCACGTCGATATCCGCTTCGAGGCGGCGTTCACGCAGCTGGGCACGCTGGCGGACGCGATCCTCAAGGCCGTGCAGAACGGCAAGCGCGTCATCGTGGAGCATTTCGACCTGATCTACCCCATGCTGGGCATCAACGCCAACCTTATGATCGGCATGGGCGAGGAGATCATCATCACCCGTCCCACGATCTTCGGCCCGCTGCCGAGCGAGCTGCACCAGCGCGTGGCGCTTTCGGTCGGCCTGCGCCGCATGACGCACACGGCCGAGGATCTTTGCGAGATCTACCTGCCCAAGGAGGAGTACGACCGCTGCAAGCACCGCGATATCAAGCACGGCTTCCTGCTGGTGTTCGACGATCACGCGCCGAATATCGATATCATCGACCTTGAGAACAAGGTCAAGGAAGCCATCGCCGCGGACCTGCCGATATCCTACGTGGACGAGGAGCACGTGCGCATAGGCGATCGGGTGCACCCCTGCACCGGCCCGAGGACGCATATGAACAGCACCGGCCAGGTGGAGGATTTCCGCCTGCTGCACCGCGTGGTCTACGACCCGATCGAGCGCTGCTACCTGATTGCAGGCCGCGTCGGCCCCGGCGCGGGCGGCGACAGCATCGACGACGTCAACGACATCACGCAGGACTGAGCCATGAAAAAGGTGCTCATAACTGTTATAAAAAGCGAGTGCCGCTCCGGGCATTTTTCGGTCGGCGACAGGTTCACGGTGGACGACCTCTGCCCTCCCCTCTGCCATGAGCTTTGGAACCGGATCTACCCCTACGTTTTCGCGCTGCAGAACGGCGGCGAGCTCGATCGGGGCGAAGAAAAGGCCCGTTTTTTCGAGATGAGCTGCCCGGACGAGGGGCGCGTGGCGGTGCGCTGCGAGCTGTGCGAAAAGCAAGTCTAACTCTTTAAGGAGATGTCAAAATAATGATGCAGAAAAGAATCAGCTATGTACTTGAGCTTTTGGAATTTCTCTCGTTGGACTATATTGAGCAATATCAGCGAATAGATCCATTTGCAAAGTGGAACTTGCCGGAAGAGACAGGGGCGGAATGGATAGATGCGTATGATATGGACATATTGACGTCGGTTGCGGAATCTAACGTTATGCCGGAAAACTGTCAAAAGCTGTTAATCAAAATCTATGATGGTTTTAAAACAGCTTTTGATAACCCGGAGTATTCGGAAGTATGGACTCATCAAGCAATGGAAAACCATCCTTTTTGGCAAAAGCAACGTGAAACTGCAAGACTTATTCTAAAAAACTGGAGAAAGTAATAGAGTACATAATATAAATACGTTTGCCGAATTATTCACAATAATGTCATAATATGACTATTGAATTATCGCGGCTCCCATAATATAATATAGCTGTAAGAATAAGGATCCGCGGGCGCCCGGACGGCGCCGGAGCGGGTATGCAAAGGAGGCAAACAAATGAACCACGGCTATTCTTCTCTCTTTAAAGACCTCACCGCAAATCTGTTTGCGGCTATCATCTTCTTCGCGGGCGCTGTGTTCGGCCTGTTCACCGGCTTCGTCGGCTGGCTCGCCGTGATCGGCTTCGGCATCGCCCTCGTCCTGTTCTTCATTGAGCAGAATCCCTTCGTGCGCAGGGCCTGCTTCATAGTGATGATCCTGCAGATCGTCGCGCTCCTGGCCTGGCTGCTGTTCAGGCTCATCCTGCACTGGACGTTCTTCGCGGTCATCTACTGGGTTATCGTTGTCGCGATCGTGCTCTACCTCGTGTTCAGCGGCCTCTGCGCCCTCAACGGCAAGAGCGTTCCGCTGCCCTTTGCGGACAAGCTGATCGACAGCGTGGTGAAGTAAAAAGCATTGAGTAAAAGCGGTTTGGGAAACCAAGCCGCTTTTTTGCGGGAGAAAACGGCGGTTTGCTGCTGAGATAGTCGAATTGCACCAATGGGGACGCAGCTTCTCTTTTCCGTTGCTTTTCCCCTCATCAGCCCCTGCGGGGCAGCTTCCCCCCTGGGGGAAGCCATGCGACGGGTACGGTTTTTCATTTGGGGTTTGCTCCGCTTGGGGCTTTCGGGCGGCAGGTTGCCGCCCCTACCATTTTGAGTCGATTTATCTATATATTTTGTATTATTATTTGACGTATCTATTGTAGGGGCGGCAATCTGCCGCCCGCGAATGGCGGGATATGTTTGCTGTGTAGGCGGCAATATTGCGCCAAACAAAAAAAGTGCTTGACAAATCCCTTCCGTTGGAATAGAATAGCAGGCAAGTTTAATAAGGCTGTGACGAAGAGGAGTAATCCGTTTTCCGGCAACAGAGAGGTCGCCCCACCGGCTGCAAGGGCGATCGGCACAGGGGACGGACGAAGGTCGCTTCCGAGCCCCCGGGGGCAGCAACCCGGGCGTTATGCCGCGTTAAGGCATTTGAGTGGGGCGGGGTTTCCCGTCCAACAAAGGTGGTACCGCGAGCGCACCTCTCGTCCTTTGATGATGAGAAGGTGCGATATTTTATTTCAGCGAGCAAAGCGAGCCGCAGCGGGTCAGCGCGCCGCGCCGCGACAGGCGCGGAATGCGATCACTCAACCGCGATGGAAAGGATCGCGCCGAAGGCGCCGGCAAACCCTTCACGTTTGTGCGTGAAAACAAAGGCACAAGCAAAGCCGCTGAAAAGAGAAAAAAGAAAAGAGGTACGTGAAAAATGTGTGAACACTGCAGACCCGATCTTGACCAAATGCCCAAGACCTACGACCCCTCTTCGGTCGAGGACAGGCTCTACCGCGAATGGGAGGAGAGCGGCTATTTCCATTCCGCTCCGAATCCCGACAAGGAGCCCTACTGCATCGTGATCCCCCCGCCGAACGTCACCGGACAGCTCCATATGGGCCATGCGCTCGACGAGACGATGCAGGATATCCTCATCCGCTACAAGCGCATGAGCGGCTATGAAACGCTCTGGCTCCCCGGCACCGACCACGCTTCGATCGCGACCGAGGTCAAGGTCGTTGAAAAGCTGGCCAAGGAGGGCCTCACCAAGAAGGACGTCGGCCGCGAGGGCTTCTTAGAGCACGCCTGGGCGTGGAAGAGGGAGTACGGCGGACGCATCGTTTCGCAGCTGCGCAAGCTCGGCTCCTCCTGCGACTGGGAGCGCGAACGTTTCACGATGGACGAGGGCTGCAACCGCGCCGTCATCAAGGTCTTCGTGGATCTCTACAAGAAGGGCCTTATCTACCGCGGCGACCGCATCGTCAACTGGTGCCCCTGCTGCAAGACCGCGCTCTCGAACGCCGAGGTCGAGTTCGAGGAGCAGCCCAGCAACCTCTGGCACGTGCGCTACGACGCTCCGGACAAGAGCTATTCGATAATCTGCGCGACCACCCGTCCCGAGACCATCCTCGGCGATACCGGCGTGGCCGTCAACCCGAACGATCCGCGCTATAAGGATATCGTGGGCAAGACCGTCGTGGTCCCGATCGTGGACCGCGAGATACCGATCGTCGCCGACGAATACGTCGAGATGGATTTCGGCACCGGCGCCGTCAAGATCACCCCGAGCCATGACCCGAACGACTTTGAGGTCGGCCTGCGCTGCGGCCTGCCGCAGATGTGCGTCTTCACCGAGGACGGGCATATCAACGAGCTGGGCGGCAAGTACGAGGGCCTGACCACGACGGAATGCCGCAAGGTGTTCGTTGAGGACCTTAAGGAATGCGGCGCGCTGGTCAAGATCGAGCCCTACGCGCACAACGTGGGCACCTGCTACCGCTGCCATACCACGATAGAGCCGATGGTTTCCAAGCAGTGGTTCGTGGCGATCAAGACCCTGGCCGAGCCCGCGCTCAGGGCGGTGGAGGACGGGACCATCAAATTCGTGCCCGAAAGGTACGTTCAGACCTATTACAACTGGATGCGCAACATCCGCGACTGGTGCATCTCCCGCCAGCTCTGGTGGGGGCACCGTATCCCCGCGTGGTACTGCGAGGACTGCGGCGCGACCGTGGTCGAGGAGACCGAGCCCGCCTGCTGCCCGCACTGCGGCGGGAAGCTGACCCAGGATGAGGACGTGCTCGACACCTGGTTCTCCTCCGGCATGTGGCCCTTCTCCACGCTCGGCTGGCCCGAGAAGACCGAGGAGCTGAAGTATTATTATCCCACCAGCACGCTTGCGACGGGCTACGACCTGATCTTCTTCTGGATCGCCCGCATGATCATGTTCGGCCTGTACGCGATGGACGAGATACCGTTCCACACGGTGTTCCTGCACGGCATGGTGCGCGACGAGATCGGCCGCAAGATGAGCAAATCCCTCGGCAACGGCATCGACCCGCTCGAGATCATCAAGGAATACGGCGCGGACTCCCTGCGCTTCGCCCTCACGAGCGGCACCGCGGCCGGCACCGACATGCGCTATTCGCAGAAGAAGGTCGAGGCGGCGAGGAACTTCTGCAACAAGGTCTACAACGCCTCCCGCTTCGTGCTGATGAACCTGGGCGGCCTGGAGCTCGGCGGGATCGACCGCTCCATGCTCGACATCGCCGACAAGTGGATCCTGCACAGGCTCAACGAGGTCGTCCGCGACACCACGGGCAACATCGATTCCTTCGACCTGAACCTTGCCGTGGACAAGGTCTACAGCTTCATCTGGACCGAGTTCTGCGACTGGTACATCGAGATGGCGAAGCCGAGGCTCTACGGCGACGACGAGGCCGCGAAGAGGAACGTGCTTTCGATCCTCGTTCACGTGCTGTCAAACAGCCTCAAGCTCCTGCACCCGTTCATGCCGTTCATCACGGAGGACATCTATCAGCGGCTGCCCGGCTCCGAGAAGACGATCATGCTGTCCGCATGGCCGAAGTTCGACGAGAGCCTGCTCTTCCCCGAGGAGGCCGACGCGATGGAGCAGCTTATGGACATGGTGCGCCAGATCCGCAACGTCCGCGCGGAGATGAACGTGCCCCCGTCCAAACGCGCGCATACGACCGTCGTCACCGCCCCGGAGAACGAGGATATCTGCCGCCAGGCCGCGGCCTACCTCAACAAGCTGGCCGGCGCGAGCACGGTCGACGTCCGCTTCGACAGGGAGGGCATCGACAAGAACGCGGTCTCCGTGGTCTCGAGACTCGGCGAAGCGTTCATCCCGATGAAGGAGCTGATCGACGTCGAGAAGGAGCTCGAGCGCCTCGATAAGGAGGTCAAGCGCTGGGAGGGCGAGGCCGCCCGCGCGAGCGGCAAGCTGGGTAATCCCGGCTTCATGGCCAAGGCGCCAGAGAAGGTCGTCGCCGACGAACGCGCCAAGCTCGAGAACGCGCAGGAGATGCTTAAGAAGCTGGCAGCAAGGCTCGCCGACCTTAAGGGATAAGGCTTATACATTGCTGAAACGACACGCACGGCGGAGGATAAAAGTCCTCCGCCGTGTTTCGCCCCAGCGGTCCTTCTTCGCCGCCGGGCACAAATATATTGCATTTCGTTATTATTTTTTCAATTATAATCTTGCCTTTCGGTATTGGTTATGATACAATCAAGGATAGCATGTGCGTTTTATTCGCGTGCATTGATCAGAAACAAATTATTACCACGAGAGGGGAATAAACACAAATATGAAGACTTATACCGCTGACAGCATCCGCAACGTCGCCATCCTCGGCCACGGCGGAGAAGGCAAGACCACTTTGACCGAGGCTATGCTCTTTAACGCAGGGCTTCTTGACCGCATGGGCAAGGTCGACGACGGCACCACCGT
The DNA here is from genome assembly GCA_016282255.1 of Bacillota bacterium. Classification (GTDB taxonomy): domain Bacteria; phylum Bacillota; class Clostridia; order Christensenellales; family CAG-138; genus PeH17. The sequence goes on from JAEEKE010000088.1 coordinate 9,727, forward strand.
TTCCGACTACGACGCCGAAGAGAAGAGCAGGCACATCTCCATCAGCACCGCTGTCGCTCCCTTCGAGTGGAACGGCACCAAGGTCAACCTCATCGACGCTCCCGGCTTCTTCGATTTCTACGGCGAGGTCTACGAGGCGTTCGCTCTGGCCGATTCCGCCCTCATCGTATGCGGCGCGGTCGCGGGCCCCGTGGTGGGCACCGAGAAGGCCATGAGCATGTGCAAGAAGGCCGGCATGCCCCATATGATCGTCATCAACCAGCTCGACCGCGAGAACGCCAACTTCAACAACACCGTTGAGGCGCTGCACGCCAAGTTCGGCACCAACTGCGTCCCGATCCAGCTGCCCATCATGGAGAACGGCGCTTACGTCGGCTACGTCGACCTGACCACCATGACCGCGAAGAAGTTCGACGGCAAGAACGAGAAGGATATCGACATCCCCGCCAACCTCAAGGCGCGCGCAGAGGAACTGCGCGAAGCGCTGATGGAGGCCGCCGCTTCCGACGACGAGGAGCTCATGATGACCTACCTCGACACCATGGAGCTGAGCCAGGAGGAGATCGTGCGCGGTCTTTCTATCGGCATCGCCGACGGCAGCGTGACCCCCGTGGTCTGCGTTTCCGCCCTGATGAACGCGGGCGTCTACACCCTGATGAACGAGATCATCAACTACCTGCCCTCCGCTGACAAGGCGCCCATGCGTCCCGCTATCAGCGTCAAGACCGGCGAGCCCGTCAAGGTGGATCCGAACGGCAAGTTCGCCGCCCAGGTCATGAAGACCGTTGCCGACCCCTTTGTGGGCAAGATCTCCATCATGAAGGTCTTCGCGGGCTCCATCGACGCGACCTATTCCGCCTACAACCCCAACCGTGAGAAGAGCGAGAAGAGCGGCACCGTTTCGATGATGCGCGGCAGCAAGCTGATCGCGGTCGACAAGCTCTGCGCGGGCGATATCGGCGCGATGGCGAAGCTTCAGTTCACCGCCACCGGCGACACCCTCTGCGACGCGGCCGATCCCGTCCAGTTCGCGCCCATCGACTTCCCCGCTCCCTGCATCAGCCGCGCGGTCACCGCGAAGAAGCAGGGCGAGGACGATAAGGTCATCCAGGGCATCACCCGCCTCACCGAGGAGGATCCCACCATCCAGATCGAGAAGAACGCCGAGACCGGCGACGTGCTCGTCAAGGGTCTGGGCGAGATGCATATCGACGTGGTCTGCGCAAAGCTCCGCAACAAGTTCAAGGTGGAAGCTCAGCTCTCCGATCCCCGCATCCCCTACCGCGAGACCATTCGCTCGATGGCCGAGGCCGAAGGCAAGCATAAGAAGCAGAGCGGCGGCGCGGGCCAGTTCGGCGTCGTCCAGATGCGCTTCGAGCCCTCCCCCACCGGTGAGTTCGAGTTCGTCAACGCGATCGTCGGCGGCGTGGTCCCCAAGGAATTCATCCCCGCGGTCGAGAAGGGTCTCGTTGAGGCCATGCGCAAGGGCGTTCTGGCCGGCTACCCGATGGTCGGCATCAAGGCGACGCTCTACGACGGCAAGTATCATCCCGTCGACTCCAAGGAAGTCGCGTTCAAGAGCGCGGCCAGGCTCTCCTACAAGGCCGCCTGCGTCAAGGCTTCCCCCGTGCTGATCGAGCCCATCTATCAGTACAAGGTCACCGTTCCCAACGACTACATGGGCGCCGTCATGAGCGATATGAGCGGCCGCCGCGGCCGTACCCTCGGCAGCGAGCAGACCGACGAAGGCACCGTGATTGTTGCAGAAGCGCCGCTTTCCGAGATGTTCCGCTATGCGACCGACCTGCGCGCCATGACTCAGGGCCGCGGCTCGTTCACCAGCGAGTTCGTCCGCTATGAGGACGTGCCCGCCAACATCGCGAAGAAGATCATCGAGAACGCGAAGAAGGACGAGGACGACGACGAATAATATTCGACGAATAAGCTCATTCGCCGAATGGTCGTTTCAGCTAAATAAAGACATAAACAAACGGATCTCCGGAAAACCGGGGATCCGTTGTTTGTTTAGAGGTCTGAACTCAGTTGACGGTGTTCTGATCGGACTCGGCGGTCTCGCCCTCGTCCGGTTCGGTTTCGGTCGCTGTATCCGCGGCCTCCTCCTCGACTTTCTCAACGGCTTCGAACACGGCGTCCTCGGCCTGTTCGGCTTCGCTGTCGAGCATGTCCGCGAGCTCACGCGCCGCCTGCGCGACGGCACGGCTTACGGAGTTGCCTGCGGTCTCAAACTTTTTGCCGACGTTCTTCCAGCTTTCCCTGACGCCGATGCTGCGGGTATCATCTTCATTGAGGATCCTCTCCGCGCCGATCTTGATCGAGCGGATGATCGCCTTGCCGAGCTCGGAGATGGTCTGCTCTACGTCCTTGCCCGCTTCTTTCCAAACATTGTTCTTTTCTTCCATATTGATCTCTCCTTTCCTCGCGCACCGTTTTCACGGCGCTTTAAGATCGTTGAGATTATTATATCCGGCGCGGGGCGGTTGTCAAGCAAAACGGGAAAATGTGCCGAGTCTGACAAATCTAGGACTTAATATTCTGTTTTTTGACACCGATCAGGTCCTTTATGACCTCCCCGGCGATGATCAGGCCCATCACCGGCGGGACGAACGCGCAGGAGCCGGGCACGGAGCGCCTGCCCTCGGGCGGGGTCTCTTCGCTTTCAAAAGGTTTTACCGGTTCCTCCTCCGAATAGACGACCTTGAGCCTGTCGACGCCGCGCTTTTTAAGCTCCCGGCGCATCACGCGCGCGAGGGGGCAGCCGGAGGTTTTATGGATGTCGGCCACGCGGAAGGCCGTGGGATCGAGCTTGTTGCCCGCGCCCATCGCCGAGATGATCGGCACGCCGGCAGCCTTTGCCGCGAGCACGAGGCCGAGCTTGCCCGATACGGTGTCGATCGCGTCCACGATGTAGTCGTATTCCGTAAAATCGAATCGGTCCGCGGTCTCGGGCAGGAAGAAGAGGCGGTGCTTTGTCACCCGGCAGTCGGGATTTATCGCGAGGATGCGCGCTTCGGCGGCGTCGGTCTTGAACATGCCGAGGGTATCCCGCGTCGCGATCAGCTGGCGGTTGAGGTTCGTTAGCTGCACGGTATCGCTGTCGATCAGGTCCAGCGCGCCGACACCGCTCCTTGCGAGCGCCTCGACCGCGGCGCCGCCGACGCCCCCTATGCCGAAGACCGCGACCCTTGAGCGGGCGAGCTTCTCAGCCGCCCCGGCGCCGAGCAGCAGCTCGGTTCTTGAAAGCCAGTTTTCCATTCGTTTGCTCCGAAAAAGTATTGAAAGCTTCCATCCCGCATATCCTATAAAAAGGAAATCGGCCTGAGCCGATGTCATTTGGGAGGGAAACGCATTGAACAGCTATATCGAATCCCGCGTGCTCGAGATCGCGGACTACATGATAGGGACCGGGTCGACGGTCCGCGCCGCGGCGGGCGTCTTCGGCGTTTCGAAATCGACCGTGCATAAGGACGTCACCGAGCGGCTGAGGCGCATCAACAAGTCGCTTGCCGAGCAGGTCGCGGCGGTGCTCGAGGTCAACCGAGAGGAGCGCCATATCCGCGGCGGAAGGGCGACGTATCTTAAATACCACTCCGCCGAAGCGCAGGGCGCGTGAGCTATTTTGCGCCCTTCATGCGCTCCGCCTGCGAGGGGCGCAGATACAGCGGCACGGCCGAGGCGGCCTTGCATTCGTCGCCTTTTTCACGGAGCATTGCCAGCGCTTCGAGGATAACGAGCGTCGCGTCGCATTGGTCGGTTTTTCCGAAGCAATCGCCGACGAGCTCGGCGTTATCGTTGAAATAGGTCTCCATGACCTCGTTCTGCACGCAGGCGCAGGGCTCGAGAACGCAGGTTTCGCCGTCGTAGACCGCGGCGTAGCCGTTGCCGTTGCGCGCGTCGAGCATGACTACGTTCCTCACCGTATCGCGCGCGCGGTGGCGGAGAGCCGAGAGCGACGGTACCGCGACGACCTTTTTATTCAGCGCGAAAGCCATCGCATTTACGGCCGAGACGCCGATGCGCACGCCGGTGAACGAGCCGGGGCCGACGTCGACCGCGAACAGGTCGATATCGGCGGGCGTGAGCCCCCGCTCGCAGAGCAGGGCGTCGACGAGCGGCATCAGCGAGACGGAATGCGGCCGGTCGGTCGTGTCCCTTTTTACGTCGATACAGTCGTCGTCAAGCAGCAGCGCGGCGGACGGTATTTTTGCGGAGGTCGATACTGCGAGCAGCTTCATAGGCTCAGTCCCTCCAAAATGCTTTCATATGCGGCTCCGAACGCCTCTATATCCACGCTTCGCGGCTCCTCCCCGCTGCCCTCGATATGCACCTCGAGCCTTTCGGGCGGCAGGGCGTCCAAAACATTTTCGCTCCATTCCATAATTATGATGCTGCCGGTATCGAGATGATCCTCGAAGCCGACGGCATAGAGCTCGTCGGCGTCCGCGAGGCGGTAGCAGTCGAAATGGTCGATCGAAACGAGGTCGGAGGCGTAGCGCCTGACGATAGTGAAGGTGGGGCTCGCGGCGGCGTCCATGCCGAGCGCGGCGGCGAAATGGCGGACGAGCGTGGTCTTGCCCGCGCCGAGGCCGCCGAAGAGCGCGATGAACTCACCCGGGAAGGCGGCTTTTGCAAGCGCTTCGCCGAGGGCGCGCATCTCTTCTTCTGTTTTTATTATAAAATGCCTTGACATCTTTTAATTGAACGTGCCGCGGAGCAGCAGCTCGTTTCTGTATTCGGTCAGCCGATCCTCCTCGATCGCCTTGCGGATATTCTCCATAAGGCGGTAGGTGAAGCGGAGGTTGTGCATCGTGACGAGCTGGGCGGCGAGGATCTCATCCGCCTTGATCAGGTGCCTGATATACCCCCTGGTGAAATGGCGGCAGGCGTAGCAGTCGCAGTCCTCCTCGATGGGACGGTGGTCGTGCGCGAACTCGGCGTTGCGGAGCATCTTTTTGCCCTCGAACGTGAAGGCAAGGCCGTTCCTTGCCGAACGGGTCTGCAGCACGCAGTCGAACATATCCACGCCGCGCATCGCGCCCTCGACGAGGCAGTCCGGGCTGCCGACGCCCATCAGGTAATGGGGCTTGTTTTCGGGCAGGTACGGGCGGATCGTCTCGAGCATCTCGTACATGACGGGTTTCGGCTCGCCGACGGACAGGCCCCCGATGCCGTAGCCCGGGAAATCCATATCGGTCAACACCTTGGCGCTCTCGACGCGAAGCTCCGGGAATACTCCGCCCTGGATTATGCCGAAAAGGGCCTGATCCTCGCGCGTGTGGGCCTTCTTGCAGCGCTCGGCCCAGCGGTGGGTGCGCTGCATCGCGGCCTCGGCGTAGCTCCTGGTGCAGGTGCCTGGCGCGCATTCGTCGAACGCCATGGCGATATCGGCGCCGAGCGCCTCCTCGATCTCCATCACGTATTCGGGCGTGAAGAACATCTTGTGCCCGTCGATATGCGAGCTGAACTCGACGCCCTCCTCGGTGATCTTGTTCATCGCCGCAAGGCTGAAGACCTGGAAGCCGCCGCTGTCGGTCAGCATGGGGCCGTGCCACTGCGAGAACTCGTGCATGCCGCCGAACTCCTTAACGGTCTCGTGGCCGGGGCGCAGATGCAGATGATAGGTGTTTGCGAGCACGATGCCGGCGCCGACCGCCTCAAGGTCGCGCGGGAGCATCGCCTTGACGGTCGCCTGCGTGCCTACGCACATGAAGCAGGGCGTTTCTACGACGCCGTGCGGGGTATGCAGCCTTCCGCGCCTTGCGCCGGTGGCGGCGTCGGTCTTGATAAGCTCGTATGTTACGGGTGATCCACTCATTGTTTTTCCTTATATAACGGTATTTTTCGGTATCAATAGAAGAACGAGGCGTCTCCAAACGAGAAGAAGCGGTAGCGCTCCTTGACGGCGTGTTCATAGACGCGCATGATCTCCTCGCGCGAGCAGAACGCGCTTATCAGCATCAAAAGCGTGGACTCGGGCAGATGGAAATTGGTTATCAGCGCGTCCACGGCCTTGAAGCGGTAGCCGGGCTTGATGAAGATATCGGTCTCCCCCCTGCCCGCGTGCACGGCGCCGCTCTCATCGGCGATGCTCTCGAGCGTGCGGCAGCTGGTGGTGCCCACGGCGATTATGCGGCCGCCGTTCCTCCTTGCGGCGTTTATCTTCTCGGCCGCCTGCTCGGTGACCTCGTAGTATTCGGAGTGCATACGGTGCTCCTCCACGTTCTCGACCGAAACGGGGCGGAAGGTGCCGAGGCCGACGTGAAGCAGGACGTCGGCTATAATGACGCCCTTCGCTTCGATTTTCGCGAGCAGCTCCTCGGTGAAGTGCAGGCCCGCCGTCGGCGCGGCCGCGGAGCCGTTCTCATGGGCGTAGACGGTCTGATAGCGGGACTTGTCCTCGAGCTTTTTGGTGATGTACGGCGGCAGGGGCACCTCGCCCGCCCTGTCGAGCACCTCCTCGAAGATGCCGTCGTAATCGAGGCGGATGATGCGGTTGCCGTCCTCAAGCTGCTCCGTCACGGTGGCGGAGAGCTCGGAGTTTATCTCGAAGGTCCTGCCGACCTTGGCCCTGCGGCCGGGCTTGACGAGGCATTCCCAATGGCGCTCATCCAGCCTTTTGAGCAGCAAAAACTCCATCTGCCCGCCGGTGTCGGGGCGATGGGCATAGAGCCTCGCGGGGATGACGCGGGTGGTGTTGCGCACGAGCACGTCCCCGGGGCGGAGATAGTCGATTATGTCGGAAAAAACCTTATCCTCTATGGTTTTTTCGGTCTTATTATAGACGAGCAGGCGGGAGGCGGAGCGCACCTCGGCGGGGGACTGCGCGATCAGCTCCTCGGGCAGCTCGTAGTAGAAATCACTGGTTTTCAATTCAATCCCTCAATGGGTCATTCGATGACGTCGTAGATCAGCGGCAGCTCCTCGGGCGCGGCCTCGGTGATGGTGACGGCCTCGCGGAGCTTATTTTCAGCTTCGGCGAGCTTTTCCTCGCTGTTTGCGTAGATGACGGCGAAGGCTTCCCCCGCCTCCACGCGGTCGCCGTAGCGCTTTTTCATCAGGATGCCGACGGCGGGGTCGATGCGGTCGGTGACCTTCTCCCTGCCCGCGCCGAGCATCAGCGCGGCGGTGCCGACGAGCTTTGCGTCCATCGCGCCGACGAAGCCGGAGCGTTCCGCCCGGACCTCGACGAGCTTTTTGACGGCCACGAGCTTTTCGGGGTCGTCGGCATAGGTCGGGTCGCCGCCCATATCCTCGAGCATGCCGCGCAGGCGCTTAAAGCCCTCGCCGCTCTCGATGGCGCGCTTAAGCATGGGCTCGGCGTCGGCGGCGTTTTCAACGATGCCTGAGAGGCGGAGCATATGCCCGGCGAGCGTGAAGCAGACCTTCACGAGCGGGTCCGTATAGGGCACGCGGCCCTTCAATACCTCGATGGCCTCCTTCATCTCAAGCCCGTTGCCGATCGCCATGCCGAGGGGGCGGTTCATATCGGTGATGATCGCCACGGTGCGGCGGCCGACGTTGCGGCCGATATTGACCATTTCGCGGGCGAGCGCGCGCGCGTCGTCCACGGTCTCCATAAAGGCGCCGTTGCCGGTCTTGACGTCCAGCACGATCGCGTCGGCGCCGGCGGCGATCTTCTTGCTCATGATGCTCGAGGAGATCAGCGGGATGCTCTTGACCGTGCCGCTGACGTCGCGCAGGGAATACATGCGCTTATCCGCGGGGTCGAGGTCCGCCGACTGGCCGATGACGCAGACGCCGTTGCGGCGCACGATCTCCTTGAAGCGGTCGAGCGGCTGTTCGACCGAGCAGCCGGGCACGGACTCGAGCTTGTCGAGCGTGCCGCCGGTGTGGGCAAGGCCGCGCCCGCTCATCTTGGCCACGGTGCCGCCGCAGGCCGCCACAAGGGGCCCTACCACGAGGGTGGTGGTGTCGCCGATGCCGCCGGTGGAGTGCTTATCCACCTTGACGCCGGGCAGATCCGAAAGATCCACGGTGTCGCCCGAATGCACCATCGCATTCGTAAGGTCCGCGATCTCCCTTTCCGACATGCCGCGGCAGCAGACCGCCATCATCCAGGCGGTCATCTGGTAGTTTTCGACGGCGCCGCTGAGCAGCCCGCGGATGATGAACTCGATCTCCTCACGGGTATGCTCGAAGCCGTCGCGCTTCTTTTCGATCAGGGAAGTGATAAGCATTTTCGGCCCTCCTGAGCTGGCTTTGGGGTCCTTAAGCCGTCATTCGACGGTGACGGATTTGGCGAGATTGCGGGGCTTGTCGATATCGCAGCCCTTGAGCGAGGCGATGTAGTATGCGAAGAGCTGCAGCGGGACTATGGTGAGCAGCGGCAGCGCGATATCGGCGCATTCCGGGATGCGGATGATATGGTCCGCGACGGTGCCGGTCTGCACGTCGGATTCGTTGATGACCGCAAGGACCTTCGCGCCGCGCGCCGAGACCTCCTTGATATTGGAGATCATCTTTTCAAGCAGCGGGCGGTAGGTGCAGAGCGCGATGACGAGCGTGCCGTCCTCGATCAGGGAGATCGTGCCGTGCTTGAGCTCGCCCGCGGCATAGGCCTCGGAGTGTATGTATGAGATCTCCTTGAGCTTGAGCGACGCCTCGAGCGAGAGCGCGTAGTCCATGTTGCGGCCGATGAAGAAGACGTCCTGGCAGTTGAAGTAGAGCGAGGCGATGTACTGCACGGATTTGACGTCCTCAAGCAGTTTTTCAACGCCCTCGGGCACCTTTTGGAGCGCCGTTATCTGCGACTTGACCTCCTCCTCGGAGAGATTGCCGCGGATGCGGGCCATATGCAGGCCGAAGAGCTGGATCAGCGCGAGCTGGGTGGAATAGGCCTTGGTGGTCGCGACCGCTATCTCGGGCCCGGCCCAGGTATAGAGGACCTCCTCGCTCTCGTTGGCGATGGAGCTTGCGAGCACGTTGACGATGGAGACCGTCCTCGCTCCGCGCGCCTTCGCTTCGCGGAGGGCGTAGAGCGTGTCGAGCGTTTCGCCGGACTGGCTGACGATGATGACGAGGGTCTTTTCGTCCACGATCGGGTCCTCATAGCGGAATTCGCTCGCGAGCACGGCCTCGACGGGCAGGCGCAGGTTCTTCTGCAGGAAATGCTTCGCGACGACGCCGACGTGGTAGGCGCTGCCGCAGGCGGTTATCTTGATGGATTCGATGCCTTTTAGGTCCTCGTCGGTCAGCCTTTTAAAGCCGAGATCGATGGAAAGGTCCTCGCGGATGCGGGGAGCGAGCGTCTTGCGGATCGCCTCGGGCTGCTCGAAGATCTCCTTGATCATGAAATGCGGGTAGCCGCCCTTCTCGGCCGCTGCGGCGTCCCAGTCGATATGGTCGACGGGATGATCGACGCGGTTGCCGAAGATATCGAGCACGCGCACGCGCTGCGCGGTAAGCACCGCGAGCTCCCTTTCGCCGAGGCGGAAAACGTTCCTGGTGTGCTTGAGGATGGCCGGGATATCCGACGCGATGAAGTTCTCACCCTCGCCGAGGCCGATGATCAGCGGGCTGTCCTTGCGCAGGGCGATGATCTGATCCGGGAAATCCGAGAACAGGATGCCGAGCGCGTAGGAGCCCTTGAGCTGCTGCTCGGCCTTGCGGACCGCCGCCACGGGGTCGCCGCTGTAGCAATAGTCGATCAGCTCCGAGACGACCTCGGAATCGGTCTCGGTGGAGAAGGTGTAGCCGTGCTGCTCGAGATGGCGGCGCAGCTCGATATAGTTCTCGATGATGCCGTTGTGAACGACGGCGACGCGCTTGCTTTTGGAAAGATGGGGGTGGGAATTGACGTCCGAGGGCTCGCCGTGGGTCGCCCAGCGGGTGTGGCCGATGCCGACCGTGCAGCCGTCGTCGTCGGTCGCCTCGTCGAAGATACGGCGAAGGTCCGCGATGCGCCCCCTGGTCTTGTGGATAACGATACCGGCGTCGCAGATGAGCGCGATGCCCGCGGAATCGTAGCCCCGGTACTCAAGCTTTTCAAGCGCCTCGAGCAGCAGCTCGCTCGCTTCCCTGGTACCTACGTAGCCGACTATACCGCACATATTTATAACCTCCGAAAAGTGGTTTCGTGCAAAAGAATACACATAGTTATTATACTACCGATCGAAGAAAAACGGAATAGGCAATTTTGTGATTTACGCGCTTCCGGGCTTTTGGCGGTGTTTCGTTTTTGCTTGACATGCAAACGGGGTTTTATTTATAATATAAACGAAGAAAACCGCCCTTCCCCGCTTGGGACGGGCAATAAGGAGGTCCATCCATGTATCTATCCGACGAAGGCAGGATCTGGCTCGCGACCGGCACCGAGCGCGTCTACCTTGAGCCCTCCATGTGCAACCGCCACGGCCTGATCGCCGGCGCGACCGGCACGGGCAAGACCGTCACCCTCAAAGTCATCGCCGAATCGCTCAGCGATATGGGCGTGCCGCTGTTCCTGGCCGATATCAAGGGCGACGTTTCGGGCATGTGCGTTCAGGGCGTCGAGACCAAGCACATCCTGCGATCGATCACGAATATGAACATCGAGAACTTTACGTACACCTCCTACCCCGTCCGCTTCTTCGACGTGTACGGCAGGCTCGGACACCCGGTGCGCACGACCATTTCGGATATGGGTCCGGAGCTGCTCGCGCGCCTGCTCGGCCTCAACGACACGCAGGCCGGCGTGCTGCGCATCATCTTCCGCATCGCGGACGAGAAGCAGCTGCTGCTGATCGACCTCAAGGACCTGCGCTCGATGGTGGTGCACGTGGGCGAGAACTCCGCGGAATACAAGCTTCAGTACGGCAACTGCTCCGCGCAGACCCTCGGCGCGATCCAGCGCGCGCTGCTTGCGCTTGAGGACGCGGGCGGCAACATCTTCTTCGGCGAGCCCGCCCTCGATATAAAGGACTGGTTCGACTGGGACGAGCAGGGCCGGGGCTACATGAACATCCTCGAATGCCAGGAGCTCTTCCAGCACCCGCTGCTCTACAGCACCTTCATGCTGTGGATGCTCTCCGCGCTCTACGAGCTGATGCCCGAATGCGGCGATCTCGACAAGCCCAAGGCCGCGTTCTTCTTCGACGAGGCGCATCTGCTGTTCAAGGGCGCGCCGAAGGCCCTGCTTGAGAAGATCGAGCAGGTGGTCCGCCTGATCCGTTCCAAGGGCGTTTCGGTCTGGTTCATCACCCAGAACCCCGCCGACGTGCCCGAGAGCGTGCTCCAGCAGCTCGGCAACCGCGTGCAGCACGCGCTGCGCGCCTACACCCCCAACGAGCAGAAGAACCTGCGCTACGCGGCGCGTTCGTTCCGCGTCAATCCCGATTTCGATACCGAGCGCGTGCTCCAGGAGCTGGCGACCGGCGAGGCGCTGGTCTCCGTGCTCGATCCCAAAGGCACCCCGGGCATCGTGCAGCGCGCGGGCATACTGCCGCCCCGGAGCTCGATGAACGCCGTCGACGCCGCCGTTATCGGCACGGTCGTGGCAAATAGCCCGCTCGCCGAGAAATACGGCACAACGGTCGACCGCGAATCCGCCTTTGAGGTGCTGACCGGTCAGCAGGAGGAGGCCGCCGCGAAGAAGGCCGAGGAGGAGGCCGCGAAGAAGGCCGAGGAGGAGCGCAAGGCCGCCGAGAAGCTGGAGGAGCAGGAGCGCAAGAAGAAGGAGAAGGAAGAGAAGGCCAAGGCGTCCGCCCGCAAGAAGAAGAACTCGAGCGTGGGCAAGGTGTTCAACTCCACCCTTTCGAGCTTCGGCAGGGAGCTCGGCAGGCAGATCTTCCGCGGTCTGCTCGGCAACAGGAAATAATAAAAAAGCTCACAGATAAAAGGAAAAACGCCGCTGTCGAAATGACGGCGGCGTTTCTTGCACGTGAGCTTATCGTTCTTTTTTCTTCTTGCCGAACATCGGCCTTCCGAGGATCAGGTTTGCGAAGGGCTTTTCGATGAGGTAGGTCGCGAGGATCGCGGCGGCGAACGCGGCCACGGTTATGATCGCGGCGTATTTGTTCATCCAGGGGTGGTCCCAAAGCTGGTTCGGGGGCACGCTGCCCTCCCAATAAGGGATGCGCCAGACGTTTTTAATATGCACCGCGAGCCACTGATGCCAGATATAGAGGTTATACGAGATGCCGGAGAGGAAGACCATCAGTTTATTGGAGAACAGGAAGCGGTACCATTTCGCCGCGAGCGCGGTGGAGAGGATGAACAGCATGAAGACGCCCGTCAGGCGGAGGCGCTCCGAGACCTGCCAGAGCTGCGCCGCCTGCGCCGAGAGCGCCGCGCATTCCTTGACCATGCCCGTTATCAGCGCGATGCAGACGAGGGAAACGACCGTGCAGGTGACGGTGAGGCCGAGACTGCGCTCGGTATGCTTCGCGAGCAGGACGTAGATCATCGCGCCGAGCATGCCGTTCGCGTACACGCCCATGAAGGCCGGGAGCTGGTTGATCTTCATCGCGACGTAGGCGCCGGGCGCTTCGACGACGTTGAGCCGCCACCAGCGGGCGATCCCGTAGAACAGAGCCGCGAGCAGAAATATGCAGATCACCGAGGCAACGACGCTCTTTTTGTTGTCGTCGGACCTGCGGCGGCGGATCAGCTCCGCAAAGAGCGGGAAGAGGATATAGAACCAGACCTCGATAGCGACGGTCCAGAGCACGGCGTTGAGCTGCGTGCCGAGGTAGGTCTTTACATAGAGGGTCTGGGTAAAGGTCAGGTGGGTGACGAGATCCTTGACGGCGTCCGCGGTGCTCGAATAGACGTGGCTCGGCAGGCAGTGGGCGAAGAAGATCAGCAGGATGCAGAAATAGTAGCTGGGCACGATCCTCGCGAGGCGCCTGCGGGCGTAGTCCTTCCATTTGATCATGTCCGCGCCCATGAAGATCTGGCGCATGACGGGCAGGAAGAGCAGGAAGCCGCTTATCAGCACCATCATGTCCACGAAAAGATAGCCGACCTTCGCAAACGGCGTGAAATCGATCTTATCGAGGCCGATAAAGGCAAGGAACGGCGTTTTTACAGTCGGAAAGATCCACGTCTGCTGCCAGAAGTGGAAGATCATCACTATTATGATGCTGAGCGCGCGGATGCCGTCCAGCACGTCGATGCGTTTGGGGTCGATAATGTCCCTTTTCGTTTGATCCATTTTTTGCTTACGTTCCCCCGGTTTTGCTTTCTGTATCATACCATCTTTCGGGGAGAAAATCAACAGCGGGCGGGGGCGGATTTGATCGGCGGGAGGGGCGGCTCGTCTATCCTCCGCCGCAGAAAGTTCCCGCCGCAGGGCTGGCGGCAGGTTGCCGCCCCTACGATGCTATATTGCAGGCGGAACAAAGCAGGAGAGAAGGAGCGGCAGCATCGCATGGCTTCCCCTTGGGGGGAAGCTGGCCGAACCGAGCGCGGAGCGAGGGTGAGGGCTGATGAGGGGGAAAGCAACGGAAAGGAGAAGCCTCGTGCACCAATGGGGACGGTTCTCTTTGGTGCAGAGCGGGCTATACTCAACTGCTTGCTGCATATTGCACCAAAGAGAACCGTCCCCATTGGTGCAGTCCGACCAACCTCCGCCGCAGAGATTTCCCGCCGCAGGGCTGGCGGCAGGTTGCCGCCCCTACGGTGAGAAATAGTTTTATTCACAGAAAAGCGCCCGCTCGGGGAGCGGGCGCTGTGTGTTGGGCCTTATTATTTGAGCTCGGAGAAGTACTTGATGGTGCGGACCATCTGGCTGGTGTAGCTGTTCTCGTTGTCGTACCAGGA
>JAEEKE010000089.1 GCA_016282255.1 Bacillota bacterium
AACCTACGCCGGAGCCCACTCCCGAGCCGACGCCCGAGCCGACTCCCGAACCGACTCCCGAACCGACTCCCGAACCGACTCCCGAGCCTACGCCCGAGCCGACTCCCGAGCCCACTCCCGAACCGACTCCCGAGCCGACTCCCGAGCCTACGCCCGAACCTACGCCGGAGCCCACGCCCGAGCCCACGCCGGAGCCCACGCCCGAACCTTCGCCTCTGAACGCGCCGTCCTTCATCGAGCTCAACGAGGTCAGAAATTATAATCCGGGCATAGACGATGAGTACTTCGACTGCTTCTATTTCTACTTCGAACTGGAGCTCAACGACGTCGATACCTCCCGGCCCGTGACCGCAAGGCTCGAGTATGCCGATATCGGCAGCGATAACTGGACCGAGTGCCCGATGCTGGGCGACAGCGTCCTCACCGCGTCCTACGAGGGGGACGAACCCTTCTGGTCGTGCGAGGATCTGCGCTTCGATATCTACACCCTCGATATCGGCGACGCGATCGGCCTGATGAAGCAGGCGCGCATAGTCGTCGACTATACCTATACCGACGGACGCACCGGCACCGTCGAATCAACTGAGCTGAGCAGCCTGTTCATCTACAAGGGCGGGTTCATCGACGACGCGGCCGGCACCTATGAGAACAACACCGTTACCTGTACCTTCAGGATCGACACGGATCTGGTGCTGGATCTGAGCAAGCTTGAGCTGACCCAGCTCACGCTCGACAGCTGGCGGCCCGGTTCCGGCTACAATATGCGCGATATCAGTGAAGACGCCGTGATCACTCCGTTCGCGGAGGACGGCACGTTCACCGTGACCTATACCCTCGTCGACGAGATCCTCTATCCGGCGGATTACAACGACGTTATAATCGTTTACAGATACAGCGACTACGATGATTTCATCCATTGGGAATCGGTTGCGTCGGTGGAGCTGGAGGTCACGGCCGCTCCCTTCACCGCGCCCACGATCGACAGCGCAGGCGCCGAGCAGAGCGGGCAGGGCTACAGCTACATCCCGTTTACCGTAACGGTCGCCGACGGAACGCGTTACGGCGCGCTGACCGCCGTGCTGCAGCACTGGAACGGCAGCAGCTACGAGACCTTTGCAAACGGCAGCGGGCCCTACACCGTCAATACCCTCAGCCTCGATCAAAACGACGGCACGGCCACGTGGACGCCCGAGCTTGCCTACGGGGAGTGCCTCAGCGCGGATCTTGAGCAGGAGAACGGCTTCGGCTTCTTCCGCATAGAGCTGACGTTCGTCGATTCCGCGGGCGAGACCCAGAGCATCTACAGCGATCCAATGGTAGTCTATAAGGGCACCTATATCACGCCCGACGAGGAGGAGAGCATGTCCGTGGGCGACGGCTTCTTCTACGCCGTCTATTGGGTGGACACGGAGCTCGTCGATCTAAGCAAGGTCGAGACTGTCGAGTTCACGGCCGTCTCCCCGAGCGGCACGGATGTCCTCATTGAAACGGAGTGGTTCACGCTCGACGGCGACACCGGCGAGGTCAGCGTCCGCGGCGAGGTCGACTGCTACGGGCCGGAGGAATTCGATCATTTCACGGCCTCGGTAAGGCTCATCTATACCGATTCGGAGGTCGGCCCGGCCACGGTCGAATGGCTCGGCGAGGCCTCGATAGATATCGCAACGGATATGTTAGAATTCTACCCGCCCGAGCCGTTCGGCGTCGGCGTCAACGAGCTCGACGGCGCGTTCTATGTGACTTTCCAGCTTCTTATGAACGACGCCGAGGAGGTCACCGCAGCGCTGTACTGGTCCGAAGGCGCGCAGGATATCGCCTATTCCCCGTGTGATCCGTCCATGGGTACGGTAAGCCTTTCCCACGATAACATCAACGATTACGTATCCATCTGGAGCACGGCCGCCGGGGACGCGTGCCTCTCGGTTAATGTCCCCGTCGAGGCCGGTATGCCCGGCTGCTTCTGCTGGTTCTATATCGAATTCGAATGCCTGATGCCGGACGGTTCGACCTGCTATGTCTACAGCGACGATGTGCCCGCGTTCAGCGGTTCGTTCTTCGACCTGTGGTCGGAGCACTCCATCGCCGTCTACAATCCGGTCACCCGCGAGTACAGCTGTTCGTTTGCGATCTGGCCGCAGCTCGCGCCGGACCTTGCGAACATCACGGTCGTGTCCGTGCGCCTGGTCGACCACGACGGCACGGCCGCCCCGATCGAGCTTTCGACCGACTGCGTGACGCTGTATCCCGCCGAGGGGGATGAGCAGCACGACGCCGAGCTCCTCGTCACCGATCTTACCTTGAGCATGGACGTCGACTGGGAGCTGGAGCTGATCATGGCCTATTCACCCGGCGCTTACACCTGGACCGCCGACAGGACCTGCGCGACGGCGTGGGTCACCAAACTGCCCGTATTCAATCATTATCCAATAACGCCCCCAAAGGGGCCCGCAGGAGGTATCTGTTATGAAAAAGAAGAGGAATAAGGCCAAGACCGTCATCGGGATCGTGATCGCGGCGATCCTGGTGCTGCTGCTTGCGAATCCGAACTGGCTGCCCCTTCCGGAGAGTCTCAAAAACGCCGTCAGCAATATGGAGAAGGACCATATCCTGCTCAAGGGGGATGCGCATGCCACCATCGCCCAGCTGATCACGCTGGTCCTTGCGATAGCCATCGTATGGCTCGTCTATCAGCTGCTCAAACTGATCCTCAAGGCCATCGGCAAGCGCGGGGGTCGCTTCCAGACCGTGACGAGCCTTATCTCCGGCCTGCTCAAATACGTGGCCGTGATCGTCGCCGTCGTCTGGGGCCTCAGCATCCTCGGCGTAAACACCACGGCGGTGCTGGCCGGCGTCGGCATCGTGGGCCTGGTCCTCGGCTTCGGCGCGCAGAGCCTGATCGAGGATATCATCACCGGCGCGTTCATCATCTTCGAGAATCAATACAGCGTGGGGGATATCATCATTCTGGATGATTTCCGCGGCACCGTGCGCAGCATCGGTGTGCGCACCACCGTGATAGAGGACGCCGGCGGCAACCTCAAGGTGGTCAACAATTCGGATATCCGCAATTTCCAGAACCGTTCCCGCAACAACTCCGTGGCCCTCGTCGTGGTGGCCGTGGATTACAGCACCGACCTTCGCAAGCTCGAGGCGATGCTTCATGAATCCCTGCCCGCCCTCAAGGAGGAGCATCCGGACCTGTACCTGACTGTGCCGCGCTATCTGGGCGTGGATGAGCTCGCGGACAGCGGCATCAACCTCAAGTTCGCAGCGGACGTAACGGAGGAGAACGTCTTCGCCGGGCAGCGCATGCTTGCAAGGGATCTTAAGATCCTGTTCGACGAAAAGGGCGTCGGCATCCCGTTCCCGCAGGTCGTCGTTCACAAGGCCGACCAATAACAAGCCGCGCATTAAGGAAAAACCTCTTTTGCCGAAACGGGCAGAAGAGGTTTTATTGGAAAGCGAAGATGAAAAGGATCATTGCCGCGATAATCATAATACTTATGCTCTGCCTTGCGGCGGGCTGCGAAAGTCGGCCGGCTGACGGGGGAGAGACCGCCGTACCGGAGGAGACCCCGTATGCTTCCGTGCCCGCGGCGACGGAGGCCCCGACGGCGGAGCCCACGCCCGAGCCAACTCCCGAGCCCACGCCCGCAGGCGATCCCGAGGCCTATGAAGCGCTGCGCCTTGCGGAGCTCCACGGTCTCTCGGCCGAGGATATCCGCGGCGAATACGCGCTATTCCTGCGCTTTGCCCAAACGGTCGAGGCCAATCCCGGCCTCGATGAATACGCAGAGCTCGTTTATCGCCTCTTTCCGCTCATCGCCGATCACGCCGCGCTTATGGACGCCGATCATTTCTTCGGGCGCCTCGCGGGGCTGAGCTTTGAGGAAGGCGAGCTCGACTACGGAAACGTGGGCCTTTACAGCGCCATACCGAATACCATAACGATCGGCACGGACCTCGGCCTGACCGAGGAATGCGAACTGCCGTCCGTGATCTATCACGAGCTCGTGCATTTCGTGGATTTTTCGATAAGCCCCGCGGGGAACGCGATGTATCTGCTGAACGGCGAGCGCCTCTCCGCCGAGGAGCTGCTGGCCCTGCCCATCATGGAGCAGCTCGGCGCGGTGATCGTGTATCCGGCGGATTTCCTTACCGAGGGCGGCGCGGAGCTCTGCACCGCAAAGTACTTTGCCGGCGCGGTGCGCTGGTATTTCGACCCCTGCCGGTTCCTGACCGGGCTCGAATACATCTTCGGCGAAGAAAAACTCTCTGAGCTCTTCTTCTCCGCGGATTCCGAGGTGCTCGTGGCCGAGCTCTTCCTCGAGGCGGGGTATTCGAAAGAGGACTACTACGACGCCGCCATCACGCTCAATTTTCTGACAGATCCGCTCAATAACCCTGTGCCCGCCCGCCGGCTCCGGGCCGAGGATATCCTGATCGATCTCTATGAGTACCGGCTCGGCGGCGGCTGGCAGACGGACGAATACTTCCTCTATATCCTCAAGATGCTCAACGGCGTGGCATGGTCGGGCTACGAGACCTCCGCGTACGCCGATTTCCTCAGCGGCATACAGTTCGACACGTGGGAGGAATACAACGCCTTCCTCGATAAGGTCTATCGCGGCCTGCCGATGCGGCCGGAGCTGCTTATCCGCCCCGCGGAGCCCGTGATCATCGGCGGCCTCGAAACGATCGCCGCGCTCGCCTCGTGGACGGATCCCGACACAGAGGCGGAGATTCATGGAACGATATCCGTCGAATACGATTTTGAGTCCGGGACCCCGCTCGGCTGCAGATTTATCGATATGGACGCCGAATTCATAAGATACTTCCGCTGAATGGCGGGGCAGAGGACCTATCCCCCCTAAAAAACGCCCGGGAAAAGCCCGGGGCGGCAACCCGAAAGGAGAAGAATGAAGAATATGGAAAAAACGCTGAAAGTCCTGCTGCTCAACGGCAGTCCGCATAGAAACGGCTGCACCGCCGCGGCGCTCGAAGAGATGATAAAGGTCTTCGATGCCGAGGGCATCGAAACCGAGCTTATCGAGATAGGCGGCGCCGATATTCGGGGCTGCATCGCCTGCGGCCGCTGCGGCGAAAGGGGCCGCTGCGTGTTCGACGATCTCGTAAACGAGACCGCGCCCAAGTTCGAGGCGGCGGACGGGCTCGTCATCGGCGCGCCGGTCTACTACGGCTCGCCCGCGGGCACGGCGATCGCTTTTCTGGACAGGCTGTTTTACAGCACGCGTTTTACCAAGCATTTCAAGGTCGGCGCGGCCGTGGTATCCTGCCGCAGGGGCGGCAACACCGCGAGCTTTGACGTGCTCAACAAGTATTTTTCGATCAGCGGCATGCCGATCGCTACCTCGACCTACTGGAATCAGGTGCACGGCTTCACCGCCGAGGACGTTAAAAAGGACCTCGAAGGCCTGCAGACGATGCGCAATCTCGCAAGGAACATGGCCTTTATGATGCGCGCTTTCGCCGCCGAGAAGGAGCGGCGCGGCCTTCCAAAGGTCGAGCGCGGCGCGTTCACCAGCTTCCCCGACGGAAAATGAGGGAGGGAACATGGCTGAGATAAGGATACTTGGTCCCGAACGCGAGAAGGAGCTGATCGCCTTCAACAAGCTCTGCTTCCCGAGCGATTTCTGGAAGGAGGATGACTGGCACGACCTGCTCAACGACCCCCGCGCGGTCTATTATGCCGTCATGGACGGCGAAAAGCTCGCGGGGAACGTCTTCATCTACAACTGGGAGGGCGTGCACGACTACGTTAAGATCATGAACCTCTCCGTTCATCCCGATTTCCGGGGCAGGGGCTATGCGCATATCCTGCTCGACCATGTCCGAAAGGCGCACGGCGCAGGCGGGATCAAGCGCATCTGCGGCGAAACGCGCGACAAGAACCTGGCCATGCAGCGGGTGTTCGAGGACTGCGGCTACCGCCTCAACCGGATCGCGGAGGGGTATTATAAGGACCCGCCCGGCAGCGCGTATAAGTACGTGCTCGAGCTGTGACGCGCCTTTGTTTCGGCGCTTACCTTATGACCCGTCCGCCAGTCGCGTTCGGGCCATTTTCTAAAAAACGGAGCAACACTTTGCCTCTTTAAAACGTTATAACAGTGAAAGCCGAAGGAAAGGAGGGCGCTTATGATCGCGGAGCTGTATTCCGTGCACCGCGCGGAGCTTTTCAATTATTGCCGCATGATGTGCGGCAGCGCAGCCGACGCGGAGGATCTTCTGCAGGAGACTTTCTTAAGGGCGCTTTCCGATCAGGATCTTCTTGAGGAGCTCGGGGAGAAACAGCGAAGGGCCTGGCTGTTCAAAGTAGCGCGCAATCTTTTTTATGACGCCTGCCGCAGGCGAGCGGTGGAGAAAAGCCGCTTGATGCCTCCGGAGGAGGAGACCGACGGCGGGTTCTCAGCGGTCGATACCGCTATGATACTCTCGTCGCTCCCGCCGGACACGGCAAGGGTGTTCGTCAAGCGCTATTTCGAGGGTTACACCTCAAAGGAGCTCGCGGAGGAATACGGGCTTTCACCGTCGGGCATACGGGCGATGCTCAGCCGCGCCCGCAGGACCCTGAAAGAAAAACTCGAACAATAAACCAGGAGGTTCAAAATGAAAAACAAGCTGATCAACGCAGTCGTGTGCGACGCAAGGGAAGTAACTGAGCAAAGCCTCGAGGGCTATGATAAGGTGACGGTGAACGCCGCTGTCCTGATCACGGGCAAGCGCGCAAGGGAGCTTTTTGCAAAGCATCACGTGACGCTGAACGTCGCCTCGGTCGCGGACGTGCCGGACGGCGTCGAAGTAAAGGTCGTAAGCGGCAGGCATGAGATCGCCGCGGGGACCGCCGGGGACGGCGCATTCCTGATCGTCAACGGCAAGCTGATCGTGGAGGACGGCGCGATGGACGACGTGAAGAGCTATTCGAGGATCCTCGTGAACGGCAGCGCCTTCATGCCCATGAGCTGCAAGGGGCGGCTTGAAAACGTCTCCGTCAACGGCAGGACCGCCTATTATCCGGACGGAGCGGCCATACTCGATGCCGATACCCAGATCGACGGCCTCTTCATCGCCAGGGCCGCGGCCGACTCCTACTATTGCCCCGGCCGCCTGTTCTTCCTCGATACCGCGATGGACGCCGACGCCGTGCTCAAAAGAGGCATGCGCTTCTCTGCACGTACGCTCATCGTTGCTGAAAGCCTTGAAAAAAAGCTAATCACCGCATTCGACGAGGGCTCCAAGCTCATCCGTGTTCCCGACGGCGCCAGCCTGATTCGCGGGGACCTCGAGCTCAAACCCAAGACAATCAGAAAACACGGCACGAAGCTCTGCGTCTGCGGCGACGTCCGCATCGGCGACGGCGAAGCCCTTAAGGCGCTCGAATACCTCTACGCGGGCGGGACCGTCAGCCTCGATAAGGCGCTTGAGGACGATTTCGACGAGCTCGAGAGCGAGTATGAAAAGCTTAAGCTCGTCGATCCCGCGATCGGCTCGATCTCCGATCGCCCGGCCGTCAAGGTCGGCAAGGCGACGCTGAGCCGGTTCCCCAACGGCGTCAGGATCGAGGACTGCGCTAAGGTCACGCTCGGCGAGGAGCTCAGTCCGGACGAGATCATGGATAAGCTGCAGATCGTGGATTGCGCGATCGTGCGCTGCACGGTGGAGCAGGAGGAGGCGGTGCATATGATCGCCGAGGACGTGGCCAGGATCACGACCCGGAACGAGGATGAGGACGAGGACCTTACGGGCGGCCTCTTCGGCAAAGCCGGCGCCGAGGTCATCAACGCCGTGGAGTACAAGCTGTAACATGCGCTCAAAGCGGGGAACGGACCGAATGTGATCGGCCCGTTCCTCTTCGCTTTGATCATTGATTGACGGCCGCCGGTATGCTAAAATAGACCCATCCCGACAGCCCGGAGGATAAACCCATGATAAAGAACATCGCGATAGTCAGCCTTTCCGCGGGAACGATAGGCGAGCCCTTCGTAAAGCACGAGCTGGACATCGGCGTGCGCCGCCTCGAAGAAATGGGCCTCTCGGTCCGCTTCATGCCGAACGCCCTCAAGGGAAGGGCGTTCATCGCCGGGCACCCCGAGGCCCGCGCCGCGGACCTTCTCGCGGCCTTTGCTGATCCCGATATCGATATGATCCTCTGCGCGATCGGCGGGGACGATACCTACCGCCTGCTCCCGTATCTCTTCGATAACGGCGAGCTTGAAAAAGCCGTTTCAAACAAGCTCTTCCTCGGCTTTTCCGATACCACGATAAACCATTTTATGCTCCGCAAGGTCGGCCTCGATACGTTCTACGGCCAGTCCTTCCTCGCCGACATCTGCGAGCTCGAGAGCGATATGCTCCCCTATACCAAGCGGTATTTTACCGAACTTGTTGAGACCGGCACGATAAGCGAGATCCGCCCGAGCGACCGCTGGTACGAGGGCAGGGAAGATTTCGGCCCGGATCAGATCGGCGTCCCCCTCGTCTCCCATCCCGACCGCGGCTTCGAGCTGCTGCAGGGCGCGCCGGTCTTCTCGGGCGAGATCCTCGGCGGCTGCATCGATTCGATCTATGATATGTTCGCAAGCGAGAAATACCCGGATATGCCCATCCTCTCTGAAAAATACGGTCTTTTCCCCAAAAAAGAGGAGTGGCGGGGGAAGATACTGCTGCTCGAATCCAGCGAGGTCAAGATGCCGCCCGAAAGGTACGCCCTCGCGCTCGCGGCGCTCAAGGAACGGGGCGTTTTTAACGAGGTCTCCGGCGTGCTCGTCGGCAAGCCGATGGACGAAACGTATGAAAGCGAGTATAAGCGGGCGCTCGTAAGCGTCATCGACGACCCGACTTTGCCGGTGGTGTGCAATATAAACATCGGCCACGCGCAGCCCCGCTGCATCATCCCCCTCGGCGTTCCGTCGACCGTCGACGTGACCGCTCAGGTTATCCGCTTCGGCGGGAGCGGCGGGAGGATCACCGTCCGTTTTGCGGCGAGGGATGAGCTCGAAAGCGTGAACGTCCTCCGCCGGCAGGTGCAGGCGCTGCACGCCGCGGGCAGGCCCGAGCTCTTCAGGCCCGGTTTCCCGGAAGAGCTCCGCGATCACGTCTACGCTTCTTTCGATGATCCGTCCAAAAGGATCGTCGTTGCGGAGCGCGGCGGCACCGTTCTGGCGTACGCGGTCCTGAACCGCGTCATAAAGCCGGAGAACCCCTATATGTACGTCCGCGATCATCTCGATATCGACGAGTTCTGCGTCGACGCCGCCTGCCGCCGTCAGGGCGTAGGCTCCGAGATCATGCGCTTCATCCGCGCCTACGCGAAGGAACAGGGCGTCGGCCGCGTCGAGCTCAATATGTGGGAGTTCAATAGGGAAGCCCTCGCGTTCTATGAAGCGGCCGGCTTTTCGACCTACCGCCGAAATATGGAGCTCAAGCTTTAAGGCTTATAAAACAAAAAAGAGGGTTGCGGCGCTTTGCCGAAGCCCTCTTTCGGTTCGTTCGTCATTGGGGATCGATCACGCGGGTCATCAGGTACCCGGCGCTGTTATACAGGTTGCCGTCGTCGAAGAAACGCAGGAAGTCCTCGTCGGAGCCCTCCAGGTTCTCGAGCACGAGGCCGTAACCTTCCTCATAGCGGCAGGGGCCGTCCTCGATGACATTCCTGTCGCCGTCCAGGCGCTCCCAGGTCCAGTCGGCGTAGAAGACGTAGTACTCGTCCCTCTCCTCATGCTTCCAGGTGCCCAGGAACGGGGCGAGCAGCAGCTCCTCGGTGGATTCGGGGATCTCGAACGGGATGAGCACCTCGAAGACGCTGTTGTAGATAGTGTCGTCGTCGTTCGGCAGCAGGTAATCGAAGTCCGAACCGTCCATGCTCTCGAGCACGAGGCCGTAGCCGTCCTCATAGCGGCAGTTCCCGCTCTCGGTCACCATCAGCTCGCCGTCGAGCATCTCCCAGGTCCAGTCGGGGAAGACGCGCAGGTATTCGTCCCTGTCCTCAAACTTCCAGCCGCCGAGGAAGCCGGAGAGCTTCTCTTCATCCGTGGCGGGCTCGGGCGTGGGCTCCTCCGTGGGCGCGGGCGCCTCGGTTTCGGGCGCCTTGGTCTCGGCAGGGGCGGCCGTCTCCTCAGGAGCCGCGGTCGGCTGCGGGTCGGGGGAGGAGGGGGTGGTGCAGGCGCAGAATGCCGCAAGCATCAGCAGCGCCGTGATAAGCGAAACGATTTTTTTAAGATCCATATCCTTTTTCTTTCCGGCCGCAGCGCGGCCTTTTATTGGCTGATATGCAGTATAGCATCAACGGCGCGGCATGTCAATAAAGGAGGTGCCCCCGTTCCTTTCCCGTATTGCAATCAGGGGTCCGTTATGATAAAATGCTAATCAGGAAAAGAACCGGAGGCCGTAAATGATCGAGATCAACTATGTAAAGCTCAGCGCGGATTCGCAGGGGGAGAGGGCGGAAAAGATCGTTCTCACCGACGACGCCGTGCTTGAGGACCTTGTGGACGCGATAATGTCCGGCGAGGGCGTCAGCCCCATCCCGACCGACGAGGCGGGGAAGCGCTGGACGATCGATTCCGATATCGGCATGCTCGCCGGTATCCATATCACCGAACACGGCAACTGGAGCGCCGTGTATCCGGAGCTTTCGCCGAACCTGCCCCTGAAGGAAAGCGGCATGACCTCGGCGACCGCCGCCGAACAGTGAGCTTGAGCCGCCATGCCGGGCGGCTTAACGAGAAGAGAAGGAGGGAAGGAACATGCTGCCGTCGATGATACTGAACGCGCTGATAGTCATGCTCGTGGCCGGATGCGTGATAAAGGGCCTGATGATCGCCTCGCCGCGCGGAAAGCTTTTCCGCTTTTTCACCACGCTTTCGAACCTGCTGCTCGCGCTTTCGTCCGCGGCCGTGCTCGCCTGCTCGGTCAGCCCGCTGCCGCTCTGGGCGGTCGTGCTCAAATACGCCGGCACCTGCGCGGTGACGGTCACGATGCTGACCGTGCTGCTGTTCCTCGGGCCGGTCTCGCAGGGCTGGAAGGGGCTTCTTACCGGCCTGGAGCTGATACTGCACCTTATCTGCCCGCTGCTCGCGCTCGTTTCGTTCATCTTCTTTGAAAAGACCGATATGCCCGCGTGGACGATCGCCGTCGGCGCCGCGCCGGTGGCGCTCTACGGCCTGCTCTACGGCTACAAGGTCGTAATTGCGCCCGAGGAACGCCGCTGGGAGGATTTCTACGGCTTCAACCGCGGGGGGAAATGGGTGCTCAGCTTCATTCTGATGGCCGCCGCGGCGGCGCTCATCGCCTTCGCGCTCTGGGTCGTCCCCGTGTAAGACCAACGCTTTATTAGGGAAAGGAGAAAACCGTGAATCGCGATATCGCCCCGTTTATGCCCCTGCTCGCGTATCCCATCCTGCTGTACCCCTATAAGCTGCTCAATGAAAAGGTGCTGGTTGAAAAGCTCGGCTGCGGCTGCCCGTCCCTGGACAGCGCCGGCAACGTGATCGAACGGTTCAATGCGAACGATTTTACCATACTTTTCTGGCAGATCGTCGCGTTCCTCGTCACCGTCGCCGCCGCGATCCTCGCCCACCGGTGCGATAAGCGCTGGAAGCGGCTCGCCTTCCCGATGCTCGTCGCCGCCGCGGCGTTCGCGCTTTCGTATCTTTTCATATCGAATATGATATGGCTGTAATTCGATCGGATCCGATCGGGCATGATCAAAAATATGTACCGCTTCGGTGTTGACAGCCTCCTTCCCGGCGGTTATAATAGGCTCACAAAAAAGAGACCGCTGATTCAAAAAGGAGATTTGTTATGGGAATCGATTGGGAATGGCTGCTTGACGCAGAAGACGAAGACCTCCAGGACGCCTATGAGGACCTGGTAGACGAAAGCATTGATTATGAAGTGTACCCCGATGAAGACGCGGGGGACGATCCCTACTACGCACACGGCACGCTCAACGGCGAACCCGCAGCCGTGATCCGCTGCTGGAGCCACCACAGCTTCACCGATGAAGAGATCGAAAAGCTCTTCGCCGGCGAAGAGATCGAGATCGGCTACGAGGACCGCACCGGCAAGGCCCGCCGCACGAAGGGCCGGCTCGAAAGGTGCGAGTACGAGGGCCGCACGGTCACGAAGTTCGTGCCCCGCTTCGAAAAGCGCAAGGCCGCGGAGCTCTATCATAAGGGCAGCTTCCAAGGCGCCGAAGCCGCCGTCAAAAAGGTCTGGGGCGGCCACGTCTTCACCGACGAGGAGCTCCAAAAGCTCTTCGCGGGCGAATCGGTAACGGTCGAATACACCGTAAAGAAATCCGGCGAAAAGCGCACCGCCGCCGGCAGGCTCGTGCCCTGCGGCAATGACGGGGGCATCGTCCGCTTCAAGCCCGATTTCGAGGACTGACACATAATACTAAAGCAGCGGCTCGCACAATGCGGGCCGTTTATGTTATGCTTTGCCTGCCCGTAACTGCCGGTTTCAGTAATTTCCGCTCATTTTTCGCTAAACTATTGACAGTTCGTTTCATTTAAGATAAAATATATACGCAAATAAATGCAGTGAATGCATTTGCTGAAAGGAAGATGATTTTATGGGTAAGTACATTATCAAAGCGACCCCCACCGGCTTTACCTTCCGTCTCAATGCCGCGAACGGCGAGACCGTTGCGGTCGGCGGTGAAGTCTACACCACTCTCGATAACTGCAAAAACGGCGTCGAGAGCGTCCGCACCAACGCCCCCGTCGCCAATATCGAGGATCAGACCATCCAGGGCTATGAGGAGCAGAAGCATCCCAAGTTCGAGATCTATAAGGACAAGGCCGGCCAGTTCCGTTTCCGCCTGAAGGCAAGGAACGGCCAGATCATCGCCTCCAGCGAGGGCTACGTCAAGAAGGACAGCTGCAAGAACGGCATCGCGAGCGTCTGCAAGAACGCGCCCGATTCCCCGGTCATCGAGCCCGAGCTTCCCGCCGAGTAAGCCTTCAGAGCAGGGCGCCCAGGCGCCGTTAACCGAATAAGAAAGACCGCCGTGGCGACCCTATGGACCGCCATGGTGGTTTTTGTTTTTTTCTGCGCTTTTCATTGCCCGTCGGGCTCGAACGGCGCCCCGTTGACGAGGAAGCGCACCTCGTCCACGCTGCCGTAGGGCATCGCCGTCAGCAGCGCCGAATGCATCGCAAGGCTGTAAAGCCCCGGCGTGTCGGCGACCCTCATGAAATCGGCGGAAAGGTCTATCGTAAGCAGCCCGTTTTCGATCGCCGCGCCGAGCATCAGCGTGCCCGCGGGGAAGCAGGGGATGAGCCCCGGCAGCGCCGTGCCCGAAACCAGCGCGCTGACGGCCGCCCCGAGCCCCGCCGAACCGCTCACATAGCGCGTCACGGGTATGAAGTGGCTCCCCGTGCGGTTCGGGAAATACAGCGTCAGCGGCTTTGCGCTCCCGCTGACGGCCACCTCCGCGTTCTCCACGTTCAGAGGAAGCGCGCTCTCGCCCGCCGGGGGAGTGACGCCGTGCGCGGTTTCGGCGGAGCTTCCGTTCATAAGCACCGTCACGCGGTCGATCGAGCGGAATTCGGTCAGCGTGTTGACTATCGCGGCGAAGAGCAGCCGCTCGCTTTCGGCGTCCGGCAGCGCGGGCATCCCGATCAGGTCGAGCCGCGCCTCGCCGTCGGTCACGGCCAGCGAAAGCCGCGTCCCCTCCGGTATCGGGGCGTTGAGGCCGCTGCCCATAAGCGCGTTCCGGTTCTCCCTGTCGGCGATCAGGCGGCCGAGGCAGGCCTTCGCGATGCCGTCCTCCCACGGGATCCGCGCCGACACGGGCAAAAGATACCCCTCGTCCGTCACGTAATAGAGCCTGGTCGAGGCGTAGCGCCCGTCATCCGAGCCCGAAACGCCGTCCGGAACGCTCGAAGGCATTTCGCTCCCGGCCGGCTCCTTCGCGGGCTCAAGCGTGGCCGCGGCGTCCGGGGGCGGGGAAGGCAGCGGCTCCGTGATGCCGGCAGGGAAGCGGCACGCGGTAAGGACGAACGCGAAAAATATCAGCACCGATGCCGCCGCGCGTCTGATTTTAGACATTTTTTCTCCTCCCTTTTTCATGATCGGATAAAAATCATGTTTTTTTTAATAATTAATCGGAATTCGTGTAAAAATCTGTAACGGGAAACGCCGTTCCCCAACTATATATTTTCTCGGCGCCGTTTAGAGCGGCAAAGCTTTGGAAATACTTCCCTTAAAAGCCTCCCCGGAAGCTTCTGCCAGAGCCAAAAGGCGAAGCCCGCCGCTATCAGGCTGTACGCGGGAACGCGCCACCTGGCGCCGTAAAAGAGCGCGGCCGCGGTCAGGATAAAGGCCGCCTCGCCGAAGAACAGGTCGATGCAGGCGGTAAAGAGCTTTCCGCCCAGAGCCAGCGGCAGCCGCAGCAGGTCGAAAAGGATGCCCAGCGCGAAGCCGTCCAGCAGGCAGAAGGCCAGCAGCGCATAGTCGGAAAACTCATCCATCAGCGAAACATCCTGGCGAAAATACTCTCTTTTTGAACAGGCATATCGTCGTATTCGAACGCCGCGATCTGCCCCTCGATAACGATCTGGCCCTCCTCGAGGTTCAGCTTGGTGATATGCAGCCCGTCGCCCTCCACTATCAGCGCTCCGCCGTCCGTCAGCAGCGAGACCTCGGCCTCGTTGAAGCTCGAAACGTCCTTGACGCCCGATATGCTCATCAGCTCCCTGTTCTCGATATGGACCGTGTGGCTTCTCAGCCGCAGCGCTCCGCCGTCGCCGGCGAGTCTGTCATTCATCGTTCCTTCCTCCGTTCCGTGATGCCAAATGATACGAAGAAAGCAGGCCGGATATCACAGCGCCGCGTTCATTTGACATTATACGCAGGGCCTCACGGATCAAAACAGTTGACATTCCTTGAAAAAACAGGTATAATCAACGGGTAGGAGCCCCTGCTCCCGGCCGCACGGCCGCCATCATCGCTGATCATATTATGAGAACCACAGCTCATATGTTTTATTGTATCCGCTTAAACCTCAACAGAATGGAGCCAAAAAGAAAATATGCTGAATAGAGACGAAATGCTTGAGAAAAGTCTTGACAGCCTCAGGACTATTGCCAAGGCACAGGGCATTAAATCTATCTCGAAATACAGAAAGGCGGAGCTCGTCGATCTTATTATGAACGGCGAGGGCACCGAGCCGAAGAAGCGCGGCCGCCCGCTCGGCTCTTCCTCCAAGGCGGGCAAGGCCGCCGAACCCGGGGATGAGCCGCCGATCGGCGTGCAGGAGATCGCCGCGCCGCCCGATCCGCGCGAAGGGATGCAGCCGCCCGTGCAGGAGTTCCAGCCTCCGCAGGGCCCGCGCCAGGGCGCCCAGCCCGTACGGCCCGAGAGCGGCGGGGGATACACCCTCGGCTACTCCTCGCGCCAGCAGACGAACGCGCGCCAGCCGGGCTCGTACCGCGGTGACCGCGCCAACCGCGTGCAGACCCAGCGTTCCGGCCAGCCCTACCAGGGCTATCCCGCCTACCAGCAGGAGGGCTATCAGCAGCCCTACCGTCAGAACGATCCCTACGCCCCGCAGGATTACCGCATGGCGCAGAATCCCCAGAATCCGCAGTATTATCAGCAGCCGGGCTATCAGCAGCAGTATCAGCAGCCGGGGTATCAGCCCGGCGCTCTGCCGCAGGACGGCTACTATAACGCCGAATACAACACCAGCAATCCCGCCGTGCCCGAGATCCTCGCTTCCGGCGAATGTGAGGACGCGGAGGGCATCCTCGAGGTCATGCCCGACGGCTACGGCTTCCTAAGGCGCGACAACTACCTCCCCGGAGCGAACGACGTCTATATCTCCAATTCCCAGATCCGCCGCTTCAATCTGCGCACGGGCGACCTCGTGGCCGGCAAGACGCGGCAGTCCATGGAGGCCAAGCGCTACGTGGCGCTGATGTATATCACCGCGGTCAACGGCGTCGCGCCCGAGGAGGCGATGGAGCGCAGGCCCTTCGAGGAGCTCGTGCCGATCTTCCCCAACGAACGCCTGACGCTCGAGACGAAGAACGCGGGCGACCGCAAGAGCGACCTCGCGATCCGCCTGATCGACCTTATCGCGCCGATCGGCAAGGGCCAGCGCGGCATGATCGTCTCCCAGCCCAAGGCCGGCAAGACGACGCTGCTCAAATCCATCGCCCACGGCATCGCCGAAAACTATCCCGACGTGCACCTGATCGTGCTGCTAATCGACGAAAGGCCCGAGGAGGTCACCGAGATGCAGCGCTGCATCAAGGGCGAGGTCGTCTATTCCACCTTCGACGAGCTGCCCGAGCACCACACCCGCGTGGCCGAGATGGTCATGGAGCGTTCGCTGAGGCTCGTTGAGATGGGCAAGGACGTGGTCGTGCTGATGGATTCCATCACGAGGCTGACCAGGGCCTACAACCTCACCATCAACTCCACCGGCAAGACCCTCTCCGGCGGCATGGATCCCGGCGCGCTGCACAAGCCCAAGCGCTTCTTTGGCGCCGCGCGCAACATCGAAAACGGCGGCAGCCTGACCGTCATCGCCACCGCGCTCGTCGAGACCGGCTCCCGCATGGACGATATGGTCTACGAGGAGTTCAAGGGCACCGGCAATATGGAGATCCATCTCGACCGCAAGCTCAGCGAAAAGCGCATCTTCCCGGCCGTGGATATCTACAAATCCGGCACGCGCAGGGAGGAGCTGCTGCTCTCCCCCGAGGAGCTCTCCGCCGTCGGCTCGATCCGCAGGATGCTTTCGGGCGGCAACACGGCCGAGGCGACCGAGCAGATCATAAGCCTGCTTGAAAAGACCGAAACGAACGACGAGTTCATAAAGCGCATCCAGTCCTTCAACTCCACCTACGCCAAGGACGGCTTCCTGCCCGGAGGCGGCAGGGGAATGGCCAGATAAACGATAAACAGAAAGAATCAAACACTCTTCCGCCAGGCTGCCCGTATGACGCGGGCAGCCGGCTTTTTGTCCGGGGATACGGCGTTCGGCAGAAAAAAGGCTATACAACCGCATAGATTTATGGTACAATCAAACTGCGATAATATGCGATCGTGTTCAGGAGGATCCTTTATGAAAAACAAATGTTTTCTGCGCCTTGCATGCGTTCTTCTCGCGGCGCTGATGCTTTCCTTCCTCCTCGCCGCCTGCGGCAAGGAAAAGCCCTACGAGCTCCATTTCAAAAACGGGCTCTCTGCAAAGCTCCATCAGATCTTCATCAGCCCCTCCGATTCCGAGACCTGGGGCGGGGAGGATAACCTCATTAACCTTGCGGACGTCGGCGCCGGCAGCACGATCGGGTTCGATTTTTCCAAGTTCGGCGGCACCGACGGCGGCACCTACGATATCGGCACCATCGACGAGAACGGCATGAACTACGACTGCTACGAGGTGGTGCTCAAGACCGGCGACGAGATCTCGCTTGTTCCGTCGGGCGACGGGGCGATCTTCACGATCACCCATCAGGACGGCACCTATGTCGACGTCGAGGCCGACGTCTATCCCAACGAATAAACGGGTGGGAAACGAAATGAAAACGAAACTCACCGTTAAACTGATATCTTTGGCGATCGCGGCGCTCATTGCGCTCTCAGCCCTCTCGGCCTGCACCGTGCTCAGCTGCGGGCCCAAGGGCGAGGAAGCCTCCTGGGGCCGCTTCGTATTCACCCTGCCCGCGGGGCTGGAGCTCAAGGGCGGCAACGCCGTCGATCCCGAAGCCCAAGGCGCGTTCACCCTGCGCTCGAAGAGCGAACCGGCGTACTACATCGCCTGCGAGCTCTCCGGCCTTGAAAACTGCGAGAGCAGCATCACGGCCGCGAAGGCCGTCAACGAGGGCGCCGAGGACGTCGTGCTCGAATTCGGCGGCGTCGAATGGCGCGGCGTCAGCTGCAAGCTCAACGACAGGGACTATCTCCATCTCTACGCCCGGTTCGGCGACGAAGGCTCCGATGAATACGCGCTCGTCCGCAGCTACGGCTTTTCTTCCGGCGGCACGGAGCTGAGCACCTTCCTCGGCACCTTCAAGCTCCGCGACCGGAACGCCTGAACTTAATAACAACAGCTTCCAACATATACAGGAGGTATCGAAATGCTTAAAAGAATCATTGCGCTCGCTTTGAGCGCGCTGCTCATATTCGGCGCCTTCACGCTCTCGGCCTGCACGGGCAAGACGGGTGAAGACGCGACCGAAGCCCCCGCGACCGACGCGCCGGCCACAAAAGTGCCCGCTGCTACCGACGCGCCCGCCACCGTGGTCCCGGGCGGAAGAAAGATCAGTTTCGTCAATGGCCTTGACGCCGAGCTTGCCGAGCTCTATTTCAGCCCGGTGACCGACACCGAGTGGGGCGAGCCCGTCGAATACGATATCCCCGCGGGCGCCAGCGTTGACGTGAATCTTACCGACCTCAGCTCCGAATACGACGTCGGCGTCGTCGACGAGGACGGCATCAATTACGATATCTGGAACGTGGAGATCTGGGACGGCGACGTGCTGACCCTCATGCAGGGCGACGGGGAGATGACCGGCATCCTCCGCGTCGTGCATGCGGACGGCGAGACGGAGGCCTACGAGGCCGAGGTCTATTCGAGCGACGATCCCGAGCCCGGCGAGAAGGGCGCCTATCCGCTCACCGTGCTCTGCGAGCAGACCTATGAATACGATTACGACGCGGATCCCTACGTCTACTACACCGAGCTCAAGCTCATGCTCGCTCACACGGTCGATCAGGATGAGCTCAGCGCCGCCGTGGAGGAGTCGAGCGACGAGATGCGCGCCAAGGCGTACGCGCTGTTCGATGAGACGGCGGCCGCCGCGCGCGAGGCCTACGAGGCTTCGCCCGAAACGTATGACTACAATGATTTCGGCGTTACCGTCACGGCCTTCGTCCGCCGTGCGGACACCCGCGTCCTCAGCATCCTCTATGAGACAATGGTAAGGAGGAACGGCTACAACGAATGGACCTACGCCGCGTATAATTTCTATACGCCCACGGGCGACAGGCTCGCGCTCGGCGACGTCGTTACCGATGAGGACGAGCTCGTCGGCCTCATCAACGAGCGCATGGCTGACCGCAACGAGGACGGCTTCCTGCTCGATGAAAACACCGATTATACCGCGTACTGGGACGATCCCGACTGTGAGGATTATGCCTGGACGCTCGATAATACCGGCATCACGCTGGTCTTCAACGACACCGCCTTCGGCATCGATGAGGCCTTCCTTCAGACCGTCTGCATCGGCTTCGACGATGAGCCCGGCTTCGTCTATGACGAGCTGACCGCCCATGCCGAGAACTATACCTGCTATTTCCCCTACGGCCTGACCAATTATTTCAGGATCGGCAGCAAGATCGTGCCCGTCGGCGTCAGCTACGCGCCCGACCCCGACGACGAGTACTCCGCCACGCTGTTCATCTACGCGGATGAGGATCTCTATTCCGAAGCCCGCACCGATTACAGCTTCGAGCCGATGCTGATGCACGTCGGCGGCAAGGACTATATCTACGTCTTCACCACCAGCTTTGACGACGACTGCAAGACGCTCAGCATCTACACGATCGACGGCGGCGAGGTCGTAAAGGTCTCCGACGAGAGCCTGTTCCACGCGCTGCTCTCCGTTTCCGGCGACGGCGAGGAGGAGCAGCTCGATTACTTCGATATGATCACCGATCCCGAGGGCTTCATCCTGGGCTGCTACACCGACCTTCTCAGCACCGTGAGCGGCTACCGCGTGTATTCCGCGGATGAGAACGGCGTGCCCGTTCCCGCCATGAATATGATCTATTTCGACTACATGTTCGAGCTCACCGCGCTTCGTGACTTCACCGCCGAGGAGCTGATCGAGGATACCCCGACGGGCGACTTCATCACCGTTCCCGCCGGCACCAAGCTCTACTATACCGCCACCGACGATATTTCCGAGGCATGGCTGATGCTCGAGGACGGCCGCGAGATCCGGCTCGAGGTCGACGGTTCCGACTGGCCGAGGACGGTGGACGGCGTGGATATCGCCGAGCTGTTCGACGGCATCGTCTTCGCGGGCTGACAGGAGGCCGGGAATGAAAAAACTCTTTGCCGCAATACTTGCTTTTTCGATGCTCCTGAGCCTCGGCCTTACGGCATGCACGGGCAATGATAAGCCCGGCAGCACCGACGCCCCGACCGCGGACGCCGGCCCCACCGCCGCGCCCGACACCTCCGCTCCCGCGACCGACGCGCCGCCAATGCTGACCTTTGAAAACGGCCTTGCTTCCACGCTCAGCGGCGTCTATATCAGCCCCTCCGAAAGCACCGTCTGGGGCGAGCTGCTCGCCGAAGGCCTTGAAAGCGAAGCGAGCTGCGAGCTAAGCTTCGCCCAGCTTGAAGGCGAGCCCGGCACCCTCTTCGATATCGGCACGGTCGACGAGGATCAGGTCAATTACGACGCCTACGACGTGCGGCTCGAGGCGGGCGACGTCATCCGCCTCACCGGCGACGGCGAGAGCGGCAGCTTCACGATCACCCGTGCGGACGGCAGCGTCGAGGAGGTCATCGCCAACGTTTATTCGGACAGCGACCCGGTAAACCCCGTCACCGGCATCGCGGCGCTGTATCCGAATATCGAATCGGTCTCCGTCGTTCAGAGCATCAATGAATCCGAGTCCCCGGTGTTCGCATGCATGTCCTATGACCTTATCCACCTCGCTTCCGACGAGGAGGATTATTACCCCGGCCTCCATGAGGCCGTCGAAGCCCGCAATGAAGAGCGCGCCGACGAGGCGAACGAGCGCTTCCGTGAGCTGTGCGCCGGCTACTCCCCGGCCGAGGACGGCGCGGGCCTTACCTACACCGTCGAAGCCTTCGTGCGCCGCGCGGACAACGGCGTGCTAAGCGTTCTCTATAAGACCGAGATCACGGTCGGAAATAACGTCAGCTATTCCTTCAGCGCCGATAATTACAGCGTGTCCGAGGGAAGGCTCCTCACTCCCGCCGATATCGTGACGGATACCGGTCTCCTGCCCGGCATGATCAACAGCATCATGATAGAGCAGGGCGGCGTGGGCTTCCTGCTCGACGCTTCGACCGATTATACCGAGTATTTCACCGTTCCCCACTGCGGCGATTTCGCCTGGGTGCACGACAGGGACGGCATAACCTTCATCTTCAATGAGGACGCCTTCGGCAATGAGGATGCGTTCACAAGCATCGTGTTCCTGCCCTTCAAGGATTTCCCGGAGCTCAGCAGCTATAAGGAAGCGCCCGAGAACTACGTCGTCTCGTTCCCGCGCGGCGTGAACACCTATGCGGAGCTCGGCGGCGAGATCTGTTCCGTTTTCGTAAGCGGCATGAAGAACGAGTACGGCCTCTTCGATACCCTCTTCATCGGCTTCGGCACCTTCAGCTTCGAGGAGCCCGCCGAGGCGTTCGAGTTCGAACCCATGCTCGTGCATTATAACGGCGGCGACTATATCTACGTTCAGACGACCGGCTATAACGACTGGCGCGGCATCTCGGTCTTCCGGCTCGGCGCCGCCGGCATAAAGAAGCTCGGCGATCTCAACGCGTCCCTGTTCCACTGGGATACGGATACGGAGGATGACGGTGCGTACAGCCGCTTCGAGGAACCGATCACCGATCCCGAGGGCTTCATGCTCTCCACCCGCACGGGCCTGCTCAGCACCGCGGACGGCTATCGCTTCTACTGGATCGGCGAAAGCGGCATGCCCGTCTCCGAGGATACCAAATACATCCTCACCGACCGCTATGAGTTCACGCTGCTGCGCGAGCTCGAGGTCACCCGCATCGGCACGGCGGGCGAGGATCTCGGCACCGTAGTGCTCGGCGAGGGCGAAAAGCTGACCTACGTCGCCACCAACGATACCGATTACGCGGAGTTCCAGCTCATCGACGGCAGCGTCGTCGGCGTGATGGTCGACGTCAGGAACGGCGAAAAAACTATCGGAGGCGTATCGGTCTTCGACATCTTCGAAGGCATGCGCTTCGCAGGCTGATGACCCGGCTCCCGTCTGTCCCATGGCAGGCGGGAGCGTTCTTATACCGGCGCTTTCCGGAGGCATGAATGCTTAAAAAGCTTCTCCCGCTTTTGGCCGCGCTGCTTGCGGCGCTTGCCCTCGCGGGCTGCAATTTCAAAATAGACCCCGCCCTGATCTTCGGCACGCCCGAGCCGGTCGATTTCACGCACGCTTCGCCCGAGCCCGCCGCATCCGACTCGCCGGGACCCGTCTTTGAAGCGAGCTTCACGGTAAGAAACGGCCTTGATTCCGTGTTGACCGAGCTCTATATCAGCCCCGCGGATATGGAAAACTGGGGCGAAGCCGTCGCCTCGCTCGAGCCGGGCGCCGAGGCGGAGCTGGCCTTTTACGCGCTTGCCGGCGCTTCGCCGGAGGCGGGGGAGGGGCTCTTTGATATCGGCGCGATCGACGAAAACGGCGTCAATTACGACGCCTTCTCCGTCCGCATCCAGGACGGCGACAGCGTGCTGCTGACCGGCGACTGGCGCAGCGGCGTCTTCCGCATCGCCCACAGGGACGGCAGCACCGATTTCGTGACCGCCTCGGTCTATTGGAATACCTCCGAAAGCGACCCCGCGGCGATCGACGTCAGGTTCGGTTACGCGTCCTTGACCGTGAACACCGCCGCCGGGGCGCTCGTCTGCAGCTATTCCTATCCCCAGCTCGACGTCTCCGCGGCCGAGGCCTACCCCCAGCTCAGCGCGGCCTTCGGTCAGCTCGCTTTGGAGCGCGAGGCGGCGATGCGAAAGCTTGCCGAAAAAGCCGCGAACGCCCCCGCCGAGACCCACGACCCGGACGGAAACGAAACCCCGTCGCAGAGCGCTTCAAACGGCCCCGTCGTCGAGACCGCGATCCTCGGCCGGGCGGACGAGGTCATCGTCAGCATCCTGTTCGAAGCCAACGTGAACGGCGAAACGGTCTTTGCCTCGGCCGCGTTCGATCCCCTGACCGGCGCAAGGCTCCATCCCTCGGACATAGTGACCGACGTCAGGGCGCTGCCCCATCTTTTAAACACCGCCCTCAAGGCAAAGGGGAGCGAGCTCGAGATCAACGAATACCGCGACCATCGCGGCGACTTCTCGGCGGATTCAGCGCACTATGCCTTCCTGCTCGAAAAGGGCGGCATAAGGTTCTGCTTCAACAAAAACGCGTTCCGCTCCAAGGCGGAGGATACCCCCTCGGTCCTGCTGACGTATGAAACCGATCCTTTCCTTATAAAACCGCGCTTTTTGCTCAACCGGTGACCCCCATCATCCGTTTAATAAACGGAAAGCGGGCCATGGGGGAAAGCCCGTTTGCCATGGGCGCCGCGGTATTTACAGGCATGCCGAAAAATGATATAATATCAATTGTAAAACTGACCCCGATCCTGCGGGCAAAACGGGAGGTAAACATGAAAAAAACCGTGCGCTGTCTTGCATTCATCCTCGGCGCCTGCCTCGTCTGCGGCGCGGTGCTGCCGCTTGGCGGCTGCGCGAAGATCAAGGACGCGATCCGCGACGCTATCGTGACCGAGGCTCCGACCGAACCGCCCACCGAGGCGCCCACGCCCGAGTCCACGCCCGCTCCCACCGAAGCGCCCACGCCCGAGCCCACCGAGGAGCCCCCGGCGGGTCCCGTCCTCGTCAACGCCACCGGCAAAACGGTCGGCGATATCCGCATCTGCGACACCGAGGCCGAGGATTGGGGCGACGTGCTGATCGAGAGCATTTCGGACGGCGATGAGGCCGCCATCGATCCCGCGCTGATCCCCGATGAAGAGGGCGGTTATTTCGATATCACCTTCACCGACGAGCTCGGCAGGCAGGCCGATTTCGCAGCCGTTCACATAAATAACGGCTCCAGGGTAACGCTCGAGTATTACGACCATCTCGGCCAGTACGAGACGGAGGACGACGAGGTATGTGAATACGTCATCACCGTTCTGACCGACGGCGGGGAGGAGCGCTACGAAGCCGTGCCCTGCTATCCCGATGAAGCGGGCATGCTCAAGCTGATGCTCGAAAAGCACAGCATCTCCCGCTACGCCCATATGACCGACGATCTGCTTCTTCGCAAGAATTACGAGAGCGTTTCGCTCTGCTTCGATTCATGGCAAAGGTATCAGCACCTTGCCGCCGCGCTCGAAAGGGATCTCGGCGGGGACTATGCGGATTCCCTCTCCGGCTGGGCGGATGAGCTCGCGCCGGACCTTGAGGAATACCGCGCTTCGGACCCCGATTCCTTCGCTCCGATGCTGTCCAGCCGCAAGCTCTACGTCCGCCGTGCGGATAAGAACTCGCTCAGCATCCTTGCCGTGACCGCCTATGAGGACGGCGAGGGCGGCTTCTTCTTCGAAAGCTTCACCTATAATACCCGCAGGGGCAGGCGGCTCGCGCTTTACGACGTCGTGACCGACGTTTCCCGCCTTCCCGACCTGATCGCCGAGCAGCTCGAGTTCCGCGAGATGCCGTTCGAGCCCGATTATCTCGGCGATCCCGCGCATTATTTCTCCGAGGAGCGCGATGAATACGCCTGGACGCTCGATCCCACGGGCCTTACGATCTATTTCAACGGCGGCGCCTACGAGGTCAACACCGTGCTGATCCCGTATACGGACAACGAGGACCTGTTCTGCGAGGCCTATGAGTTCGACAGCGAGGAGTACTGCATGTATTTCCCCGAGCTGATCACCCAGTACATGGACCTTCACGGCGAGGGCGAATCGAGCGAGCTGCGCGTCGGCCGCATCGCGCCGGATGAAAACGGCATGAGCGATACGCTCTGCATCGAGTATAACGGCGTCGAGGTCAACGAGCCGCTCGAGACCGGCGGGATCATGGCATGGCTCGTGCATTCGGGCGGCAGGAACTACCTCTACGTGCAGGGCGCCGACCGCTTCGGTTACGGCATCCTCGCCGTGTTCGATATCAACGGCCGCCGGCCGAGGCTCATCATGAACGAAAGGATGAAGCTCCCCGTCACGGTCCATTGGTACCAGAACCCCGAGCTCTGGGCCTTAAACGGCGACTATATCGAGCTGATGACCGATCCCGCTTATTTCAGGCTCCTCTCCGCGACCGACATGCTCGAGACCGCGTGGGGTGCCAAGCACTACGCAGTGGACGGAAGCGGCCTTCCCGGCACCGAGGAAGAGTTCTTCACCTTCACCGATCCGGATATGATCATCAACCTGCGCCTTATCGGCACAGTCACAGGCACACTCATAGGCGATACCGGCCCCGGGGTCACGACCGTGACCTACACCGCCGAAGAGCTCGGCGACGACAACGTATTCATCCTCATCGGCACCGACAACGAGGATCGCATCCTCATCGCGCGTGAGGGCGACACCGAAACCCTGCTCGCCGTAGAGGTCGAACGCG
This sequence comes from Bacillota bacterium, assembly GCA_016282255.1. Classification (GTDB taxonomy): domain Bacteria; phylum Bacillota; class Clostridia; order Christensenellales; family CAG-138; genus PeH17. The sequence continues at coordinate 25,404 of JAEEKE010000089.1, forward strand.
GCGAGGACGGCTCGCTCACGATCGGCGGCGTGCCCTTTGACGGGATCTTCGAATACGAAGCCTCCGTGGGCTGATAAAAATAGTTAACAACGGTTCCGACCGAGATATAAGGAGGAAAAAATGAGCATTATCGACGCCATCGTCAAAAGACTGACCAGCGCCGCGAAGGATGCGGAGAAGAATGTGGAAAAGAAGCTTTCCATCCGCACCACCAAGGTGATCTTCCCCAAGCTCCCCGAGACCTATGAGGAGTTCGTTGCTCTCCCGCAGGCCAAGATGGGGACCCCCGCGGAGACCGCGGCGCTCACCGTAGTGGCGTTTAACGTCTATCCCAGGGACCCCGAGCTCTCGCTCAAGATGGTCAACTACCTGCGCGGGCCCAGGCCCATCTCCGAGATGGACAGGCAGTTCATCGCCGAGCGCATGCAGGATAAGGACTACGTGACCCGCTCCTACTTCAAGGGCGCCACCTACAAAAACGACTATGAACCCTCCCTTCCCTACACCGTCAGCCCCTTCACCAATCCGCATTCCGACCTTCAGAACAACATGAAGCGCATGTGGATCAATTCCGGCGGTGCCGACAGCCCGCGCTGCGTCGACGTCCGCCTCGCGAAGGACGGCAAGTGGTATCTCTGGGAGCAGAACATCCTCGCCGATATCCGCAAGCCCGATTCGACCAATCCCTGGGCCGAATGAAGCGAAATCGCGGGCCGCGCGAAAAACCGCATCCGCTTATTGCATAATGGCGGAAAAAGGTTTATAATGAATATATAAAGCCGTAAAGGCTCAACTCTATCCGAATAATAGGCTTGGAGGTATACAAATGGAAAACAACAGACCGAGCGGACGTAAACAGAACGTCATCGGCGAAGGCGCTTCCGTCCATAAGAAGGGCGAAGGCCTGAATACCGGTCCCGTCGGCAAGAGCGACGGGTACCAGGGCCGCAAGGAGCAATACAGCAGCCAGGGCGGCAGCACCGGCGGCGGCATTTCCCGCGCAAGCTTGGGCAAGGGCGGAGGCCTGATCCTCATCCTGCTCATCGCAGCGTTCTTCATCTTCGGCGGCGGTAAGATGTGCTCCGGCATGCTGAGCCCGAGCGGCACCACCGAACCCCTTGTCACCACCGCGCCCCAGAACAACCAGTCGAGCTCCGGCATCTCCGGCGTGCTCGGCCAGCTGATGGGCCTCAGCGGCGGCGACAGCAGCGAGGAGACCGCTGCCTTTACCAACGGCGGCACCGTTTCCACCGGCTGGACCGCGGACGCCAACAATAAGGACGACGTCGACACCACCGTCGCGACCGGCACCAGGGCGAAGTACACCAACATCCTCGGCAACGGTCAGGACACCGTCACCATCATGGTCTATATGTGCGGCACCGACCTTGAGTCCGGCAACAGCATGGCCACCATGGACCTTCAGGAGATGGTCAACGCGGGTGCCAACAGCGATAAGCTCAACCTCATCGTCTACACCGGCGGCTGCAAAAAGTGGAAGAACAACATCGTCTCCAACACCGTCAACCAGATCTACAAGGTCGGCAACGGCGGCCTCGCCTGCCTCGTCAAGGACGACGGCAGGGACCCGATGACCAAGCCCGCCACGCTGACCCGCTTCATCAATTACTGCACCCAGAACTTCCCGGCCAACCGCTATGAGCTGATCTTCTGGGATCACGGCGGAGGCTCCGTTTCCGGCTACGGCTACGACGAGAAGAACGCCAACTACGGCTCCATGTCCCTCAAGGGCATCAACGACGCGCTGACCGCCGCGGGCACCAAGTTCGATTTCATCGGCTTCGACGCCTGCCTTATGGCCACGCTCGAGAACGCGCTGATGCTCGATGCGCATGCGGACTACCTGGTCGCCTCCGAGGAGACCGAGCCCGGCGTCGGCTGGTACTATACCAACTGGCTCAAGTCCTTCAACAACAACACCTCGACCCCGACCCTGAACGTCAGCAAGAACATCATCGACGACTTCGTCACCGTCTGCAATCAGAAGTGCCCGGGTCAGAAGACCACCCTCTCCGTGGTCGACCTCGCCGAGCTCAAGGCCAACGTGGAGCCGAAGTTCAATGCCTTCTCCACCGCCACCGCGCAGCTGATCGCGAGCGACTATCAGAAGGTTTCGAGCGCCAGGAGCAATTCCAGGGAGTTCGCCACCTCCAGCAGGATCGACCAGATCGACCTCGTACACTTTGCCTACAACCTCAACACCAAGGAGTCCAAGGCGCTCGCCGATGCGATCCTCAAGGCGGTCAAGTACAACCGTACCTCCTCCAATATGACCAACTGCTACGGCCTCTCGATCTTCTTCCCCTACAGGAAGAACTCCATGGTCAGCAGCGCGGTCTCCGTCTATAACGCGATCGGGCTCGACAGCTCCTATGCGACCTGCATCCAGAAGTTCGCCAGCATGGGCGTCGCCGGTCAGGCGGTCGGCTCCACCGCGAGCTACGGCAGCATCACCGGCTCCAGCCCGCTCGGCAGCCTCCTCGGCAGCAGCTCCGGCTCCGGCGCGCAGTCCTCGTCCGATATCAGCAGCCTGCTCGGCAGCCTTATGGGCGGCGGCAGCGGCGGCGGCAGCAGCAGCCTGCTCGGCGCGCTTCTCGGCGGCGGCAGTGGCGACTTCTTCGGCAGGTCCCTGGGCGACGTGGATACCGCCGCGCAGTACCTCTCCACCCACCAGTTCGATCCCAACCAGCTCGTCTGGTCCCGGAAGAACGGCAAGTACGTCATGACCCTCTCCGAGGATCAGTGGAACCTCGTTACGGGCCTGATGATGAACGTCTTCGTTGACGACGGCGAGGGCTATATCGACCTCGGTCTCGACAATCTCTATGAGTTCACCAAGGAAGGCGACCTGATCGGCGAGTACAACGGCGTATGGCTCGGCATCGACAGCCAGCCCGTCGCGTACTACATGCTCGACATGCTGCAGGAGGGCAATAACTACACCATTACCGGCCGCGTGCCCTGCCTGATCGACGGCGTGCGTTCGAACCTCATCCTCGTATGCGATAACGGCAACTGGTCCATCGCGGGCGCCTGCTACGACTACGTCGATGGCGAGACCGACACCGTCGCCAAGGGCATGGCCGAGATCCCCGACGGCGCGAAGATCGACCTGCTCTGCGACTACTACAGCTATTCCGGCGATTACCAGAACAGCTACCTGCTCGGCGAGCAGATCACCTACACCGGCGAGAACAAGGTCGGCGACTACCAGTTCAACGAGAAGTTCCAGGTCACCTACCTCTTCACCGATCTCTACGGCTACGAATACTGGACCCCCGCGATCCCGGATTAATAAACCAAAAACACATGCGGCGGCGCGGGAAGCATCCCGCGCCGCCTCTTCATTAAGGAGGAAACATGTTCAAGCTCGTTAACGGCGATATCATCATCCGCGAGGGCGTCCCGGAGGACGCCGAGGCGCTCATCGCCTACCTCAACACGATCGGCGGTGAGAGCGATAACCTCAGCTTCGGCGCGGGCGAGTTCACGATCACGATCGAAAGGGAGCGCGAGTTTCTCAAGACCACGCTCGAAAAGGATAAAAGCTGTCTTTTAGTCGTGTTCCGCGGCGACAGGCTGATCGCCGACGGCTCTGTTTCACAGAAGCCGCGCCGCATGGGCCACCGGGCCGAGCTCGGCATATCGGTGCTGAGATCCGAATGGGGCAGGGGAGTAGGCACCCTGCTGATGGAGGCGCTGATCGCCTACGCGAGGGATCACGGGCTCGAATACCTCGATCTCGAGGTCCGTTCGGACAACGAAAAGGCCATCCGCCTGTATAAGAAGCTTGGCTTCACCGTTTGCGGCACGATCCCGGGCTATATGAAGGTCAACGGTGAAAATCACGACGTGCTGACCATGTGCCTCGACCTTAGATAAGTGTCCGGGCCGCGCACAAAGACCCGCAGGGGCGGCGATCTTCCCGCCGGCCATGAAGCCAAGAAGCGTCGGATTGCATTTATGCAAAAAAGAACAGACTGATCAGCCTGTTCTTTTTTATGTTTCAGATTGCTTTCCCGTCAGTGCAGCATTCCAATGATATCGTTTATCGTCACGAAGATCATCAGCCCAAACAGCAGCGCAAAGCCCACGCCGTTGACTATGGCCTCCACCTTGCGGTTGAGCGGGCGGCCGATGATCGCCTCTATGAGCAGGAACAGCAGCCTGCCGCCGTCGAGCGCGGGGAAGGGGATCAGGTTGAAGAGGCCGAGGCTCAGCGAAAGGATGCAGGCGATGTACACAAGGTTGACCGTGTTGTCGCGCGCCACGTCCACCATGATGCCGACCGTGCCGACCACGCCGGAGATATCCCCCTGATGGATGCCGTTCTTGAAGATGCTGCCGAGCGCCTGCGCCGTGCCCTTAACGATCGTCCAAAGATAGCGTCCCGCGCCGCCGAAGCTCTCGAAGAAGCCGTGGCGGACGTAGTGATCCACGAGCCCGCTGATCGATATGCCGAGCTGCGATTTGCCGAACGCCTCGTTGTACGCGCCCTCAACGGCTACCGTAAGCGTTTCGCCGTTCCTTTCGATCGTAACGGTCATGTCGGCGCCGGAGCCCGCTATGGCCGCCACGAACGCGTCGTAGATGCTCTCGCCGTCCTTGGGCACGGGCGTTTCGCCGTTGATGGCGAGCAGCACGTCGCCCTCGAGCAGTCCTGCGCGCTTCGCCGCGCCGTCGGCCGACACGGACGCGATGACCGGCACCTGATAGCCGGCGCTGTTTGTCGCGTAGACCGGCTGGGGCGTGCAGAGGAAGATGAAGAACGCGATGATGAACGCGGTAATGATGTTCATCAGCGGTCCCGCGAAGATAACGATCATGCGCTTCCAGACGGGGTGCGCGTTGAAGCGGCGGGGGTCGTTCCGGGCGTCCTCATCCTCGCCGTCGAACTGGCACGCGCCGCCGAACGGTATCGCGCGCAGCGCGTATTCGGTCTCGCCCTTTTTGAATTTGAACAGGGCCGGGCCGAAGCCGAGCCAGAACCCGAGCACGCGGAAGCCGAGCAGCTTGCCCGCGGTGAAATGCCCGAGCTCGTGCACGAAGATCAGCAGCTCCAGTATCAGTATCGCAAGAAAAACGTATAATAAGGTTACCATTTCTTTCCTTTCTCAGGGTTCAGGCTTTCCATTCCCGCGCGAGCCTTCGCGCCTCCTCATCGAGGAAGATGATCCCTTCGACCGTGTCGACCCGCCCCCGCGGCATATGCTCCATCGTGTTTTCGACGACGGAGGCGATGTCGGTAAACGCGATATCGCCCTTAAGGAAGCGCTCCACGGCGACCTCGTTTGCGGCATTGTAGGCGATCGGCAGGCATTTGCCCTCGCGGAACGCCTCGTAGGCGAGCCTTATCGCCGGGAAACGGTCGGTATCGGGCTCAAAGAACTCCAGCCCCGAAAACGCCGCCGGCCCCGCGCCCTCAATAGAGGAGGGGATGCGCTCGGGGTAGGTGATCGCGTACTGTATCGCAAGGCGCATATCGGGCTTTGCGAGCTGCGCCACGACCGAGCCGTCGACGAATTCCACCATCGAATGCACGATCGACTGCGGGTGGATGAATACGCTCACCTCGTCCGGCCCGAAGCCGAACAGCCAGCCCGCCTCCATTATCTCAAGGCCCTTGTTGAAGAGCGAGGAGGAATCCACGGTGATCTTTCTGCCCATGTTCCACGTCGGGTGGCGCAGCGCCATCTCGGGCGTGACGGCGGAAAGCTGTTCCTTCGAAAAATTGCGGAACATGCCGCCCGAAGCGGTCAGGATAAGGCGCTTGACGTCCTCGCGCCGTCCGGCCGCAAGGCATTGGAAGAGCGCGCTCTGCTCGCTGTCCACGGGGATTATTCTTCCGCCGTATTCGGACAGATATTTATCGACGATGCCGTGCGCGCAGACGATGCTCTCCTTGTTCGCAAGGGCGACCGTCTTGCCGGCCTTGAGCGCCGCAAGCAGGGGGAAGAGCCCATTAAAGCCGCTGACGCCGTTGACTATGATATCGACCTCAGGAAGAGCGGGGATCAGGCTGAGCCCGACCTTCGGTATTATGCGCACTTCCCTGTGGCGCGAAGCAAGCTCCTGCGCCGCTTCATCGCTGCCGATGCCGACGTACTGAGGCCGAAACTCCTCTATCTGCTTTGAAACGAGCTCGATATTGCTGTTCGCGGCGAGCGCGACGACGCATATCCTGTCCTTATGAAGGCGCGCAACGCTGAGCGCCTGGGTGCCGATGGAACCGGTCGAACCCAAAACGGCGATCCTTACGGGCATGTTTTCATCTCCTTTACGGGATCAGACTGCTTAAAGCGAAGGGAAACCCGTTATTCTGCCGAGGCATACGAGCAGTATGAATGCGAAATAGATCACGGGCGCGGCGAAGAGCGCGGAATCGAGCCTGTCGATGATGCCGCCGTGGCCGGGGAAGATCTTGCCGAAATCCTTGATGCCGGCCCAGCGCTTGAAGGTGGAGGCGAACAGGTCCCCGAACTGGCCGATGAGCCCGGCGGTGAAGCAGATGACGATCAGCGCAGGCAGCGAAACGGTGTTCCCCTTCATCCAGAGGAACTGCGCGAAATACACGATAACGCCGCCGACCGCGCCGCCGATGAGCCCCGCGACGCCGCCCTCAACGGTCTTGTTGGGGCTGATGACGGGGGAGAGCTTGTGCTTGCCGAAGAGCGAGCCGACCATGTACGCCGTGTTGTCGGACATAATGACCGAAACGAAGATCGTCAGCAGCGCAAGCCTTGTTAGTCCCTGCATATCGAAACCGATGAGGCCGAAGAATGAAAGGGGAGCGATCGGATAGGCAAGGATAAGGATCGCGGCAACGAGGTCCTCGTTGGTGCGTTTTTTATTGATGATGCGCTCGATCGCGATCGCGAGGAACGCGAGCGTGAACGCGCAGAAGAGCCAGGTCGTGCCGAGCTTATAGAGCACCGCGAACATCACGGCGCCGAGCACCGTCTGCGGGATCACGAAGGGCTCCATGCCCTTGGCGCGGAAAACAGCGCGCATCTCGAACACGGCGAGCGCCGCGAAGAGGCCCAGCACTATGCACTGTACCCAGCCTCCGAAAACAAGAACGAGCGCAAGCAGGCCGAGCAAAAGCAGGGCGACTCCTGTGCGCAGAGGCAGATCCTTCATAAAGTATTTCTCCTGTTTATTGACCGGCGCGCTGCTTAAAGCACCTTGCCGAACCTGCGGGTGCGGCCCATGAACTCCTTTATGCAGTCCGTATAGGCCTTTTCGTCGAAATCCGGGAAGAGCACGGGGGTGAACACGAATTCCGAATACGCCGCCTGCCAAAGTAAAAAGTTGGAAAGCCGCTGTTCGCCCGCGGTCCGGATGATGACGTCCGGATCGGGCTGCGAACGGGTGTAGAGATGAGCGGAGATCGCTTCCTCGGTCACGTCCTCGGCCTTTGCGCCGCCCTCGATCAGCTCGCGCACCGCGTGCACTATCTCGGCGCGCCCGCCGTAGTTGATGGCCACGTTGAACACAAGGCCGGTGTTGTCCTTCGTGCGCTCCATCGCGGTCTCAAGCAGGCCGCGCATGCGCGGGGCGAGGCGGCCGAGATCCCCGATGACGATCATCCGGACGTTGTTCGCGTCCAGCTCGTCGATATCCTTATAGAAATACTCGGAAAGCAGGGCGAACAGCGCGTCGACCTCCGTCTGCGGGCGCTTCCAGTTCTCGGTGGAGAAGGCGTACACCGTCAGCGCTTCAACGCCGATGGAGTGCGAGAACCTGACGGCGGCCTTCATCGCCTCCATGCCGGCGCGGTGGCCGGCGCTGCGGGGCAGCAGCCGCTTCTTGGCCCAGCGGCCGTTGCCGTCCATGATGAGGCCGACGTGCTTCGGCATGGCGCCCTCGAGCCCGAGCGCGCGGATCTCTTCTTCGGAAAACCTGGGATAGATCTTGATCATAGGAAACCCTTCTGTTGATCTCGGGCGCAGAAAAGCCGCGCTCAAAATAAGGCAATACGCCCGAAACGAAAGTGCCGGGCGTATAAAAAGCTAAACGGTCTCGACCGCGGTCCTGAACCGTGCCCAAACGAGCCGGACGGTGTTCTCGCGGTCCTTGTCGGCAGCCTGCCTGATCACGCGCTGCGCGTCGCCGTCCTCAACGCCCTTGAGCGAGCGCACTTCAGCGGTCTCGACGGAGTAACCCTCCTCTTCGAGCCGGGCAACGGCGATATCGAGCGGCAATCCGAGAACGTTCGTCAAACCGCGAGCAGCTCCTTCTCTTTTTCGGAAGCGATGCGGTCGATCTCCTTGATGGCGTTGTCGGTGGCCTTCTGAGCCTTCTCCTCCATGCGCTTCTGATCGTCCTCGGTGATGGTGCCGTCCTTGCAGTCCTTCTTGATGGTCTCGTTGGCCTCGCGGCGGATCGAGCGGATGGCGACCTTGCTCTCCTCGGCCTTCTTGCGCACGATCTTGACCAGCTCCCTGCGCCTCTCCTCGGTGAGCTCGGGGAAGATAAGGCGGATCAGCTTGCCGTCGTTGGAGGGGTTGATGCCCAGGTCGGACTTCTGGATGGCCTTCTCGGCGGCGCTTATCATGGAAGCGTCCCAAAGGGAGATCACGAGCAGGCGCGGTTCGGGGGAACTGATGGTGCCCATCTGGTTGATGGGGGTGGGGGTGCCGTAATAATCCACCATGATCCTGTCAAGCAGCTTCGGGTTGGCGCGGCCCGCGCGAAGGGTGCCGAGATCGCGGTTGAGAACGGCGATGGTCTTGTTCATTTTATCCTGTGCAAGTTCGATAGTATCCATATCTGATCCTCCTTTTTAGATGATCTAACCATATTATTTTAATGTATGCGGCCGTTTTTGTCAACCGCTGAAACCTTCGGGAAACGCGCTTTCGGCCTTCCGAATAAATAACGCAGGAAGGGGCCGGTTGGTTGCCTTTTTACGGCTGAAACATCGAGGTCTGCTGCCACGGCTCCGTTTTTTCGGGCCTTGAACCGTTCCCGCCGCCGTAGACCGCTGCGAGGAACGCCTCGGGGTCCTTCAGCTCGCCGGTCGCGAGCCCCCGCCTCGAGAGCGAAACGAAGACCGCCGCCGCCTGCGCCTGGCAGCTTACCGAGCGCGCGGGGTTGAACGAGATATCGGTGAAGGCGTCGAAATCGAGCACGGCCTCTGCAAGCTCCGGGTGCGTCATAAGCGCGTTTATATAGAGCCAGTTGTAGAAGAACGAGCGCGGCACGAGCGGGAAGCTCCGCTGAAAATACGAAAAGCCCACGAGCGCTCCGCTGGTATTGAGCCTCGGGTCGCGCTTGGCGTCGCGGGAGGAGAGGGCGAGGATATCGCCGTAGGGCCCTCCGTTTTCGAAGACCTTGGAGGCCTGGTACGCGGTCTCCACGCTGAACGCCGCCTTCTTCGTCTCTATCATAAGGTTGAAGGCGCTTAGTGAAACGCCGAGCGGCAGGGGCGAGGCGCTGGATATCTCAAGCACGCGAAGGTCCGGGTGGAGCCCAATAAACGCGGCGTGAAGGCTGCCGATGCATTTCTGCTTCTGCGAAAGCGCGAACCCGCCGTAATAGGGGAACTCCACGCTCTCGTCAGTGAAGCAGCGCCGGTCGGGCAAAGCGATGAACACGGGTCTTGACGCCATATCAGTCTCCTTTATCGCGCCGCTCCGCCCAGAAGCGCCAGTCGGACCGGGGCCTAAACAGGTCCGGATACACCGAGACCTTCCGTGAATAGGGCTTCCCGGCAAGCATTTTCTCGACCTCCGATTTGACCTCCTCGTTCTCGACGTTGACGAACATGATGTAGCCCGGGTCGATCCTCTCGAAAACGAGCAGCTCGGCCTGCGGGTCGGTCGTATAATAGGGGCGCAGCCGGAGCTTATCGCGCTCTACCTCGTTTAGGTCGCCGAACATGGAGCCGAAGGCCTGAAGCGTTTTGCGTTCCCCGATCGGCATTGCGGCCATCTCCGAGCTTGCCGCGTTGCTCCGGTTGAACGCGGCGTCGAGCTCCCAGAGCAGGTCCGGCCGGAGCGCGAGGATCGCGAAATCGACCCCGCTCTCTCTGCGCTTGGTATAGAAGGTGAGGTAGTTCGGGAACCCGACCGAAACGCTGATCGATTGGGGCTGGTTATCGAGCCGGTCCATGTCGTTGGCCGTGTAGCTGATGCTCCGGCACCTGAGCTCGGTCAGCGAGCAGAGGCCGTTTTCAAGGATCGTCGGCAGGTTGGAGATGCGGGTATAGTGATAGAGGCAGCGGATCTGCCTGCTTTCGGCGCTCTTTTTCAGCGCTTCCCTGTCCTCTTTCGTCAAAGTGCTTGCCAAAGTCGGCGCTCCTTTCGTTCGGAAAAACCGCCGCTTCAGCGGTTCATGCCGCAGTCGGCGCAGTCCCCGCTCTCGCATTCGGCGCATCCGTCTAACTCATGCTCATGGCCATGCTCATGCGCGTGCTCATGCTCGTGATGATGCCCGTCGCTCTCGTAGAGCCGCAGATTATAGCCGCGGATCCTGCTGACGCCGGGGCCATCCGAATTGCGGTCGGTATGGGCGAACTTATACTTGCCGCCGACGCGCAGCTCGGCCACGAGGGGCCCCGTGCCGTCGCTGACGAAGCCGGGGTCGCAGAGCAGGCGCACGCCGGTGCGCTCGCCGTCCTCCTCGATGTAGCCGAGGAACAGCATATCCCCGGTCATTTCGGCGTTCTCGGGACGGATGCAGTAGAAATTGTCGGTCAGGTCGCCGAGGGCGGGGGAGCCGTCCTCATTCACGCCCTGCCGGTATTCGCGTAAGTTTATAAAAAGAGTGAATTCCTTTTCCATTATTCGGACTCCTCATCAAAACGGAGGATAAGATTGACGCAGTCCGGGCAGTCGGGGTCGATATAGCCGCTGCCCGAAAACCCCGCCCTTCGGTAGACGTGCAGCGCGGCGGCGTCCTTTTCCTTGACGCAGACCTCAACGTGATCGTATCTCCCCTCGCGGCGCAGCTCATCGAGCAAAAGCGCGAGCGCGGCGCTGCCGACGCCCCTGTTCTGAAAGCTTTTGTCGATCATGAACTGCTGCAGATCGTAGCCGAGGGGCTCGTCGGTGAATTCGCGCACGAGCGCCAGCCCGACGATCCTTTCGTCGAGCAGCACGGTGAAGACCCTCGCGCCGCAGCCGCGGTAAACGTAGCCGCGCGCAATGATGCCGACCGGGGAAGAAACAAAGGCGCGCTGTTCGTCGGAAACGGACAGGGAGCAGGCGTCGAGGAAATTGCTCTCGTCAAGCTCGCCGAGGCGAACGGTACCGTTTTCTATGGTCATTCCGCGTACTCGAATCCGGGCTTATCGTCCACCACGGTGCCCACGTTGATGCCGTTTGCCGCCGCAACGAAGTTCTCGCTCGAGCGCATTGCGAACAGCAGCAGGGGCAGATGATTCTCGCGGGCGAAGCAGATCGCGGTGATGTCGGTGGCCTTGAGATCGCGTGCGATGACCTCGTCGTAGCCGATGCGGGCATAGCGCTTCGCGGTCGGGTCCTTGGTCGGGTCGGCGGTGTAGATGCCGTCCACGTTCTTGGCAAGCAGCATCGCGTCCGCATGGATCTGCGCCGCGCGAAGGGCGGCGGCCGTGTCGGTGGTGAAGAATGGCGAGCCGGTGCCGCAGGCGAAGATCACGACCGTACCCTCGTCGATCGAGCGGTTCGCCTCGCGCGCGGAGTAGCTGTCCATAAAGGTATCCATCGAAACGGCGGAGAGCACGCGCACGGGCACGCCGAGGTCGACGAGCGCCTGTTCGAGCGCGAGCGAGTTGCAGGCGGTCGCCAGCATGCCGATGTTGTCGGCACGGTTGCGCTCCATGGAGCCGCTGCTGCGGCCGCGCCAGATATTGCCGCCTCCGACCACCACGCCGAGCTTGCAGCCGTTGTCGTGCAGAGCCTTTATATGCTCCGCCGCCGCGGTCACGTTGTCGAAATCGATGGGCGATTTGCCGGAGAGGACCTCGCCGCTGATCTTGAGAAGGATGCGTTCGTATTTCATATTGCTGCCTCCGAAAAGTATTCCACAGAATGCGGCCCGGTCGGCCGCTCCTTCTATTATAAACAAAAAAACGGAAAATGGGAATACCGCCGGCCGACTTTTTGATAAAGAAGCGCCCCTCCGCACGGACTTGCCATAAAGCCCGTTCCTTCAGGCCGCAGATATATCGCTTTTTTGCCCGTTTTACCCGTTGCATTTGGCAAAATGATGTGCTAAAATAATCTCCATTCCGAAATACTGCGCCGGTGTGATGGAATTGGCAGACGTGGCGGACTCAAAATCCGCTGGTGGCAACACCGTATGGGTTCGAGTCCCATCACCGGCACCAAATGGGAGAGGGGGCATCCGCCCCCTCTCCCATTTGCTTCCAATGAAGGGACTCGAAGCCGCGTTAAAAATCGCAACAGTGTTGCGATTTTAGCGGCCGGATTTTTCGCATAGGGCGAGTGCGAAGCGGAGTGAGCGAGCACGAGACCCGATATGCGAAAAATGAGTCCCATCACCGGCTCTGCCTCCCCTCTGATTTGCTTCCAATGAAGGGACTCGAAGCCGCGTTAAGAATCGCAACAGTGTTGCGATTTTAGCGGCCGGTTTTTTTCGAATAGGGCGAGTGCGAAGCGGAGTGAGCGAGCACGAGACCCGATATGCGAAAAATGAGTCCCATCACCGGCTCTGCCTCCCCCTCTGATTTGCTTCCAATGAAGAGACTCGAAGCCCGTCGCGAAAGGCAACAGTGTTGCCTTTCGCAGGGCCGGGTTTTGCGTCGCAGGGCGAGAAGCCGGCGGATTGAGCCGGCTTCGAGACCCGATACGCGCAAAACGAGTCCCATCACCTCGTCGTCGCGGACTCCATATCCTTCGCTTCCTCGCAGGCTCGAAAGCTCACTCATTCCGTCGCTCCTCCTCTCCGCAAAAGACCTCGCTCGGCTCACCTGTTCGCTTGCAAGCGCGCTCACGACGGTTCGCAGTCGCTGCCACTCTTTTGCGGTTTCCTCATTTTTATGCGGACTCCATATCCTTCGCTTCCTCGCAGACTCGAAAGCTCACTCATTCTGTCGCATATCGCGGCGCGGCGCGCGGCGCACTCCGGCTCACTCCGTTCGCGGTTCGCAATTGATTCCCTTTCCAAAACATGATATACTGAAACCGCAGAATCCGATCTGCCCGAATTCGATCAACTTAACGGAGGTACCGTATGCTTAACTATTCCCACACCATTCCCACGAAGCTCTATTTCGGCAAGGGGCAGATCGCAAAGCTTGCAGAGATCCTGCGTCCCTTCGGCAGGAAGGTCCTGCTGGCATACGGCGGCGGCTCCATCAAGAAGACCGGCCTCTATGACCAGGTGATGGACATCCTCTCGGACGAGGGCTTCACCGTCGTCGAATGCGGCGGCATCGAACCCAATCCGCGCATCGAATCCGTCGAGCGCGGCGTAAAGCTCTGCAAGGAGCACGGTATAGACGTGATCCTCGCTGTCGGCGGCGGTTCCACCATCGACTGCGCAAAGGCGATCGCCGCGGGCGTCTACTACGAGGGCGACGATCTCTGGCAGATGGTCGCAGGCCGCCACGGCATCCTCAAGGCGCTCCCGCTCGTCGACATCCTCACCCTCAGCGCCACCGGCTCCGAATACGACGGCGGCGGCGTCATCTCCAACATGAAGATCAACCAAAAGCTCGGCAACAGCTACACCTTCCCCGCGGCGTCCATCTGCGACCCGACCTACACCTTCACCGTTTCGAAGTACCAGACCGCGGCGGGCACGGCGGATATCATCAGCCACACCTGCGAGGAGTATTTTTCCCGCACGCCGGACAGCGACCTTGCCGACGGCATCTGTGAAACGATCTTCAGGACCGCGATAAAGAACCTGCCCATAGCGCTCGCCGAGCCGGATAACTACTCCGCCCGCGCGAACCTTATGTCTATCTCCTCGATCGCCTGCTCCGGCATACCCTCCTACGGCAAGCAGTCCTCCGGTTGGCCCTGCCACGCGATGGAGCACGAGCTCTCCGCCTATTACGATATCACCCACGGCGTCGGCCTTGCGATACTTACCCCGCGCTGGATGCGGCATATCCTCAAGAAGGATCCCGGCTGCGCCTGGCGCTTCGTCCGCTTCGCAAAGAACGTCTGGGGCCTCGACGGCGAGGATGAGACCGAGCTTGCCCTCGCGGGCATCGATAAGCTCGAAGCCTTCTTCCGCGAGTCCGGCATCCCGATGACGCTTTCCGAGCTCGGCATCGGCACGGAGCATTTTGAAGCCATGGCCGCGCACGCGAACCTCGGCGGCCGTCTCTCAAGATCGTTCGTTCCGCTGACGGACGCGGATATCGTCGAGATCTTCGAGGCCTGCCTTGACTGACCTAATAAAAGAACGCACCCTCTTGCTGCCAAGGGGGTGCGTTTGCATGCAAAACACGCGGATACGGGCGGTTCAGCGCCGTTTCTCCGCAGTATCTATGCTCTTTCCGAACACGACGAACCTTTGAAACAGGAATTCGGTCACGAGATTGGTGAGCATCGCGAGCGCGTCGGCGAAGAAGGGCTGCCAGCCACAGGTCTCGGTCAGGTACCTAACGCCGAGCGTCGAAAGCGGCGTGAAGACGGCGTAATAGCAGGCCACCTTGAGCATCGCGATCGGTACGTTCGCGGCGGATTTGAAGGTGAACTTCCGGTTGAGCGTGAAGTTCCACAGCACCGAGAGCACCAGGCCGCAGAGGTAGCAGGCCCAACTCGGCAGCGGCGTAAAGCTCTCCAGCAGGAATATGGTGCCCGCCTGAATGAGCCCGGCGCTCGCCGAAAAGAGCACGAACTTCACCGCGCGCCAAAACTCTTTTTTCGCGTTTCCTGAATTATTCTCCATTTGCTTCGCCCTGGCGGGGCGCCTTCAGAACTCGAGGGTCTCGGGCGCCGCGCCGAAGGAATAGAACACGGCCTTTGTGTTTTTGAAATACAGCACCTGCGTATTCCCGTCGTCGGGGCTGTACATCCTTTTAAGCGAGGGCATCTTCTCGAGCATCGCGACCTTGACCTCGCGGTCGTCGTCGTTGACCAGCTCGCCGCTGAGGCGCAGCCATGTGCCGTCGATGAAGGCGCAGAGCTCCGCATTCGGGTTGGCCGCCAGCTGCTTGGAAACGTCCTTGACCTTGCCGGTCTGGATGTAGAGCCGCCCGTTATAGGCAAGCGCGGTGCCGAAGGGGCGCACGCGCGGCTTGTCGCCGTCGCAGGTGGCAAGGTAATAGGTGCGCGCTTTGTCGAGGAATTCAACGACTCTTTCCAAAGTATCCATGGTATTCTCCTTTGCGGGTTTTTTCTTACCTGAATTATAAACCAAATCGTCTTGAAAATCCATAGCCGGAGCGAAGAAAAAGCGAAGCGCCTTAGAAAGGACGCGTCGCTTTGTGTTTTATTAGGGTCATTCCGCCGAATCGAACGCCGCCGTGAACACGGTGCCGTTTTCGCGGCTGCTCGAGACCGTGAGCTCGGCTTCGGCCAGCTCTGCGGTGCGCTTGAGTATCGGCAGGCCGAGGCCGTGCCCCTGCTCGCTGCGCGCCTTGTCGCCCCGGTAGAACCTTTCGAAGATATGCGGCAGGTCCTCGGGCTCGATGAAGCTTCCGAAGTTCTGCACCGTCAGCAGCAGTCTGCGGCGGTTCTTGGGGCTCCGCTTAAGTGAAACGGCGACCTTTCCTCCGTCGGGCTCGTATTTGAGCGCGTTCTCGATAAGACCGCTCGCGATCTTCTCAGCGCCTTGCTCGGTGGTCCGGGCGAGCAGCCCTGCGGGGATATCGCTCTCGAGCGTGACGCCGCGGTCGTAGGCGACGGATTCCATCTGCAGCACGCTTTTTTCGGCGGCCTCGGAGAGATCCACGGGGGAGAGCGGGGCTGCGGCGCGGCTCTGTGACCGCTTTTCGCTGTCGGAATCGAGCTGGGAGAGC
Organism: Bacillota bacterium; assembly: GCA_016282255.1. Taxonomy (GTDB): domain Bacteria; phylum Bacillota; class Clostridia; order Christensenellales; family CAG-138; genus PeH17. Next base: position 41,353 of record JAEEKE010000089.1, read on the forward strand.
GTCAGCATGCTGTTCACCAGTTCCATCATGTCCCGGCAGGCGCTGTCGGTGCTGGCGATCCACTGTTCCTGCTCGCCCACGCGCGCTTCGGGATTCGAGCGCAGAATGCTGTTGTTGGCAAGCACCACCGTGACCGGGGTCTTAAGGTCGTGCGAAAGGTCCTGCACGAACTGCCGCTCCATCCTCATCGCGTCCTCCATCGGCTTTGCGGCCAGCTTAGAGAGCCTCAGGCTCACCGCGAACAGCAGCCCCATGACCGCCGCGAATACGGCCGCGAGCAGCAGCAGGCTGCGCACCGTGCGGGAGGTGATGTAGGAGGCGTCGGCAAGCGCGATCTTATAGACGGAATTCCCGCCTCCGCCCTGCAGATTGTTCTCGCAGCGATAGAAGAGCCGCTGCTCCTTCAGCCTGCCGAAGCCGCCTCCGTTTGCAACTATGGCCTCGACCGCCGAGCGGACCGTCTCCTCGTCGATCGTCAGCCGGCTCGAGATCATGCTTATCTCATCGGTCGCAGGCTTATAAAACACCGTCAGTATGCCCTCGTCGGAGGCTCTGCGCCCGGGCCTGTCGCCTTCCGGCGGTTCGCCATCGGGCGGCTCGCCGTGCTCGCCGCCGTCGCCGCCGGGGGATGGGGGCCGGTCGTCGCCCTGCTGGGGGCGATTGCCGGGGCCGGAGGGCATATCCAGCGGCTCGACGACCAGGCTCATCGTCTTTTCAAGCTCGCTCAGCTGGCTGCGATACATATAGATCGCGAGCGCGGCGAAGGCGATGATGAGCACGACGCCTATCAAAAGCATGGTATAGAGCACGAAACGGCGGCGGTATTCGCTCATTCAAGGACCTCCAGTCGGTAGCCTATCTTCTGTATCTTCTTAATGGATACGCGGGAATTGAGGTATTTCAGCTTCTTTCTTATAAACGAAACGTAGACCTCCACGTTGTTGTCGGTCGCCTCGGAATCCATGCCCCAACCGTTGATCAGCAGCGTCTCGGTAGGCACTGTCATGGTCGGGTTCGAGAGGAAGGTCTTGAGCACCTCAAACTCCTTGTGGCTCAGCTGCACGGTCCTTTCGCCCGAGGTCAGCACCGCGGAGGAGAGGTCGAGGCTCAAATCGCCGTAGTCCACCGTGTTGATTATCAGCTCCCCGCGCCGCCTCGTCAGCGCGTTGACGCGCGCAAGCAGCTCCTCCGCGGCAAAGGGCTTGGTCATATAGTCGTCCGCGCCGCCGTTGAGGCCGGCCACCTTGTCGGCGGTCGAGGTGCGCGCGGTCAGCATCAGCACGGGCGTGCTTACGCCGTCCTTCCTCAGTATCCGTATGACCTCAAAGCCATCCAGCTTGGGCAGCATCACGTCGAGTATTATAAGGTTATAATCGAGGCCCTTCGCGTAGTCGACCGCGTTCAGCCCGTCGTGCACGCAGTCAACGAAATAGCCCTGCTGCTCGAGTATCTTTTTAAGCGCGTTCGCGAGGGAGACCTCGTCTTCAACGACCAAAATCTGCATTTTTCGCTCCTCCTGAGTGAGAAAAGCCTCAAAACCGTTCTTTTCCCTTCGATTATAGCATAATATAGCCCGCTTTGCTGAAAATAATCTGAAAAAAATAATTTTGAGGTTTCAAATCCTTTTAAGAAAAAACGCTAAAATAGCAGGCAAAGAAAACAATGCGGCGGGAGTAGGTACCGCTTCCGGACCGCGAATAAAGGAGGTCCTTTTCATGAAATACGATATGAAACGCTTTGTGATAAAAAAACTCTGTGCGGCGGTGCTTGCCTTGCTTCTCGCGGCGCTCCCCTTCACCGGTATGACCGCACTGGCCGAAACGACAGGAGCTTCCGCCTCGGCGGCAAGCGGAGCCGATCCTGAAAACGCCGTGACCTTCACTTTCTCGGGCACCGGCGTCACCGCCTCCGGGCAGGGCGGCTATTCAATCGACGGCACGGCCGTCAAGATCGAGGAGAGCGGTACCTATATCTTCACCGGCAGCTGCAATGACGGCAGCATAACCGTCAAAAAGGGCACGAAAGCCGTCTATCTCGTGCTCAGCGGCCTTGAGCTTACCTCTCAAAACACCGCTCCCGTCAGCTGCAACAAGGGCTCCGAGGTCGTGATCATAGCGGCCGAGGGCACCGTAAACACGCTTTCCGACACCGAACTCAACAACGACGAGACTCATACCGACAATGAGAATGCCGAGAACGCCGTCATCAAATGCAAGGACGGCAGCAGCGTGACCCTCGCGGGCGCCGGCACCCTCAATATCATCGCCAACGGCAAGAACGGCATCAAGGGCGGCGCGGATCTGACCGAGGAAGCCTCCGGGACCGTGAAGGCTAGCCTCACCGTCACCGAGCTGACGCTCAATATCACCGCCTCCGTCAACGACGGCCTTAAGGCCGACAGCCTGCTCGAGCTCCTCTCCGGCAATATCACGGTCTCGGCGGCGGACGACGCGATCAAATCCGACCTTATCCTCAATATCGGCGCCGAGGGCACGGAGGGCCCCACGATAGTTATCTCCTCCTGTACCGAGGGCATCGAGGCCGCCGAGGTTAACATCTTTTCCGGCGATATAAGGATCAGCGCCTCCGACGACGGCATCAACGCCGCCAACAGCGACCTTTCCGGGTATTCCTTCAAAGTCGATATCAGCGGCGGCAGCGTCTATGTCGACGCCGAACAGGGCGACGGCATCGATTCGAACGGCACGCTCACTATCAGCGGCGGCACCGTAACGGTATTCGCTTCCTCGCGAGGCGACAATTCCGCCCTCGACAGCCAGACCGGCATGGCAATCACCGGCGGCACCGTGCTCGCGATCGGCTCGAGCGGCATGGCCGAGGCCTCCTCGAGCAGCGGCCAGACCTGCGTGATCTTCGGTCAGAGCGGCATCGGCGGTTTCAATCCCGTAGGCCAGGGCGGCTTCAATCCCGGCGGTCATGGCGGCTTCAGTCAGGGCGGCCAGGGCGGTTTCAATCCCGGCGGTCAGGGCGGCTTCAATCCCGGCAGCGGCATGACCCCTCCCGACGGCGGCGGCGGCATGACTCCGCCCGACGGCATGACTCCGCCGGACGGTGAGAGCGGCGGCACGCTTCCCGAGGGCGACGGCGTGACCCACCTCAGCTCCTCCCAGGGCACGGCCGCGGGCGCTTCGATCTCGATCTCCGCGGGCGACACGCTGACCGTGGTCGACGAAACCGGCGCAGAATTGATCTCTGCCACGGCGAAGCGCGCGGCGAGCTGGGTGCTGTTCAGCTCCTCGGCGCTTACCGACGGCTCGTCCTACAAGCTACTGATCAACGGCAGCGAGGCGGCCTCGGCGGAGGCGACCTCCGAAGCGACCGGCACGGGCGGCATGCCCGGCATGCCCGGCGGCGTGAACGGAATGCCCGAAATAGGCACCGGCGTTCGTCCCGGCAGCGAAAGCGGGACCGGTAACGAGGGTGAGGACGAAACCGCCCAGCCTTCAAAGGGCCTCTCCGCACCCCTGCTTATCGCCATCGGCGCCGGCGGAGCGCTCGTGCTCGCGGCGGCGGCCGCGCTGATCGCGCACACGGTCAAAAAGCATAAGAAACAGGCCGAGGCCGCGGAAACGGGCGGGGAAGACGCCTGAGCTTAAGTGATCAATAACGGATCTTCGTGTTCTTTACTCCTTTGGAGAGTGCCGGTAAAATGCCGGCATTTTCCTTTTGTATCGGCGCTGTGGCACGGCGCGCTGAATTGTGGTATAATATAGGCAAATCCACAAGGGCGAAAGCCGAAAGGAGCTAATATGGAAAGAATAATCACCGTGCGCGGCGTCGGCACCGCCAAGACCAGGCCCGATCAGGTCGTGCTCTCGATGCATATCCACGCCAAGGACAAGGACTATGCAAAGGCGATGGAGCGCGGCAGCGAAATGATCGAAGCGATCAGCAGCGAGCTGGAGAAGCGCGGCTTCAAGCGCAAGGACCTCAAGACCCTCGATTTCTCCGTTAACACCGTCTACGACAGCGAGCCGGACGAGCGCGGCATCTACCGCAGCGTGTTCGGCGGCTATCAGGTCGACAGGCAGCTCAAGCTGACCTTCCCGCTCGACAACGAAAAGATCACCGCGGCGTTCGAGGCCGTCGCAAGCTCCGAGACCAATCCCGACCTCAACGTCGCCTTCACGGTCAAGAACCCGAGCGCGCTCAAGCAGGAGCTGCTCGAAAAGGCCGCGAAGAACGCCCGCGAAAAGGCGGAGACTTTGACAAGCGCAAGCGGCGTGCGCCTCGGCCGGCTCATCAACATCGACTATAACTGGGGCGAGGTCAACGTCTTCTCGCCCACGCGCTACGGCCGAAACAATATGGTCATGAACGCCAAGATGGAATGCGCCGGCGGCTGCGACGAGAGCTTCGAGCCCGACGACATCTCCTCGAGCGATTCCGCGGCCTTTACCTGGGCGATAGAGGGCTGAAAGGAGACGCCGCATGCTGATACCCTGCATCGTCTTCGGTATTATCGGCGTCGTGATCGGCGGCGGGAGCGCGCTCTCGATGCACTACCGCGACAGGATCGGCGCTAAGCCGAACGCGGAGTTCCTCGAAAAGCTGTTTTCGCTGATCAGCAAGCTGGGCATCGCGGGCATGATCCTCTTTATGGCGCTCTTTATGACGAAAATAAAGGAGACCCGCCTCGGCTGGCTGGCCGTCGGCCTTGCCGTGCTCGTGCCGATGCTCGCGATAATCCTGACCGCATACGCCGTCCGCAGCAGAAGGGCGGCCGCGGCGCAGGCAGAAAAGAACGACCCGAAACCCGAATAACACCCCAAAAAACAAAAGGAACGGAGCCCGAAACGGCTCCGTTTTCGTGTTTTACATAATTTACGGCACTTTTTTCATGCTGACGGGCATCTTTCCGTTGAACTCCACCGTATAGCCCGTGCCAGGCTCGGGCGTGAAGGTGTAGCGCCCGTTTTCGGCGATGAACCAGTTCTGCATCAGTCCGCCGATCACGCCGCCGTGGGTGACTATGACCGTGTCCTCGCCGCGAGCGATGATCGGTTCGAGCGCGTGCAGCGCCCTTGCCGTGACCTGATCGCCGCTCTCGCCGCCGGGGCAGATATTCGCCTCGTTGTCGCCGTCGATCCACGCCTGAAACGCCTCGGTGTCCTTGAGCTCCTCATAGCTCTTCATCTCGAAATCGCCGAAGTCGATCTCGCGCAGGCCGCTGAGCACGCCGTGGGGAAGGTCCCCGTAGAGCGCCTTGAAGGTCTGCTCGGTGCGCAGCATCCCGCTCGTGTAATAATGCTCTGCCTCGGGGTAGTGCCCAAGCTCGGCCATGCGCTGAAGCTGCATAACGCTGCACGGCAGCAGCGGCAGGTCGGTGCTCCCGTAGAACAGGCGGCGCATATTCCCTTCGGTGATCCCGTGGCGGATCAAGGTCAGCTTCATCATAGCCTCCGTTCGCCTTATTTCAGCTTTTCTTCAAGCCCGAAAAAGAGCCTCGTAACGCTCCCGGCGCTCTCGGCGATGAGCCGCAGCAGCCTGCCGTGCGTTTCGCGGTACTTCCGTTCCTCCGCGTCCATCGGCACTATGCCGCAGCCTATCTCGCGCGAGATCACGACCGCCCCGGTCCCAAGGAACGGGGATAGCTTTTCATAGATACTCTCCGCGCTTTCTCCCTCGGCGGAAAGGCGCTTAGTCAGCGCTTCAAGATGGTAGAAGCAGCGAAAGTCTCCGCCCCCGGGCAGACCGACCGCAAGGTCGAACAGCTCGTTCTGCTCAAAACCGTATTTCTGCACGGCGTACGTCAGCTTGCCCGCGTACGCGCCGCCGATGATAAGCTCCATTTCGTCCTCCTTCAAAGCGTGCCCGCGCTCAGCAGCACCAGCGCCGCGGCGCCGAACAGCTCGCCGAGCGAGAGCGCAAAGCCCGAGATATCGCCGTTCATGCCCTTAAGGTCTTTGTAGCCGATCAGGCAGAAGAGAAAGTATGCCGCAGCCGTCACGGACGGGGCGAGCCCCGAAAGCCCGAAGAGGACCGCGGGCACTGCGGCTACGAGCACCAGCATGATGATGAGCGCCAAAATATGCCCGCGCACGGGTCTCCCGGCATTGGCCATCCCGGCATACTGGCTGGTCTGCATGGGCCGGAGCTTAAGTACCGCCAGCCCCGCAGCGGCGCGGGAGGCGACGGGTATCAGCGCGAGCGACAGCAGGAATGCGAGCTTCGGCATCGGGATCAGCCCATACCGAACGGACGGCGCGGCGGGCTTTGAAAGCATTTCACTTAGTTTATCTGTGCCGATCCCGGTCAGAAGCGCACCGGGGTCGACCGAGGCAGCTTTCTTTGCGGAAAGGAAGACCGCGAACTGCGCCAGCATCAGCAGCACGAGGCAGATGACGCCGAATGCGCCCGCGTGGGGGTCCTTCAAAATCCTTCGCCGTTCCTCAAGCGGGCGGCGGGAGAGCATCGCGTCACAGACGTCGGTGTAGCCGTCAAGATGTATAAAGCCCGTGACCGCCCAGGGCAGGGCCGCAAGCAGCAGCGCGGCCAGCGGGGCGGGCAGGCGGATGAGATCGACGAGCCACGCAATAAGCGCCCACAGCCCTCCGACGATGACGCCCACGAGCGGCAGACACACGAGCATCCGCCCTCGCGAATCTTCGTCCCATTTCGGGAAGGGGCAGGGCAGCGCCAGAAACATGCCCCAGGCCATGAAAAACGCGTAGAACCAAGCCTTCATTTCATCCTCCCGCCGGGTCAAGCATGCCCGGATCGCCTTTAATAAGCTTCGCTTCGCCGCAGCTGACCTCGAGCACGGCGTTGAATTCGGCCGCGAGCCGCCGGAGTACCCCCGCATAGCCGCGCATCCAGAGTTCGGTAAGCTCCTCATTTCCGTCGCCGGCGCGGAAAACGTCGTCCGCGACCGCGATAAAGCATTGAACACCGCCTGAAAGCGCAAGCAGTCCGCTTGCCGCGCTCTCCTCCGCCCGGGAGGCAAGCGCTTTTTTATCGCCTCCGGCAAACAGCAGCCTTCCGTATTCGCCGGAGAAGAGCTCGTTGGTAAACAGCGCCGTCACGCTGTCGAAGAGCACTGTTGAGGCGGGGTCGGGCTTCGGCGCGCTGCCGAGCATACGGCTGCATTCCACGGTCTCAAAGCCCCAGCCTGCGCGCTCCTCCCGGTGCTTTTTTATCCTTTCAAGGTCCTCGCCGTCGGTCGGTTCCATCGTCGCCCAATAGATGAGCGGCCCGCGCGCATGCGCTTTCGCGATGCGCTGGGCGAGCATGCTCTTGCCGCTCTTGCTCCCGCCTGTTATCAGCAGCCTCATATGAACCCCTTTCCCGGCGTCAAAAGCCGCTCTTTCGCAGCTCCTCAAGATAGCCGTCGTCGATCGCGGCCTCGTCAAAGGTCGCCATGGAGCTCATCGCGGCGCAGGCCGCGCGCATTATCTGAAATGCGAGCGGGCAGCCGCTGCCCTCGCCGAGGCGCATATCGAGACTGAGCATGGGGGAGAGGCCGAGCTCCGCGTAGACTGCCGCGCAGCCCCGCTCCTTGGAAGCGTGGGAGAGGAACAGATGATCCTTAACGGCGGGGCAGAGCCTCACCGCCGCAAGCGCCGCCACGACCGAGATAAACCCGTCCGCGACCGCGGGGATGCGATAAAGCGCTGCGCCGAGGAACGCGCCGGTCATTGCGGCGATGTCGAAGCCGCCGACCTTTGAGATAACGTCGATCGGGTCGCCGCTGTCGGGAGCGTTGACCGCGAGCGCGCGCTCGATGACCTCGATCTTATGTGCGAGCCCGCCGCTCGGCAGCCCGCTGCCATAGCCCGTCACCTCGTGTGCGGGCAGGCCCGTGAGCGCCGCGAGCACGGCCGCGGAGGTCGTGGTGTTGCCTATGCCCATCTCGCCGATGCCGACGGCCGAAACGCCATGGAGCGCGGCTTCCTTCACGGCTTCCATGCCGATCCCGATCGCCCTAACGCAGTTTTCGCGGCTCATGGCGGGCCCGAGCATGATGTCGTCCGTGCCGCGCGCTATCTTGCGGTCGACGACGCCGCCGCCGACGGTCCCGGCGTTGATGCCCACGTCGAAGACGCGGATCCCGTCCCCGAAATACGAGGCGATCGCGCTCATGCCGGTCCTGTGCTTCGTCATGTTGACCGCCTGCTGCAGAGTGACGTACTGGGGCGTTATCGCCACGCCCTCGGCCACCACGCCGTTGTCCGCCGCGAACACGAGCACGCGGCAGTTTTCAAGCCCGTTTATGACCCTTCCGGTCACGCCCGCAAGGCGGATCGAGATCTCCTCAAGCTTCCCAAGGCTGTGCGGGGGCTTGGCGAGCGAGGTCTGCCGCGCTTCGGCCGCCTTCATCGCCTCGCCGTCCGCGGGACGGATCGCCCTTATCAGTTCATTAAGCTCAGCTTCTCTCATTTCACAGGAATCCTTTTTCATAGAGCCAGTTTATCGAGGCTTCGCAGTGCATGTTCTCTATCGTAAAGCTCGCATTGGGGCAGCTTTCGGAAATCGTCAGCAGCACTTCCTCCATCGGCACCGTGCCCTCGCCGAGCGGCGAATGCAGGTCCTTTTCGCCGAGGTTGTTGTGGATATGCACGTGCGAAAGCCGGGAGGCCATCGGCGCGATCCATTCAAGCGGCGGGACCTTCGAAACGCCGCAGTTCGCGTGGCCGACGTCGAGGCAGAGCGAGAGGCGCGGATCGTTGACCTCCCCGACTATTTCGGCCAGCAGGTCGGGCGAGGGCTCCATCACGTTCTCGAGCATCAGCTCGACTCCTGTCAGCATCGCTTCGTTCTCGCGCAGGAAGCGCTTCCAGAAGCCGATGCTTTCCGAAACGAAGTATTCGGGGAAGTATACCTCCGGGATAAAGCCCCCGTGGATCACTATCCTTTTTATGCCGAGCCTTTCGGCGATGCGTATCGACTGGCGGTAGCGGCTCGCCGCAAGCTCCCGGGCCCTGGGGTCTATCGCGCAGGGCGCCAGCTCCGCAAACGGCGCGTGGAATACGGCTCTTTCGATCCCCTCCATGCGCTCGCGGCAGAAGGCGACCGTTTTCTCAAGCTCGCGGTCGATCCTCTGCGCCCAGCAGAAATCCGCGATCTCCAGCCCCGCGCCGCAGCGAAGGGCCTCCTCGCGGCAGTCGTCCGCCGTGGTCGAGATAAACAGCCTTTTTGCCATGCTTTCACGCATCGTCATCGCCGCCTTTCGTCACTTTTATAAGAAATACTTCTCTTATAAACGATAATACCACACGGCCGCCTCAAACGCAAGCAGGGTCAGCCGTCATACCTGCGCAGCCTTTCCTTTTCGCGTTCGCGGCGGTATTTCTTCTTATCCTCGAAGACGGCCGGGCGCGGCAGCCTTTCGCGTTCCTTCCCGCGAAGCGCGGCCAGCCTCTTTAAAAGCTTTTTCGTGCGGGCGTCCTTCTTCACGGCGCACCTCCTTATCCGTTATGAATCAAGCATAATCATCATGCGGCGCTTTGTCAAGAAAAATGCGGCTTTCACATTATATTTCGGCTCCGCTATTGCATTTTCGCGGCAAATGTTGTAAAACAATAGCTGTAGAAACCGTCCGGAGAGGGGCCGCACCCGCCGCGCGGACAATAAACTCATAAGGAGAAATACCATGGATTTCATCGTTGAAGTTTCCGCACGCCATGTGCATCTCACCCAGGAGCACGTAGAGGCTCTGTTCGGCGAGGGTCACGAGCTGACCTTCGACCGCCCCCTTTCCCAGCCCGGCCAGTTCCTCAGCAAGGAAAAGGTCACCATCAAGAACGGCGACCGCAAGATCGAGCGTGTTTCCATCCTCGGGCCCGTCCGCAAGGCGTCCCAGGTCGAGGTCTCCAAGACCGATTCCGTCGCGCTCCGCGCCGAGGGCTTCATCCGCGAGAGCGGCGATCTTGAAGGCACCGCACCCATCGAGATCGAGGGTCCCGAAGGCAGCATCATGCTCGAGCAGGGCCTGATCATCGCCAAGCGCCATATCCACATGACCCCCGAGCAGGCCGAGGAAGCCGGCCTCAAGGATAAGGACGTCGTCTCCGTCGCGGTCAACACCCCCGAGCGCAGGACCGTCTTCGGCGACGTCGTGGTCCGCGTCAGCGATAAGTTCTCCCTTGCGATGCATATCGATACCGACGAAGCCAACGGCGCCAACGTTCCCAGGAACGGCTGCCCCGGCCATATCGTCGAGGTCGAGTTCTGATCGTAACAATCAAAAAAGCCGCTTTGCGGCTTTTTTGCGTTTTTGGATCGTTATTCCGTTTTCTTCCTCTGGCAGCTGCCGCTCATCGGGCAGGTGGAGCATCCGCAGCCGCAGGAGGAGCGCCCGGTCCTCCTGTCGCGGATCATTTTGACGATTATAAGCGCTGTGATCAGGACCAGCGCAAGCACCACAGCGAGCGTCGTCCAGTTTTCCTTGAGCCAATTGAGCATAGCGATACCCTCCTTCTTTAACTTTATTATATTATGCGCAGGCCCCACAGTCAATACCGGCCGTGCAGGACGAAAACCGCAAAATATATCTGCAAAACCTTGAAAAAGGGGGTTGACAATCCGAAAAAACCGGCTATAATAGTCTATGCGCTTTGAAGAGAGCGTTTGAATTACGGAGCCCCACTGCAAGTGAACAGCGTTAGCGAAGCGGTTCCGGTGCATATGCACCTTTAGCTCAGTTGGTAGAGCACCTGACTCTTAATCAGGGTGTCCAGGGTTCGAGCCCCTGAAGGTGTACCAGATAAAATACGGCATCCCCATTTGGGGATGCCGTATTTTATCATTGATCACACACCGAAGGGGCGAGAAAAAAGCGCCCGTCCATCCAGTGGATGAATCAGACGGGCGCGCTGCCCGAAGCTGTGCGAACGCGAGTGAGCGGATCTAGACGAGCCCCTGAAGGAGTACTTGATCACACACCGAAGGGGCTCGAAAAAGCCGGCGCTTCCAGTGAATATTGAAGCCGTTCTCCACTCCCCTTACCTGCACTCTTTTTCTTTCAAGAACTCTGTCACAGATCATTGACAAACCAACAAAATCGTCTTTTTTGTCATTGTTAGTCAGGTGCTGGAAAGAAAGGCGCTTATTCGCGGTTTTTGCAAAGAACGGCCCTCTTTCCTTCTTTCTCAACCGCCCGCGCCCTGTGCGCTGTCCTTTTCAATTTGAAAGAGAAATGATGCTCATTTTTGATACCTTTTTCGGCCTTTGCGCAATTTAAATATATATTCGTTTTCGCTTGACTTCCTTTGATTAATATGCAAAAATGTACTTACCGAAACAGGCCTGTTTTTGCTTGAGGCAGGCCGAAAAATACAATGCTCAGGAGGCAATCCATGCTGTTTGAAACCATTGAACAGGCCAAGGAATTCATCCTTGACAACGACATTGAGATGGTCGATTTCAAAATGACCGATATCGACGGCCGCTGGCGTCATATCACGATCCCCGCAGAGCGCTTCACCGAAGATACCATGAAATACGGCATCGGCTTCGACGGCTCCAACTACGGCTATGCGCCCGTCGAAAACAGCGATATGGTCTTTATTCCGGACCTCTCCACCGCCGCTGTCGATCCCTTCTCCGACGTGCCGACCCTCGTCATGGGCGGCGACGCGATGATCATCGCCCGTCCCGAGAACCGTCCGTTCGATCAGTACCCCCGCAACGTCGTCAAGCGCGCGGTCGAGTTCATGAAGGAATGCGGCATCGCCGACGAGATGATCATCGGGCCCGAGTTCGAGTTCAACGTGTTCGACGACGTCCGCTTCATCACCCGTCCCGAGCGCGTCACCTGCGAGATCGACACCGAAGAGGGCGATTGGAACACCGAGAACACCGGCGACGGCTACTCCAACCGTCACCACGGCGGCTACCATATGGAGGTGCCGCAGGACCGTTACTACAATCTCCGCAGCCGCATGTGCCTGCTGATGGACGATTGGGGCGTCAAGGTCAAGTATCATCATCACGAGGTCGGCGGCCCCGGCCAGCTCGAGATCGAGGTCGAGCTCGACGACGTCGTCAGGATGGCCGACAACACGATGGTCATCAAGCACATCATCCGCAACGCCGCGTTTGAGGACGGCTGCACCGCCACCTTCATGCCCAAGGCCATGGTCGGCGAGGCCGGCAACGGCATGCACGTGCATATGCTGCTCACCAAGGACGGCAAGCCCCTCTTCTACGATGAGCACGGCTATGCCCAGCTCTCCAAGCTCGCCCACAATTTCATGGGCGGTCTGCTCAAGCATGCCAAGTCCCTCTGCGGCATCACCAACCCCTCCACCAACAGCTTCAAGCGCCTTGTGCCCGGCTTCGAGGCTCCCGTGACCATCGGCTACGCCACCGCGAACCGCAGCGCCGTCATCCGCATCCCCGCATATGCCAAGAGCCCCATGGCCAAGCGCTTCGAGCTTCGCAATCCCGACGCGACCTGCAACCCGTACTACGCCTACGCGGCGATCCTGATGGCGGGTCTCGACGGCGTCATCAACGAGATCGATCCCTCCGTCTGCGGCTGGGGTCCCTACGACTTCAACCTCTTCGATCTGCCCGAGGAGGAGAAGAAAAAGATCGACAGCCTGCCCACCTCGCTCGACGAGGCGCTGGACGCGCTCGAGGCCGATCACGAGTACCTCACCCGCGGCGGCGTGTTCCCCGAGAGGCTGATCAAGATCTGGATCGACCGCAAGCGCAGGGAAGCCGCAAGGATCAACAGGATCCCGCATCCCGCGGAGTTCGAGCAGTACTACGATCTGTGATACCATAAATCAACCGAAAAAAGAGCTGTCGTCTTCAAGGGCGGCAGCTCTTATCATATCTATCGGTCTATTCGGTCCTTTTGAAAAACAGCCGAAACAGCGCGTACCCGATCGCGGTCCCCAAAAGGTTCAGCATCAGGTCGTCGATATCCGCATAGCCGCGCAGCGTGAAGAGCTGTGCCAGCTCCACGGCCGTCATTACAGCCGCCGCGGCAAGCAGGGTCTTATAAAGCCTGCGGAGCCTTTTAAAGCAGAGCGGCAGGAAGAACCCGAGCGGCACGAACAGCAGCGTGTTCCCGCCCAGATTGACTATCGCGTAGCGCACCAGCGAGGGCCTGCCGGAGAACAGGCAGCGCAGCTGCGAGCGGACCGTATAGAACGGCACGAAATTGTGATTCTCCCGTATCAGCTCCCAGTAGGGGCGCGTCAAGTCGTACTGATCGCGCGAAAGCACGAACAGCAGCATCAGCATCACAAAGCCGTATACCGCAAACAGCAGTATAGCGATCCTATTTTCAGGCTTTCCGTCCGTTTCCTTCATCCGTTCCCCTCCGTTTTACGTTATAATTATAGCACCGTTTGAAAATGATGCAAGAGCGCGAAGCGCGCTGCCTGAAAAATTGACAGAAGCCGCTTCTTTCTGTATAATAAATCTATGCGCGGACGGCGAAAAACAGCAAATGCAGCGAAACGCCGCCAAATGCTGAAGAAAGCCCGCCCCGCATATCGTCCCGAAGGAAGGTAAACCGATGAAGATCAAACGCATATTCGCATTCCTGCTCGCCCTGGCCGCGGTTTTCGCGTTCACGGCCTGCCTGCGGCCCAACGCCTCGGATCCCTCGGGGGATGAGGGGCTTATTTTCCTGCCCACCGCCGAACCCACGGCCGAGAACCCGTCGGGGCCGGATGCCGACGACCCCGCGATAGAACTGCCGACGGCGGTCCCGACCGATAAGCCGACCGAGAAGCCGACCGAAAAGCCGACAGCGGCGCCCACCGAGGAGCCGACGCCCGGGCTCACCCCGGCGGCGGAGATCTTCGCCAACGCTCCCGTCACCGAGGACGGCGTCTACGACACTAAGCTCGAGGTCGCGCATTATCTGGTGCTGTTCGGGCATCTCCCCTCCAACTTCATCACCAAGAAGCAGGCGCAGGCGCTCGGCTGGACGGGCGGAAGCCTCGAGCCCTATGCTCCCGGCAAATGCATCGGCGGCGATTATTTCGGCAACTACGAGCATCAGCTGCCCACCAAGAAGGGCCGCACCTATCACGAGTGCGATATCGGCACGCTCGGCAAATCGAGTCGCGGAGCGAAGCGCCTCGTCTTCTCCAACGACGGCCTGATCTACTACACCGGCGACCATTACGAGCATTTCACCCTGATCTACGACGGAGGAAACTGATATGAAGATAGTTCTGCTGGACGGAAACAAGATAGAGAACGCCGCGGATATGCACCGCGCGTTCGCCGAGGCGCTCGGTTTTCCCGAGTGGTACGGCAATAATCTCGACGCGCTCAGCGATATGCTGACCGAGAGCACCGAGCCCACGGGCGTCATCCTCGTCAATACCGACGAGCTCGCCGACGCGCTCGGCTGGCGCTGGGAGATGCTCCTGCGCCTGCTCGTGGAGGTCCGCCGCGCCCGCAGGAACTTCTTCGTGACGCTCGATCCCTTCGGGCTCGACTGACCCCGCCGCGCCATGATCGAATACACCCTCATCCGTTCGGACCGAAGGACGCTGTCGATGCAGATAAAGGGCGTCGAGCTGATCGTCCGCGCGCCGATGCGGGCTTCGAAGAAGCGGATCGACGCCTTCGTGCTCGAAAACAGCGCGTGGATCGAGCGGAACCTCAAAAAAGCCGAGGCTCAGCAGATAAGGGCCGAGCGGCAGGGCGCCCTCGGCGAGGAGGAGCTGCGCGCGCTTGCCCAAAGGGCGAGGGAATACCTTCCCGAACGCGTCTCTTACTACGCTCCGCTTATCGGCGTGACGCCGGGCAGGATCACGGTCCGCAGCCAGCGCACCAAATGGGGCAGCTGCTCGGCAAAGGGCAATCTCAGCTTCAACTGCCTTCTGATGCTGACCCCGCCCGAGGTCATCGACAGCGTGGTCGTGCACGAGCTCTGCCACCTTAAGGAGATGAACCATTCCGACCGCTTCTACCGCGAGGTGTACCGCGCCTTCCCGGATTACGACAGATGGAATGGCTGGCTCAAAAGAAACGGGGGAGTGCTGCTCCGGCGCATGACCTCGGTCGAGCCGGAAGCGGACGAAGAAGAATAAAAAACCTAAGCAATAAAAGAGAGCCGGCGCCTGAAAAAGGCGCCGGCTCTCCTGCCGTTCCGCTCATCTCATGAACATGGTCCTCGCTCCCGTATCCGCGGCGATGACCGCGCCGGACGCTGTGAAGCGGTATTCGAATACGGACGCATACCCAAGGACCGTATAGGCGCTGGTGGCGGGGGAGTAGACTGCCCTTCCAAGGCTGCAGATGTTCCAGACCAGCCTTCCGCTCTCATCCTCGCGAAGCGAATTGCCGAGCGCACCCGCCTCAAGCGCAAACGCCGTCGGCTGCCCGCCCGCCGGATCGTATTCCAGGAGCAGCGCCGTATAATTCGCCCTGAGCAGCGCTGTGAACTCCTCCTCGCTCGGATCGCTGCCGAGCATCTGCCGAACGAGCGGCATGATCTCGTCGTGATGGCTGCTCGGGTTGGGCTCGTCGGACTGCGTATAGCCGCCCCTCGGCAGCGCGTAGCCCGAAAAATACAGCTTGCCGCGGTATTCGAGCATATCGACGATCACGAAGCAGCTGTCCTCAAGGTCGACGGAGAGCAACGCCGCGGGGTCGTCCGGAGCGAGCTCTTCTGTGACGCGGGCCTCGAGCGTTTCCCTCGCGACGGCGTCGAGCGCGGCCGGAGCGGTGCCCGTGAGCCTGCCCTCCGCGTCGATGAACGCGACGATCTGGCGGGCCATATCGCCGCTCGACTTCATCCAATCCAGGAAGGCGGCCTGCAGCAGCACCGCATATCCGGTCCCGCAGCGCACCGCGCGGACGGGATAGTACCCGGCGGGGCAGTCGATCGCCGTTTCAGAGATCAGGTGAAGATAGTATTTGGAGAAGCGGAGCATCCAGATCCGGTAGCCGTTGGTATCATAGCCTCCCTCCGCCGCAAACACGATATAGTTGCGGTCGTCGTCCTCAAGGATGGAGAAGGTCCTTCTGGAATCGAGCAGCTTGCCGACGGTGTAAAAGCCGTCGGTCCTGTCGTCGAACTTTCCGATGACGCCAATGCCGTTTTCGGGGTCGTTCCCGCGCCTGCCGACGGAGATCACGCAGTCGTCGAACACCTCGAACGCATCGACCGTGCAGTAATCCGTACGGCACTGCCATTCCTCGGTGCTGCGCCTGTATCTTTCAAGGATCGCCGTCCCGACGGAATAATCGCCCTCGCCGTATTCCTGGCGGCTGATGTAGTGAACGCCGTCGTCATAGAGCTTGAGCAGCCCTCCATAGGTTTCGGCGGTGTATTCCTCCTCGCTTTCCGGCACGGAATCGAGGCGGTGCTGCTTCCAGAGCGCCGCAAAATCCGTTTCGGACGCGGGATGCCCGCTGAGCTCTATACCGGAAACGTCGAAGCTGTACTGCCCGACGCTGACGATGCCCTCGCCGCTTTGGGACAGATGCTCGACCTTGATGCTGCGATACACTTCCCTGATCTCCTTTCTCGAAAGCCCCTCGGTGGGCAGCTGATTGGCGTTGAAGAAGCCGATCGCCTCGTTATATTCCTTCGCCGCCTTCGCGTAGGCGCTGCCGCCTAATACCGCGCCCAGCACGAACACGAGCGCCGCTGCCGCCGCGACCACGCGCTTTGCGCGCACGGAGAGCCCTTTGGCGAGCCGGTTTCCGCGGGAGCGGGGGAGGGCGCTGTTTTCGCCGTACCCGAGCTTTCCTTCCGTCCTTGTTTTAAGCGAGCGCAGCATCCTTTCGTTTGCGTCCGCCGTTTCTATACCCCGAAGCAGCCTGTCGGTCTGCTCCGCGTCCATGCCGTCGAATGCGGCCTTGAAATCGAGATCGTTTTCGTTTTTCATAGGGACCTCCTGTCCGTAAGCAATGCCTTCAGCTTTTTGAGCGCACGGTGGGCGCGGGTGTCGACCGCGGCAGCGCTGAGTCCGAGGCGTTTGGCCACGCTCTTCGTCGGCTCGCCGAGGTAGTACCTGCGAACGACGATCTCGCGGTCCGGCTCCGAAAGCGAATCGATCGCCCCGATCAGCTCCCGCCTCGTCTCGGCGCGCTCGGCCTCCGCTTCGGGAGACGCGCCGCCCGCCGTGTCGAAGCCGCCGTCGAGTGAAACGTTCCCCTTCTCGCGCCTGCGCTGACGCCGCAGGTCTGCCGCTCTATTGCGTGCCGCGCTGCAGAGATATGCCTTCACCGTACCCTTGGAGGGATCGAAGGAAGCGAGGTTTCGGAAGAAGCCCGCGAAAGCGTCCGCGGCGCATTCCTCTGCGTCGGCCCCGTTCCCAACGCCTGCAAGCGCCGTACGCGCGGCGGCAAGCACCAGCGCGCCGTAGGCGCGGATCGCGGCGTCGAGGCCCCGTTCCGGGTCGGTTTTCAGCAGCTCGAGCAGCTCCCGTTCGTCCATACCGTGCTCCTTTGAAAAGTACCTTTCACTTAATAATACGGATAAGCGCGGAAAATCTTACGGTCAAAGCCGGATGAAATGCGTTTTTTTGTGAGGATCAGACCTTGAGTACGCCGAAGAGCTCCAGCGCGGTCTTAATGAAGAGTATCGCGAGCACGGCGAACATCACCAGCCTGATGCGCGAGCTGCCGCCCTTTATCGCGAAGCGGGAGCCGAAATAGTTACCGAGCATCGAGCAGGCGATCGCCGGTATGCCCACGCTGAACAGCACGTCGCCGTGGGAGAGGTAGACTATGAGTGAAGCGATATTGGAGGCGAGGTTCGCGATCCTCGCGCAGCCGGCGGCCTTGAGCAGCGAAAAATGCAGCATGAGCGCGAAGGCCATCGTAAGGAAGGTGCCGGTCCCGGGGCCGATGAGCCCGTCGTAACAGCCGACGATAAGGCCGATGACGGCTGAACCCAATATGACCTTGTTCCTCGGCGCCTCGGGTTTAAGCTCGTTTTCGGGCTTCCTTATAAAAAAGAGTATCAGCGCGGCGGCGGGCAGCGCGGCCAGGATTATGATCTTGAGCGCCTCGTCGCTGAGATACACCGCAAGCGAGGTCCCGAGCGCCGAGCCGACCAGGCACATCGCCGCGGCGGGCAGTGCGCAGGCCCAGTCCACGTTGCCGCTTTTGGCGTACTTCACGGCGGCGAGCGCGGTGCCGCAGCCGTTGGCGAGCTTGTTCGTGCCGGCGGCGAGCTTGACCGGCAGCCCCGCTATAAGATATGCGGGCAGGGATATGACGCCGCCGCCCCCGGCGACCGAATCGACGAATCCGGCGAGGAAGACGAGCGGGCAGATTATAAGGAATGTCCAGACGGTGGGGACCATGGGCGGGCTCCTTTCAGAAGCTGCCGCTATTATAGCATATTTCTCCGCTTTCAAACAGCGGGGGCGTGTAATAATACGGCTTTTCGCCCAAAAAGCTTTCCTCACTTGCGCGGCGCGTTCCCGTATGCTATCATAGACGCAAATCAAAAAAGGAGCCTAACGATGACCGATTACGAATTCCTTAACCAAAGCCTCGCCGCGCTGATCGACGGCGTGCCGCACCGAATCGCGAACCTTGCCAACGCCTCCGCGCTGCTCTATGAGACCCTGCCCGACCTCAACTGGGCCGGCTTCTATCTGATGAAGGAGACGGCGGGGGAGAAAAAGCTCGTGCTCGGGCCCTTCCAGGGCCGGCCCGCCTGCATCGAGATCGCCCTCGGCCGCGGGGTCTGCGGGACCGCCGCGAGCGAAGACCGGACCCTTGCGGTGGATAATGTGCACGAGTTTCCGGGGCATATCGCCTGCGACTGCGCCTCCAATTCCGAAATAGTGATCCCCCTGCATTCCCTAGATGGCGTCGCCGGCGTGCTCGATATCGACAGCCCGCTCTTTGCCCGCTTTTCCGAGGAGGACAGGGCCGGCCTCGAGGCCTTCGCCCGTATCATCGAAAAGGTCCTGTAAAGCTGCATATCTTTCTTGAAATCGTTTCGCCGATGCTGTATAATTAAACTGTGATAATCCAGCATCGAAGGAGAATGTTGATGAAAGCAAAACGAACAACGGCATTTGTCCTTGTCATTATTATGATCTT
>JAEEKE010000090.1 GCA_016282255.1 Bacillota bacterium
AGCAGGAGCTCGACGGCCGTGGTGTAGCTGCAGCGGACGAAGTCGGCGTTCATGACGTGGTTGAGCCTTTCGATAAGGCCGTTGTCCATGAACTGGTTGAAGAACGCCATCTCGTCGGGGCAGCGCTCGAGCACGGTCTTGATGATGTATTTGATCATCGCCTCGGCGGTGTCCATATAGCCGTTGAGATCGCAGAACGCCATCTCGGGCTCGATCTGCCAGAACTCGGCCGCGTGGCGCGCGGTGTTGCTGTTCTCTGCGCGGAAGGTGGGGCCGAAGGTGTATATATCGCGGAAGGCAAGCGCGAAGGCCTCGCCGTGGAGCTGGCCGCTGACGGTGAGGTTGCAGGTCTTGCCGAAGAAATCCTTGGAGAAATCGACCTTGCCGTCGTCGTCCTTGGGCGGATTGTCCATATCGAGCGTGGTCACGCGGAACATCTCACCGGCGCCCTCGCAGTCGCTGCCCGTGAAGATCGGGGTGTGGACGTAGACGAAGCCGCGCTCATCGAAGAAGCGGTGGATCGCCTGCGCCACGACGCTGCGGACGCGGAAGACGGCCTGGAAGGTGTTGGTGCGGGGACGCAGGTGCTGGATGGTGCGCAGATATTCGAGCGAATGGCGCTTCTTCTGAAGCGGATAATCGTTGGGGCAGACGCCGTCGACGGTGATCGCGTTCGCCTTGATCTCGAAGGGCTGCTTCGCGCCGGGGGTGAGCTCGAGCTCGCCCGTGACGGTGATAGCCGCGCCGGTGTCGAGCAGGCGGACGACCTCGTCGCTGATCGCGCCGGTCTCGTAGACGACCTGAACGGAACGGAAGGCCGACCCGTCGCCCAGCTCGATGAAGCCGACGGTCTTGGACTGCCTTGCGGTCTTGATCCAGCCCGATACCTCGATGGGCCCGACGTATTTTTCGGGAGCCTTATGCAATTCGAATAACCTGATCATACTGCACCTCTCACAGTTAACTATTCGTGAATTGTAACATAATTATCCGCGCATTTCAAGCCAAAATGCAATATATTTATTGCCCGCCAAAGACGAAAGCGGCCCCGGCAAAAGCCGGAGCCGACTGGTGTGCGCGGTTGACCGATCACTTGAAGATGCGGTCCCAGGCCTTCTCGTACATCTCGATCTTATCGCCGAGATCGCGGAAGATGGTGCAGCGGTCGATCTGCTCCTGGGTGAGGCTGTACGCGGGGTTGCCGGTGAAGAACTCGTCGATCCTGTCGGCGACCTCGGTATTCGGGCTGGTGTAGCCGATGAACTCGGTGTTCTTGGCCGCGTTGTCGGGATCGAGCAGGAAGTTGATAAACTCCTCGACCATCGCCTTCTTCTTGCTGTTGACGGGGATAACGATATTGTCGAAATAGATGTTGCTGCCCTCCTCGGGGACGTAGAAGCTGAGGTCCTCGTTGCCGCCGTCCTCGATGTTCATGCTCCACACGGCGTCGCCCGAGTAGACGAGCGCGATCGCGCCGTCCTCATTGACCATGTTGTCCTTGACGTCGTCGGTCAGCCACGCCTGAACGATGCCCTTCTGACGGAGCTCGATCAGCGCGTCGGCGGCCTCGTTGATCTCGGATTCCTTATCGGTGTTGATATCGTAGCCGCACTTGATCAGCGCCGCGGCCATAGAGTCGCGGATGCTGTTGTACATGTAGATCTGGCCGGCATACTTCTCGTTCCAGAGCAGGTCCCAGGAGCCGAGATCCGCTTCGTCGACGAGCTTGGTGTTGTACATGACGCCGAGGATGCCCCAGGTGTAGGGCACGGAATACTTGTTGCCGGGATCGAAGACCGTGCACTTTTCAAGCAGATCCCGATCGATATACTTGATGTTGGGGATGTTGGCGTAATCGATCTCGGCAAGGCGGCCCTTCGCGATCAGGCGCTCGACCGCGTAGTCGGACGGGATGCACATATCGTAGGGGCAGTCGTTCTGGTCGAGCTGGATCAGCATCTCCTCGTTGCTGGTGACGTTGGTCTCCTTGACGGTGTAGCCCGTGGCCTGCTTGAAGGCGTCGATAAGCTCGGGATCGAGGTAGTCGCCCCAGTTGAGCAGATTGATCGTATTTGCCCTGTTGCATGCGGTGAGCAGCGGGATGATCGACAGGGCCATGACGGCGGCGATGACGAGCGCGATGATTTTCTTCATTTTGGTTCCTCCTGTTTATCGGCCGGTGATGAGCGGCCTTTGACTTTGATTATTTTCGGGATTATCGGCGCAAAAGTCCTTACAACTTGCGCATGAGCTTCTTGTTCTGTTCGGCGGCTTCCTTCTCCTGCTTCATGCTCCTGAGGTTGACGACCAGCAGCAGCGCGGCGACGACGAGGAACATCAGCGCCGAGAGCGCGCAGAACTTCGTGTTGACGCCGCCCTTCGCGGTCTTGGAGAAGATCAGCATCGAAAGGTTCTTGGTAGCGCCGCCGGTGAAGAGGCTGACGGCGAAATCGTCGATACTGAGGGTAAAGGCAAGGATCAGGCCGGAGACGATGCCGGGCATGATGTCCGGTATGACGACCTTGGTCAGCGCCTGGATCGGGCTGCAGCCGAGGTCCATAGCGGCCTCATAGAGCGTGTCGCTGGACTGGCGGAGCTTGGGCAGCACGGAGAAGATGACGTAGGGGATGTTGAAGGTCGTGTGCGCGATCACGAGCCTGAGATAGCCGAGGTCCGAGCTGATGCCGATGAACGCGAACAGCAGCATCATCGAGATACCGGTCACGAGGTCGGGATTGACCATCGGGAGCTGGGTGAAGGATTCGACGATGGTCCTCGGGCGCTTCTTCATCGAATGCATGCCTATCGCGGTCGCGGTGCCGATCAAAGTTGCAAGCAGGCTCGAGATCACGGCGACCGTCAGCGTGACGATCAGAGCGTCGCGGACGTCCCTGTCCTTTAAGAGGTTCGCGTAGGCGTTGAAGGAGAAACCGCGCCACTGGGTCGCGCTCCTCGAATCCGTGAAGGACATTCCGACCATAATGGCGATCGGCAGGTACATGAACAGCACCACGAGACCGAGATACGCGGTCTTGAAAACGTTTCCGAGCTTTTTCACCAGAGCGTACCCCCTTCCGTGCCGTTTTCTTTATCGACCTTGTTCATGATGACCATCGAGATGATGACCAGGATGATGAGGACGATGGCGAGCGTCGAGCCGACGCCGATGACGCCGGGGCTGCCCGAAAGGAACTTTTCCTCGATCTTCTGACCGAGGGTCACGACCTCGCCGCCGCCGAGCATCGCGGAGACCGCGAAGGTGGACATCGCCGGAACGAAGACCATCGTGATGCCGGAGATGATGCCGGGCACGGACTGCGGGAGCACGACGCGCATGAAGGTCTGAACGCCGTTCGCGCCGAGATCGTGCGCCGCCTCGACGTGGGACTTATCGAGCTTCATAAGGGTGGTGTAGATCGGCAGGATCATGAACGGCAGAAAGTCGTAGATCGTTGCGATCAGAACTGCGCCGGGCGTGTAGAGCTGGCCCCATCTGGCGAGGATGATCTTCCAGGCGAGGGTGCGCAGCAGCATGTTCATCCACATGGGAAGGATGAACAGGAGCGAAACGAGCGCGGCGGTGCGCTTCTTCATGTTGGAAAGGATGTAGGAGACCGGGTAGCCGATGAGGAGGCAGACTACGGTCGTCACCACGGCGATCCAGAGCGAATTCCAGAAGGAGCCGAGATAGGTGGTATCGGCGAATACCTGCTTCACGAACTCCAATGTGAAATGCCCGTCACGGAAGAAGGCATAATAGAGCACGAACAGCATCGGCGCTATTATGAATATCGGCATCCATACGAAAACGTACGGATATGCAAGGCGAACTCTCTTCATCGCTTACTCCTTCTTATCGCTGATCATGATGTCGGCTGCGTCGACCTTGATGCCGACCTCCTCGCCGTCCTCCATGAAGTCGTCGGAATGCGCGATCCAGTCGTTCTCCTCGCAGGAGACGGTGATCTCATAGTGGGTGCCGAGGAACATGCAGGCCTTGACGGTGCCGGTGAGCTCCGCATCCTGCGGGGCGACCAGCCGGACCTTCTCGGGAGCGATCTGCGCGAGCGCGATCTCCTTGTTGTCGTATTCGTCGATGCCGTGCGCATCGAAGCCGATGTTGTCGATATAGACCTTGCCTTCGCTGGGCCATACCTCCGCGTCGAAGATATTGTTGGCCCTGGTCTTCTTCATGATGTGGATCGCATCCGGCGGGATCGAGATGCCGACCGTCTGGCCGACCTCGGCGGAATCGGTGGTGTGCACGACCCATTCATAGCCGCCGCAGTCGACGTCGATCTCGTAATGCACGCCCATGAACACGACGGAGACGACCTTGCCGGAGATGCGGGCCTTTTCGGGATCGACGATGTCGATATCCTCGGGCCTTATCACGGCGTCGACCTCGACGTTCCTGCCGAAGCCGGCGTCCACGCACGGGAAGATCATGCCCTTCATCTTGACCTTATAGTCGTCTATCATGATGCCGGGAACGATGTTGCTCTCGCCGATGAAGTCCGCAACGAACGGGTTCTTGGGCTCGTTGTAGATATCGGTCGGGGTGCCTATCTGCTGGATGACGCCGTCCTTCATGACGACGATGGTGTCGCTCATGGTCAGCGCCTCCTCCTGATCGTGCGTGACGAAGATGAAGGTGATGCCGAGCTGGCGCTGCATGCGCTTGAGCTCGACCTGCATCTCCTTGCGGAGCTTGAGGTCGAGAGCGCCGAGGGGCTCGTCGAGCAGAAGGACCTTCGGCTCGTTGCACAGCGCCCTCGCGATTGCGACGCGCTGCTGCTGGCCGCCGGAGAGCTGGTCGATCCAGCGCTTCTCGTAGCCCTCGAGGTTGACGAGCTTGAGCATCTCGGTGACCTTCTGCTTGATGACGTCCTTCGGGAGCTTCTTGATGTTCATGCCGAAGGCGACGTTGTCGTAGACGTTGAGATGCGGGAAGAGCGCGTATTTCTGGAATACGGTGTTGACCTGCCGCTTATACGGGGGAACGGAAACGAGGTCCTGCCCGTCCATCAGTATCTCGCCCGAGGAGGGCATTATGAAGCCCGCTATCAGGCGGAGCAGCGTCGTCTTGCCGCAGCCCGAGGGGCCGAGCAGGGTCAGGAACTCGCCGTCGCGGATGTACAGGTTGATGTTGTCGAGGGCAACGTCGCCGTTGTAATCCTTGCAGATGTTCTTGAGTTCGATGAGGCGTTTTTCTTCCATGACAGTTCTCCTTCCGATTTCCCTTTTTCCCTTTTATTCCCTGTTTATATCAAAAGCCGTTATCAGAAAGACGGCGGTGTGGATACCCAGATAAGCCTTGCTTCGCGCTTCGAGCCGTTGACGATATAGTGCGTTTCGACGGGCTTGAAGCAGAAGCTGTCGCCCTTGCGGAGGCGGAGCTTCCTGCCGCCGACGATCAGCGTCACGGCGCCGGAGAGGATGTAGCCGAACTCCTCGCCCTCGTGCGGATCGTCCTCCTCCGTGCTTCCCCCGGGCGCGATATCGACGAGGATCGGCTCGAGCGCGTTCTTCTGCGCGTTCGGCACGAGCCAGCAGATGCTCGAATGCAGCTCGTCGTCGGTCTTGACGAACATGTCGTCCGGAGTGAAGACGATCTTTTCGTTCGTGTCGGCGGTGGAGAAAAACGAGGCGAGGTCGGTCCCGAGCGCCTCGAGGATATCCCCGAGCGTGGCGATCGACGGAGAGGTCAGATTCCTTTCGAGCTGGGAGATGAAGCCCTTGGAGAGCTCGGTCCTTGCGGCAAGCTCCTCCTGAGTGAGCCCCAGCTTGAGGCGGGTGGTCTTGATTTTTGCGCCGATGTCGATCATTGATCCTTCTCCTTGGCTGTGCCGGAAGTTTTCAGGCTCCCCGGCGGGGCGGGTTTTGAAACACTAAACCCGGAGTTTAGCCCGGCTTTCGGCCGCGCTCACGGCTGCTAAACCGGCAGTTTATTTTTACTAAACTTTATCGTATTAAATCACCATTCGTCCGCTTTGTCAATACTTTGACAAGAATATACACTCCCCGCCGATTTTTACCGCTGAAAAAAAGGTTTTCCGCGCGGTTTTCTGCTGCGGACGGGCAAAGGAAAAGGCCGCCCGAGGGCGGCCCGGATCTGCGTTATTTCGGTTTTATTCGGCGTCGGAGGGCGCTTCGGCGACGATCTCGATCATCCTCGGGGCGAATTCGCCCATCTTCCGAAACTTCGGCTCGAGCAGGCGGATCACGACGAGCGCGATCGCGGCGAAGCCGATGCCGAAGAGCGCGGTGAAGAGGTCGCTTATGAAGCTGCCGACGAGGACGCCCGCGAGCAGGGCGATGAGGGGCACGCCGTAGAGGATGAAGCCGGCCTTGAAGACGCTGCCCTGATGGAGCTCGATCGAGACCCTGTCCCCCACCTTCGCGCCGAGCGTGTTTTCAAGCTCGGTCTCGGCCTCGTCCGTGCCGAACGAGACGCAGGCGTGGCAGTCGCCGCAGGCCTTGGAGCGCTTGAACGCGCATTTGGCCATGCCGCCGTTTATCTCCGTCACGGTGCCGACGGTCCTGAGCCCGTTTTCCATGCCGATACCTCCCTGAGCTCGGTCAGACGGTGAAGAACGGCACGATCTCCTCGAGCCGGACCATCGTCTCGATGCCGTCGTTCATGTTCTTGACCTTGGCGGCGCCGTCCTTGAGCTCGTCCTCGCCGATGATGACGGTGTATTCCGCGCCGAGCTTGTTGGCGTATTTGAACTGGGCCTTCATGCTCCTGTCCATATGGTCGAACTCGGCGCTGACGCCGTTTTCGCGGAGCTGCTGCACCAGGCCGAACGCGCGGAGCCTCGGCTCGTCGCCCACGGCGGCGAAGCAGACCTTGATGCGCGGGGGATCCGGGAAGATCGCCTTGGTGTTTTCCATAACGAGCAGCAGCCTTTCAAGACCCAGGCCGAAGCCGACCGCAGGCATGGGCTGGCCGCCGAGCTCCTCTACGAGGTTGTTGTACCTGCCGCCGCCGCAGACGGTGCCCTGGGCGCCGACGTTGTTAGAGACGATCTCGAAAACGGTGCGGGTGTAGTAGTCGAGGCCGCGGACGATGTCGGTATCGACCTCGTACTTGACGCCGCACGCGTCGAGGCTGCGCTTGAGGCCCGCGAAATGCTCCCTGCAGTCGTCGCAGAGGTAGTCGATGGTGCGCGGGGCGCCCTTGCAGATCTCCCTGCAGTGCTCCTCCTTGCAGTCGATTATGCGCATGGGGTTGCGCTCGAACCGGCCCTGGCAGGTCTTGCACATGGAATCGATGTGGTCCTTGAGGTAGGCATAGAGCGCTTTATTGTATTCGGCGCGGCATTTTTCGCAGCCGATGCTGTTGATCTTGAGCTGAAGCTCCTCAAGCCCGAGCGAACGTAGCAGATCGAGCGCAAGCAGCATGAGCTCCGCGTCGGCCTCGCAGGAATAGGAGCCGAAGATCTCCACGCCGAACTGGTGATGCTCGCGCAGACGGCCCGCCTGGGGCTTCTCATAGCGAAAGACGGGCGAGTTGAGGTAGTACATCTTCTGCGGCATCGTCTCGTTGAACAGCCTGTTCTCGAGGAAGGCGCGCACGACGCCCGCCGTGCCCTCGGGCTTGAGCGTTATCGAGCGGTCGCCCTTATCCTTGAAGGTGTACATCTCCTTCTGAACGATATCCGTCGTGTCGCCCACGCCGCGCATGAACAGCTCCGTATGCTCGATGACGGGCGTGCGGACTTCGTTGATGCCGTAGAGACGGCAGAGCTCGCGGATCTTGCCTTCGACATACTGCCATTTATAGCTTTCCTGCGGCAGAACGTCCTTCGTGCCTTTGGGTGCCTGGATCTGCATTGCTTATTCCTCCGTGATCATGTTTCGTCCGTGATCTTGACGCCGAAGAGCTCGGTCGGAAGATCCTGATTTATCCTGACGCTGCCGTCCTTGAGCACGAGCTCCACATAGTAGGGAGCGATGCTCTCGGCGGCCACCTGGTTGAGCCTCGATACGACGTCGGGCTTTGATGCTACATTATAGTTCGCTTTCTTTGATTTGTCAAAGCAAAAATACAGGCATTCGTCGTCGCACCAGTGCGCGGCTGCAAGCCTTAGGTGCATGCCCGCCATCATCTCGTTCTTCATAACGGCGGCCATGTATTTGTTAAAGAGCTCCTCGGCCTTGGGCGAAGGGGCCGGCACCTCGAATGTGTCGGGCACGACGCTCGGCACGGGGTCGGCTTTCGGCTTCGGCTTTTCCGCGGGCTTTTCCACGGCGGCGCCTGCGTTTTCCGGCTGCGCGGCGGGCTGGGGTGCGGCGGTGAAGCTGCCCTCGCGCAGCTTCTTTTCGAGCTCCTCTACGCGGTCGATAAGCGCCGAAACCTCGGCTTGCTCCTCGGGATGGCAGAGGCGCATCAAAGTGCTTTCGAGCAGGACGCGCGGCCTCGTCATCCATTTGAGCTCGGGCTGTATCTTAACGAGGCTTTCGAGCGTGCGCTCGAGCCTGGCCTTGCCCGCTGTGGCCGCCTGGTCGATATAGCGCTGCATCGTTTCATCGGTGCAGTCGAGTATGTCTCGGCAGGGGCCGAGCACCTTCGCAAAGAGCAGCGAGCGGAAATGCGCCGAAAGGTCCTGAACGAATACGCCGAGATCCCGCCCGGCGGAAACGACCTTTTCGATGCAGCGCATGACGGCGGCGGAATCGGAGGCGATGAGGCTGCCCGCGAAATCGAACAGCATATCGGGATCGACGCTGCCGAGCACGGTCAGAACGTCGTCCTTGGTGATCCTCCTGCCGCCGAAGGAGAGGCACTGGTCCGCAATGGAGAGGCACTGGTCCGCAATGGAGAGGCAGTCGCGCATGCCGCCGTCGGCCGCGCGGGCAATGGCGGCAAGGCCGTCGGGCTCGATCTCGGCGCCGACGTCGCGAAGGATCCTCTCGGTGGAGCTCATAAGGTCCGCCATGCTCAGCCTTCGGAAGTCGAAGCGCTGGCAGCGGGAGATTATCGTTGCGGGAAGCTGCTGCGGCTCGGTGGTCGCAAGGATGAACACGAGATGCTCGGGCGGCTCCTCAAGGGTCTTGAGCAGCGCGTTCTCGGCGCTGTTGGAGAGCATGTGCGCCTCGTCGATGATATAGACCTTGGTCCTTAAGTGGATCGGCGCGAACTCGACCTTATCGAGAAGGGAGCGCATCTCGCTGACGCCGGAATTGGACGCGGCGTCCATCTCGACGATGTCTATGCTGCCGGCAAGGCTCAGCTTGCAGGCCTCGCATTCGCCGCAGGGCTCGCCGTCCACGGGATGCAGGCAGTTGACCGCGCGGGCGAAGATGCGCGCCGTGCTCGTCTTGCCCGTGCCGCGCGTGCCGCTGAAAAGATAGGCATGGGCGATGCGGCCCGAGCGGACCTGATTGAGCAGGACCTCGGTTATATGCTCCTGCCCGATGACTTCGGAAAAGCGGGCGGGACGGTATTTTCTGTAGAGTGCGTTATAGGCCATGCTTGCTCCTTGGCGGGGGCTTATGGGGATAATAAGGACCTTTGTCCTTCAGGCCGCGGTCACTGAACGGGCAGCGCGTGGATCGACGGCAGGGTGTCGAGCTCGTCGAGCCAGATGCGGCTCGTTGCGTCGCTCGGCATGCGCCAGTCGCCCCTCGGGGACAGGCAGACCGAACCGACCTTCGGGCCGTCGGGCAGGCAGTTGCGCTTGAACTGCTGCGTGAAGAAGCGGCGGTAGAAGTTCTTGAGCCATTTGAGGATCGTCGCTTCGTCGAATTCGCTGCCGCGGAAGGCTTCCTTCGCGACGCGGTAGAGCTTTACGGGCGGATAGCCCCAGCGCAGGACGTAGTAAAGGAAGAAATCGTGCAGCTCGTAGGGGCCGACGAGGTCCTCGGTGATCTGCGCGATATTGCCCGCCTCGTCGGGGGGCAGAAGCTCGGGCGAGATCGGGGTATCGAGGATGTCGTAAAGCACCTGCTTGACCTCTTCGCTGCCGATGAAGTTCGCGTAATAGCGCACGACGTATTTAAGGAGCGTCTTGGGGACGCCGCAGTTGACGCCATACATGCTCATATGGTCGCCGTTGTAGGTCGCCCAGCCGAGCGCGAGCTCGGAGAGGTCGCCCGTGCCGATGACCATGCCGTTTTCCTTATTGGCGAGGTTCATGAGCACGAGGGTGCGCACGCGCGCCTGCACGTTTTCGTACGTCACGCTGTGGTCGCTCTCGTCGTGCCCGATATCCTTGAAATTGGAGCGCACGGTCTCGGTTATATCGACGGTGTCGCAGCGGACGCCGAGCGCTTCGCAGAGGCGCAGCGCGTTGCTCTTGGTCCTCTGAGTGGTGCCGAAGCAGGGCATGGTGACGGCGTGGATGAAGGAGCGGTCGAGGCCGAGGCGGTCGCAGGCTTCGGCGCAGACGAGCAAAGCGAGGCTCGAATCGAGTCCGCCGGAGATGCCGATCTGGCAGGAGGAGGCGCGGACCTGCTCGATGCGGCGCTTGAGGCCCATCGCCTGGATGGTCAGGATATCGCGCGCGCGGGCGGTCATCTCGTTCTCATCCTTGGGAACGAAGGGGTTGCGGTCGAAATGCCTGGTGAGGTAAGTCTCGGGCAGGTGCGCCGCATCCGGCACGCGGGTGGGCATATCGTAGTCCTGGAACACCTCGCGCGCGGCATAGCCGCAGCTGAGGGCATAGACTTTTTTATCCTCGAAATTGGAATTGAAGCTGTTGACCCTGCGGCGCTCATAGAGGAGCCTGCCGAGGTCGATCTCGGTGATCAGCAGCTCGCCGTTGTTCTCGAACGGCTTGTTCTCGGCAAGGAGGGTGCCGTTTTCGTAGATGAAATCATGGCCGGAGAACACGAGATCGGAGGTGGATTCGCCCTCCCCCGCGCTGGCGTAGATATAGCCGCCGGCGATCTTCGCGGACTGGACCGAAACGAGGTTCCTGCGGTAGTCGGCCTTGCCGATGATCTCGTTGCCGGCGGAGCAGTTGACGATGATCAGCGCGCCGTTCTTTGCGAGCCGGTTCGACGGGGGATCCATGACCCAGAGGTCCTCGCAGATCTCGACGCCGAAGATGAGGTTCGGGATATCCTCCACCTCGAACACGCCGCCAGCAGGCGCGAGCCAGCCGAGCTCGCCGAGATAGCGGCTTTCGTCCGCCTCGGAATAGGGCGTGAACTGCCTCGCCTCGTAGAACTCGCCGTAGTTCGGCAGGTACTGCTTGGCGACGAATTCGATCCGCTCGCTGCCGGAGGCGATGACCGCGGCGCAGTTGAGCAGCTTGCCTCCGCAGCGCATCGGGGTGCCGATGACCGCGATTATATGCAGACCGCGGATCGCGTCGCGTATATGCATCAGCTCTTTTTCAACGGTGTCGAGCAAAAGCTCATGCTCGAACAGATCGCCCATGGTATAGCCCGTCATTGCGAGCTCGGGGAAGGCGATGAGCGTGACGCCCTCGTCGGCGGCCTTTTCTATGGCCTCGACGATGAGCTGAGCGTTGTATTTGGGGTCTCCGAGCCTAAGCTTCGGGGAACAGGCAGCAACTTTGATAAAACCGTGCTTCATTGGCAATACCGCCTTCTTTAGGTTTTGGGCGGCAGAAGGGCGCGTCCGCCACACATGCCACCAGTATAATTATAGCACAGAGCACGGGATTTGTAACGCAAAAAATGAAAAAAAGCATTTGGTCTTGAAAAAAGCCGAAAAAGCGCTATAATAGACGTGTTTCGTGCGGCGAAAACCGCGCGGTAAGAATAAAAAGCCGCTTCTGAGGCAGGAGGATGGCGTTATGCTGACTGAGGGAATAAAGAACAGGCAGGTATTCAGGGTCACCGATCAAAACACGGCGGAGCATCTCTTGAGCGGGATGCTGCCCGTTTACGCGACGCCGATGATGATAGCGCATATGGAATACACCTGCTTTACGAGCGTGCATCCGCTGCTTGAGGAAGGGCTCGGCACGGTCGGGAGCCGGCTCGAGATCAGCCATCTCTCCCCCACCCCCGTCGGCGGGACGGTCACGGTCGAGAGCGAGCTAGTTACGGTCGACGGGCGCAGGCTGGTTTTCCGCGTCTCGGCAAGCGATGATCAGGGCCTCATCGGCGAGGGGACGCACGAAAGGTTCATCATCGACAACGCCCGCTTCATGGCGAAGGTCGAGAAGAAGCGCGCTTCCTTAAAGTCCGAAGCGCCGGAAAACGAGGCGAGGATCAATCCCTGGTAAGCCCTTTGTTTTGACTGCAAACAAAAGCAAAACTCCGTCGTCCCTGTCCGGGGCGGCGGAGCTTTTTACAGGGATTCGCCCCGAACGCGCCGCAGGCTGTGCTTAGGGCCTTGAAATGTGGGTTTTACCTCATCATGCCGGAGCCCATGTTCTGATTGGAGCCGGAGCTCATGCCGCCGTTCATGTTGTTCTCGGCGTACTCGATCATGCGCTTTACCATCTGACCGCCGATACGGCCCGCGTCGCGCGCGCTGATATCGCCGTTGTAGCCCTGCTGAAGGTTGATGTTCATCGAGGAAGCGACCTCGGTCTTAAAGCCCTGAAGCCTGCTCTTGACCTCACGGGAGCTGTTGGTATTGGAATTCATATCCTTTCTCCTTTCATAGAATCATTCTCATCACGCTGTGTGAAACCGGACGTTTACTTCTGCATGTTGTTCTCCGCGAACTCGATCATGCGCCTGACCATCTGACCGCCGATGCGGCCGGCGTCGCGGGCGGTGATATCGCCGTTATAGCCGTTTTCGAGGCTGATGTTCATGGAGCCCGCCACCTCGGTCTTGAACCGATCCAGTGCTCTGCGGGCTTCGGGTACTTCGATCCTGCTGCCGTTCTTCGTCATTCTCTTTCACCTCCGATCGTTATGCCGCCCGCACCGTCCGATCCCACAAGGAAAGGGCGGCGCGGGCTATTCTCTCACGGCCGCGAGGGAAGAAAAGCGCTCACGACCGTTTGGGGCTTTTCTCTTTCACTGCCGTGCGCTTTTAATTTGTCCGTTTATGGCGAATGTATGAAAGGCAATTTCTGTATTTTGAAGAAAGGTAACGAAAAAGGCCGCTTCGGCGTATCCGCATAAGGAGATGCGCCGTTTGCGGCCATGTTTGATCCGGGTTTTCAGTTTATCACGACGTTTTCAAGCGAATGCTCGTATTTGCGCCTTGCTTTTTGTATCAGCTTTTCATCGCCCTCCTGCGGCGACGCGAGCAGCTCCACCGCGAACTCCCTCGCCTCGCGGAGCGTATCGAGATCCATCGCGAGCGCGGCGGCGCCGAATTCGCTGATGCCGTGCTGCCTCATGCCGATCAGCTCGCCCGGTCCGCGCGTTTCAAGATCCTTTTCAGCGATCAGGAAGCCGTCGTTCGTTTCGGTGAGCAGCTTCAGCCTTTCGAGCGCCGTCTTCGAGCGCGAGGCCGTCAGAAGGAAGCAATAGCTCTGCTTCTCGCCCCTGCCGACGCGGCCGCGGAGCTGGTGGAGCTGGGCGAGGCCGAAGCGCTCGGCGGACTCGATGACCATGATGCAGGCGTTCGGCACGTCGACGCCGACCTCGATGACGGTCGTTGAAACGAGCAGGTCGATCTCGCCCCTGCGGAAACGCTCCATAAGCGCTTCCTTTTCCTTCGCCTTGAGCCTGCCGTGCAGGAGCTCCACGCGGACGGAGAGGTTCTTTTTAAGCTCGTCGAACAGCGCTTCGGCTGAACGGACGTCCTCGAGCTCCTCATTATCGCCGATCATCGGGCAGACGGCGTATGCCTGCACGCCCTCGTCCCTTATCAGCTTTTCGATATAGCGGTACATGTCGATCCGTTTATGCTCGCCCACAAGCTTTGTGACGGCGGGCTTGCGTCCGGGCGGCATGCCGCGCACGATCGAGATATCGAGATCGCCGTAGAGGATCAGCGAAAGGGTGCGCGGTATCGGCGTGGCGCTCATGATGACGGTATCCGGCGCCTCGGCTTTCTTCCCGATCGCCGCGCGCTGACGCACGCCGAAGCGATGCTGTTCGTCGGTTATGACGACGCCGAGCTTAGAGAACTCAACGCCGCTTTCGATCAGCGCGTGGGTGCCGGTGACGGCGGTGACGCTGCCGTTCGCGATCGCTTCGAGCACGGCGGCTTTCTCCCTTGCGCTCATATGCCCGGTCAGGCACGCCGCTTTTTCGCCGAAGATGCGGGAGAGCTGGGCGAAATGCTGCTCGGCAAGGATCTCGGTGGGGGCCATCAGCACCGACTGATAACCGTTTTTGGCCGCGATGAACATCGCGTAGAGCGCGAGCACGGTCTTGCCGGAGCCGACGTCGCCCTGGATCAGGCGGCTCATGGGCTTCGGCGACGCCATATCGAGCGCGAGCTCGTTCATGACGGCGTACTGCGCCTCGGTGGGCTCGAACGGCAGGTATGAAAGGAACTCCCCGAGCAGGCCGGAGGTGCGGAATGCGATGCCGCGCTCGGCCTTTCTTTCCCCGCGCAGCGTTTCGAGCACGAGAGTGAGCACCGCGGCGTCCTCGAACGCGAGGCGGCGCCTGGCTTTTTCGAGCATCTCCGCGCTCTCGGGGAAATGCACGGCGCAAACAGCGTCCTTTAAACCGATGAGGCCGTATTTCTCCCTGCGGGAAGCGGGCATGGTCTCCTCGATGCTGTCGGCACAGGCGTCGAGCGCGGCGCGCACGGCCTTGCGGACGGTGCCCTGATTGAGACCTTTGACGAGCGGATAGACGGGCACGACGCCGGGCAGGGTCTTCGAGAACGAGGCGCCGAGGAAGCGAACGCCGCTTCGTCGGTCCATCGTGCCGACGACGTAGCCGCCGGGCTCCTTGGGCACGATGCGCGATATATAGGGCTGGTTGAACCAGGTGACGGTCATGTTGCCCGAGGCGTCGCCGACCGAAACGGTGGAGACCGTTATGCCGCTCTTGGTGCGGAAGACCCTGACGGGGCCGATGAAGCCGATCCTCACGGCCGCGGTCTCGCCGTCGTCGATATCGGCGATAAGGCGCTCCTTGGAATAGTCGAGATAGCCCCGGGGCATGAACTCGAGCAGGTCGCTCAACGAAAAAAGGCCCAGGCGGGCGAATTGTTCCGCTCGCCCCGGGCCGACGCCTTTGATTGAAGTCAACGGCTTGGAAGGATCCAATTTATTCCACCGCGATGTAGTAGTAGTAGAGAGGCTGTCCGCCGAACTGAACGGCGAACTCCGCATCCGGGTATTTTTCGGCCAGCTTGTCGGAGAGCGCCACCGCGTCCTCCTCGCTGACGTCGCTGCCATAGTACAGGGAAACGATGCCGTCGTCGCCGCGCTTTGCCAGCATTGTATCCACGAGCTGCTCGGCGGCGGAGGCGACGTCGTCCGCGACGACCTCGATGCTGCCCTCGACGATGCCGATGATGTCGCCCTCGGCGATCGTCTTGCCCTCGAACTGCGTGTCGCGCACGGCGAAGGTCACGGAGCCGGAGATCACGTTTTCGATGGCCTCGGCCATGGCCTCGCGGTTCGATTCGATATCGGCGTCGGGATTGAAGGCGATCATCGCCGAAACGCCCTGAACGATGGTCTTGGTCGGGATCACGACGACGTTCCTGTCGCTTATCTCGGCGGCCTGATTCGCCGCCATGATGATATTGGGATTATTGGGGAGCACGAGC
This sequence comes from Bacillota bacterium, assembly GCA_016282255.1. GTDB lineage: Bacteria > Bacillota > Clostridia > Christensenellales > CAG-138 > PeH17. Next base: position 15,628 of record JAEEKE010000090.1, read on the forward strand.
ACGTTGCGCGCGTTGACCTTCTTTACGGCCTGCGCGATGACGTCGATGCTGGGGTTCATGGTCTGGCCGCCGGCGATTATCTCGTTGACGCCGAGGCTCTTTAGCACCTCGTCGATGCCCTCGCCCGCGCTGACCGCCACGACCGCGAGCTCCTTCTCCTCGGCCTTGAGCTGCTCGGCAAGCTTGCGGTTCTGCTCGCGCATGTTCTCGATCTTGATCTTATCGACCTCGCCGAGGCGCATGGCCAGCTGCAGCACCTTGCCGGGCTGGTTGGAGTGCACGTGCACCTTTACCATGCCCTCGTCCGCAACGACGACGACCGAATCGCCGATCTTCATCAGCTTATCGCGGAAGGCGCCGATCTCCGCCTCGGTGACGGAGGGCTCGAGATCGATGATGAAGAACTCGGTGCAGTAGCCGAACTTGATCTCGTTGACGTCCTGCAATGTCAGGTCCGCCTCGGTCCTCTCGGTCTCCTTGCCGAAATCGAAGAGACCCGCTATATCCTCGCCGAGCTCCTCGCCGTCGAGCGCCATCTTGAAGCCGCGGTAGATGGTCAGCAGACCCATGCCGCCGGAATCGAGGACGCCGGCCTCCTTGAGGACGGGCAGCAGATCGGGCGTCAGCTTCAGGGCGGCCTCGCCGCTCTCGAGCATGACGTCCACGATGGAATACGCGTCGTCCGCGCCGCCGGCGACGGCCTTTGAAACGGCCTCGCTCATCATGCGCGCCACGGTCAGCATCGTGCCCTCCTTGGGCTTCATGACGGCCTTATACGCCGCCTCGGTGCCGCTCGTCAGCGCTGAGGAGAGCAGCTCGGGGGTGATCTCCTCGCCCGCGCCCTTCATCGCGCGCGCAAACCCGCGGAAGATCTGGGAAAGGATGACGCCCGAGTTGCCCCTTGCGCCCTTGAGCGCGCCGTTCGCGAGCGCCGCAGCGATATCCTCGACGGAATCGGTGCGGACGTTCTTGATCTCCATGATCGCCCGCTGCATGGTCATGGACATGTTCGTTCCGGTATCGCCGTCGGGCACCGGGAAGACGTTCATGGAATCGACGGTCTGCTTATTCTTTTCGAGGCATGCCGCGCCCATGACGAGCATATCGCGGAACATCGCCCCATCAATCGTGTGCTGTGACAAAACTATTTCCTCCAACCTGTTTACAACCTGTTTTCCGGATCCGATCTCTTACGAGGGAGTGAAGAGGATCAGAGCTCGGTATCGCCGATCTGGATGCCTTCGATGTAGAAATTCACCTTGCGCACGCTGATGCCCGTCAGTTCCTCAACGCGGTACCTGACGTTGCTCATAGCGTTTTCGGCGACGGCCGGGAACGGTATGCCGTAGAGCAGGGTGACGTAGAGGTCGATATCGACGCGGTTGTCGTCGAGCGTAGTGACCTTGACGCCGCGGCGGACGTTCTCTCCGCCGATCATCTGAAGCAGGGCGTCCCCCGCCGTTTTGCTGTTCATTGCCACGATGCCGTAGTTTTCGCACGCGGCATAGCCGGCGATGCTGGCGATCAGGTCTTCGTCAAGAGTTATAACACCGATGTCGGTCTTGATTGTTGCAGTCATGGTTGCACCTCCCGTTTTTTCAAGCGTTTCTATAGCTTTAAGCTTATTTTACAGCACGCGGCGTTTTTTGGCAATAGGTTTGGGCCATTATACACCGCTTTGCCTTATTATTATCGGTTTTTTACGCGTTTTATGAGCTTTTCGGCCCGAAAAGCGTTTTTGCCCGCCCCATTCCTCAGACGACGTCTATCACGGGCGGTTCGTCCTCCTCGCCGCCGGTCTCGGGCATGGGCGGCAGGTCTTCAAGCGAATGCAGGCCGAACTTGCGCAGGAACGCGTCCGTCGTGCCGAAGAGCATGGGCCGGCCGATGCAGTCCCTGCGGCCGAGCTCCGTGATGAGCCCCTGCTTTAAAAGCTGGGTGACCGAATACTCGCAGCGCACGCCGCGCACCGCCTCGATATCCGCCCTCGTCACGGGCTGGCGGTAGGCGATGATCGAAAGGGTCTCGAGCATCGATTCGCTTAATGTGCGTTCCTCGGGCGGGGAGAGCAGGCTGACGACGCAGTCGTTATAGCGGGGATTGGTCACGAGCTGGACGGTGGAGTCGGTGAGATACAGCAGTATCCCCCTGCCCGCCTCGCGCATGCGGCGCTCCTCGGCGGCGAGAAGCTCCCTTATCCTTTCAAGCGGCATATCGAACACGCGGACCAGCTCCGCAAAGCCGATCGGCTCGCCCGATACGTAAAGAAGGCACTCGACCGCGCCGAGGAATTCGGCCTCGGTCGGCTCCGGCTTCTGCTCGGCCTTCTGAGCTTCTTCGTTTTCGGTATTAAGCGCCTGCTCGTTCAGTTCCATAGGGTCATTCCTGTTCGTCCATGTAGTTTAAGTTCGCGTCGTCCTTGACGAGCTTCTGCTCGATTATGACTATCTCGCCGAGATATCTGCGCTGTTCGACCTTTATTTCGCCGAGCGAGATCATCTCGAGCAGGGACATGAAGGTGACGATGATCTCCATGCGGCCCGCGCCGTCGATGAGCTCGCGGAAGGTGGTCCTGCCCTTGCGCTTCGCAAGAGTGTCCCTGATCTTTCTCGAGCAGGAGCGCACGGTGTAGACGTCCTTCCTTACGGCGTGGACGGGCGCTTCCTTCTCCTTTTCGCCCGCCCGGTCCAGCGCCGAGAGCATCGCCTCGAAAAGGCGCTCGACCGTGGTATCCTTGAGGATTATCTCCCTGGGCGGGAGCGGGAACTCCTCGGGCTGCTTGGTGCGCATGCCCGCAGCCTCGTGCGCGAGCGCGCGCATAGCTCCTGACGCCTCCTTGAAGGCCTTGTATTCGCGCAGCCTGCGGATGAGCTGCTCCGCGGGGTCCTCCTCGTCCTCATCCTGCTTGGGCTCGGGCGGGAAGAGCGAGCGCGATTTGGCATAGACGAGCGTGGCCGCGACGGTCAGGAACTCGCTGGCCTGATCGAGATCGAGCTCGTCGAGCTGCTTCATGTATTCGAGGAACTCCGCGGTGATCTCCGAAACGAAGATATCGCGGATATCGAGCTCGGCCTTTTCGACCAGATGCAGGAGCAGGTCGAGCGGTCCGCTGAACTGCTTTATATGAACGCGGTAATCCACGGAGCCCTCCTCCCCAATAAAAAGCGATCAGCCGATGCCGAAAAGCATGTTGACGAATTTCATCAGATTGGTGTACAGGAAACCCGCCGCCGTTCCTATAATCGAAAAGTTTAGGAATACGCCGAGAAAAATTATGATCATCAGTATGTAAGAACCGTACCTGCGAAGAAACTGGAAGGGCTTGGGCCCGATATGCTTCGCGAGCAGTACCTCGGCCACGTGGAAGCCGTCCAGCGGATAGATCGGGATCAGGTTGAACACGAGCAGGCACAGGTTGATATAGACGAAATAGAATATGATCGTCCTGAGCACGTTGCCCGAACCCGAGATAAGGAAGCTGATATTGCAGAACTTCAATACGGCACAGTAAATGAACGCCGATACGATCGCGATCAGAAGGTTCATCGTCACGCCCGCGAGGGAGACCACGAGCTCGCCCGTGCGGTAATTGCGGTAGTTGCGCGGGTTGACCGGGACCGGCTTTGCCCAGCCGAAGCCCACGATCACCAGCATGAGGAAGCCGATCGGGTCGATATGTGCGAGCGGGTTGAGCGTCATCCTGCCGAGATTGCGCGCGGTGGGATCGCCCATGCGGTAGGCCGAATAGGCATGGCCCCACTCATGCAGGGTGAAGGCGATGACGATCGCCGGGAGCGTATAGAGCTTTTGAAGGACGTATTCCATAGCTTGACCTTTCGAAGGTATGCGTTGATCGCTGAAGTATTGCGGCCCCTTTTTGCGCCGTCCGGAGCGGACGGGCGCGGAGTCCACACGTTTTTCCAATTATAATTATAGCACATTTCTTTACCCGGCGCAATGCCCGAAGCGCATAAAGCCGAGCAGGACGAAGCGGAGGAAGCCGAAGATATCATCCTTATCGGCTCCGGAGGCCGCGACGAGCGGCGCTTCGGCTAAGACCTCGCCGTCTTCGCCGACGACCACGAGCCTGCCGATCTCGCCGCAGCTTTTGACCGGGGCCTCGAGCGTTTCGGGCAGCTCGGCCCTTACCTCGGGCATGCCCTCGGAGGCGCCGATGAGCACGGTCACGTCCTGAGCGGCGACGGCCTCGACCTCGCCCGTCAGCGAGCCGAGGACGCGCACCTTTCCGAAGGCCTCGCCGGTATGCGTTATGGTGGCGCTCCTAAACTCCGAGAAGGCGAGATCGAGCAGGGCGGACGCGCATTGGAAGCGATCAAGGCTGTTTTGGGCGCCGAGCACGACGGCGATGAAGGCGGTGCCGCTCCTTTCGGCATGGAAGAAGCCCGAATACCCGGCGCGCTCGGAGGAGCCCGTCGCGCCGCCGGTGCAGCCGCGGTACTGCCGCAGCAGCTTGTTGGGATTCGCGAGCTCGGTATCCCCCGCCGCCTCGTGCCGGATCAGCTCATACGTCTTCGAGCCGTATTCAGCATAGGTCGGGCTCTTCATCAGCGCGCCGCCGATGCGGGCGAGCTCGGCCGCCGAGAGGAGGATATCCCGCCCGCAGATATCGGTATAGACCGCTTCGACGCCGAGCTGCCTCATACGCGCGTTTATCCGGTCGACGGCCGCGCTGCCGAAAAGGGCCTCGGCAAGCGCGTGTATCGCGTCCCCGGCGTTGATCATGCAGCCCGCAAGCAGCAGGGAACCGGCGTCGATGCGCTCGTTCGGCCTTAAAAACGCCGTGGTGCCGCCGATGCGCGAGGCGGCCTCGCCGACGGTGACGGTCACGGAAGGCTCCGCTTCGCCATGGTCGAACGCCTCGCAGATAATGAGCAGGGCCGCGAGCCGCGAAAGCCCGGCGGCGGGCAGCTTTTCGCCCGATGCCTTCTCCATGACGGGCGCGAGCGACGAAGCCTCGATGACGAGAAAGGCCCTTGCCTCGCTGCCGACGGGCGCCGCGCCGGAGGCCGACGCTTCGATGGGATAAAGGGCCGCGAGGAACGCGAGCACAAGGATCAGGATCCGTTTACAGGGAGTTTTCAAGCTGCCACCTCCAACTCATGCTTATACAGCATATTCCTTCCCCCGGCGTTATTATTCGCTTTGTTTCGCCCAAAATCGCTTCACGGAATATTCATGCCGCAAATAAAGTTTTTACAAATGAAAAGGGACGGATGCGCTCCGTCCCGAAAAACCGTTTGATTTCGTTTACTTCATGATCTTTTTGAGGAAGGATTCGCCCACGCCGAAGTCCTCGCCCATGATCCAGTCAACGACGGTCGCGCCGATATCCGCGAAGGTCGGCAGCGTGCCGAGATCGACGCTCTTGAAACGTTTGCCGAAGGCGAGCACGGGGATGTATTCGCGGCTGTGGTCGGTGCTGGGGGTGGTCGGGTCGCAGCCGTGGTCCGCGGTGATGATCAGAAGGTCGTCGTCATAGAGCGCGTCGATGATCTCCGGCAGCTTCTTGTCGAAATACTCGAGCGCCGAGGCGTAGCCCTCAACGTCGTTCCTGTGGCCGTAGAGCATGTCGGTATCGACGAGGTTCGTGAAGATGAAATCGCCCTTGCCGGCCTTGAGGAAGCGGATGGTCGCCTCGATGCCGTCGGGATTGTTCTTGGTGTGGTCGACGGTGGTGACGCCCTTATGCGCGAAGATGTCCTCTATCTTGCCGATGCCCACGACGTCGTAGCCGTTCGAAGCGAGCCTGTCGAGTATGGTCTCCTTTATCGGTTCGAGCGCGAAGTCGCGCCTGTTCTCGGTGCGGGTGTAATGCCCGTTCGAGCCGATGAACGGGCGGGCGATGACGCGGCCGACGAGGTTGTCGCCCACGAGCATCTCCCTTGCGATCTCGCACATCTTATAGAGCTTTTCGAGCGGGATGACCTCCTCGTGCGCGGCGATCTGGAAGACGCTGTCGGCCGAGGTGTAGACGATGGGCTTGCCGGTGCGGACGTGCTCGTCGCCGAGCTCGTTGATGATGACGGTGCCGGAGGCTACGCAGTTGCCGAGCGTGCCGCGGTGGATCTTCATCTCGAACTCGTTCATCACGCTTCTGGGGAAGCCGTCGGGATAGGTGCGGAAGGGGACGTCCATGGGCAGACCCGCCATCTCCCAGTGGCCGCTCGTGGTATCCTTGGCCTTGGTGCGCTCGGCCGCGCGGCAGAACGCCGCCTTCGGCGCATCGACCTTGGGAAGACCCGAATCGGTGATATTGCCGAGGCCGAGGGAAAGCATATTGGGGATATGCATCGGGCGCTGCGCCTCGATATTGCCCAGGGTGTGGGAGCCTTCATCGCCGAAATCCGCCGCATCCGGCATCGCGCCGATGCCGACGCTGTCCAGAACTATGATTATCGCTCTCTTTTTCATGTTTTATCTCCTTCTGACGCCGCTTATAAGCGGCCTTTGTATTATAAAATTATGCAGCATCCGTGCGGGAAAACAGCGTTCCCGCTAGCCGCCGGACCTGTCAGTCTTCGGCCGACGCTTGCTCGGGCGGTTCCTCCCCGCCCTTTTTCTTTCGGCCCTTGAAGAAGCGGATGAAGAGCATCAACAGGGCGAAGTAGACCACGATGATGCCGGTGACGATATAGCACATGATATCGGACCTGGCGGCCATCGTTACCAGAATGAGCAGGGGCGCGCCGAAGAGGATGCCGTAGCTCGAGCCGAGCACGAGGTTGTTTGCGGCGGGGGTCTTGAATTCGGGGTCGATCTCGCGCAGAAGCAGGATGCCGGAGCCTATGGTGCCGGTCATCATGCCGTACATGGAGATGAGGCCCTCGTGATAATAGCCTTTATAGATGCTTTTGCTGACTTTTTTAAGATAGAACCAGGTCACCAGGCCGCCCGCGACCGCCATCAGCGCGAACGGGAGCCAGAGGCCGGAGAGGTCCTCGGGGTCGATGCAGGCGATGCCGGCGACGATCATGATATCGAAGAAGAAGCCGGAGAGGCGGTTGAGCAGGTAGTTGTTCTGGTACCTGCGCTTCATGGCGCCGCACTTTTCGGCCTTGCCGAGCAGGGTCTTTACGAGCAGCGCTATCGCCGAGCCGATGATGAAGTTGAAGCCCCAGAGCATGGAATTGAGCATCTTGCCGACGCCCGGCGCCCACCTTGTCAGCGCCGAGGTTATGCCGAGGGTAACGAGGTAAGTGATGATATAGACCGCGAGCACGAGCGCGATCTGGACCGAGAGCTTATCTATTGAATCGGAGACCGGGATCTCGTTCTTGTCCTGGAAATAATCGACGGTCAGCACTTCCTTCGTTTCCTCGCCGGATCCGGGAAGGTTGAGCTTTTTATGCTTTTTCCAATAGTTGAGCACTATGACGCCGACGGTGCAGGCGCAGATATAGCCCGCCGCGGCGATCGCGAGGCCGAAGCTCTGGCCGCCCGCAAAGCCGTAGCTCTCGTAGGTCATGCCGATGTTGTTCGCCTGGCCGGGGCCCTGGCCGTAGCCCATGGGCAGCAGCAGGCCCGCCGCCTTGAAGAGCCCGGGCTTTATCGTCAGCGCAAGGACGATGGTGATAACGAGGCCGACGAAGCCCTGCACGAGGTAGGACCCGACGATGGCGGCGCCGGATTTTGCGCCGGCGAGCGCGCGGCCGTCCCTGACCTTTTCGCTGACGCGCAGGCTCATCGCTATAAAGCCGAGCGCGATGCAGTGATAGACGAGCGTATCGAGCACCTCGATATCGAAGAGGTTGTCGATCTTAAAGGCCTTCTGCAGGATCAGCTTGATCGCAAGCATGATGAAGCCCGCGATGACCGACACGGGCATGAGGCTGCGCCGGATGAACGGCACGCGTCGGCGGAGGAGGTTCGCCGCGAGCATCAGCACGGCGATCATGCTGAGCTGAACGATGAGGTTCCACACGCCGGGCGTTGAGTAGAATATCGGCTTTGCGCCGATCTCCGCGGACTCAAAAAGGATCATTCTTCTTTCTCCGTTTCCCGGGAATAGGCCTGCTTCGCCATAAGATAGGGGCGCAGGATCCCGTCTTTAGTGAACAGTTCGAAATAGCCTTCGCGGTCGGTAAACAGCAGTCGTTCGGTCTTGACCATGGCCATGTCCGTTATCCCGGCGAGCGGGATCGGCCGGCCGTCTATAACGAGGGCGCCCTCCTTAAGATCGAGGCGATAGGAGACCTGCTTCGCCTTGGCCTTTTTATCGAGCAGATCCCGGAGCTTGCCCTCGCCCCCGAAAAGGGACTGCGGCCCGCCCTCTTTTATCAGCTTTGAAAGCGTTTCCTCCTGCCAGAGATCCCATTCGAGCACGGTCGGGAAGCGCCCGGAGGTGAAAGCGCCCGAATCGCTTAGGGAGGCCCTGAAGCCGCATTTCGTGCAGAAGATATCGTTCTTTTCGGTCTTAAGGCAGTCGGTCCCTCCGCATTCGGGGCAGATGAACAGAGCTTTTTCGAGGCCCTCGGCGAGCGCCTTGCCCCGGTAGACCGAGCCGGTCCTCCTTGCGGTCTCCCACGCGTTTTCATGGATATCGCGGTCGATAGCGGCGGTGATCTGATCGGCGGTCATCGTTTCGAGCTCCTCGGGGGAATAGATGTGAACGATCCTGCCGGCGATCCTGCCCCTGCGCCCGTGCTTCGCCCAGCGGGGCTTTGAAAGATAGTTGCCCTCTAA
>JAEEKE010000091.1 GCA_016282255.1 Bacillota bacterium
CTCCGCCTCCCATAAGGAGGAGGTGCGCAGCGCGGCCAAGCGCGCTCTCGACGGCGGGCTGCCCGTGTTCGTGACCGAGTTCGGCATAACGGCGGCGAGCGGCGACCACCCGCGCGATACCGAAAGCGCCGACGAATGGATCGGGCTGCTCGAAAGCGAGGGCGTTTCCTGGTGCATGTGGTCGCTCTCCAAGGCCGCCGAAGCGAGCGCGTTCGTCCGCTCGACCGTGCCGAAATACTCCGGCTTCACGGAGGACGACTATACCGAGACCGGCCTTTGGCTGCTTGAAACGCTGAAAAAACATACCGGAAAATAGAAATATAAACAGTAAAATACGTGCTTGAGGGCGGGAAGTCGGCAAGCAAAACGGCAGAGGAACTCGGGATAGACAAGAATACGGTGTGCCGATGGGCAAGAGAATACAGAGAAGCTCAACGCGCTTGGGAACGCGATAGCGCTTCGCGGCAGACACAAAGGTCTGATCTTTCACAGCGACAGAGGGAGCCAGTACAGCAGCCGGAAATACAGGGAGATGCTGGCGGAGAACGGGATCGCCGGATCTATGAGCGCTCCGGGATGCCCATACGACAACTCATGTGTTGAAAGCTTTTTCGCGAGTCTGAAGAAGGCGTTGACTTACAAAAAGAATTACGGTACAATAGAAGATGTAAAAGCGGACATATTCAGATACATCGAGCTGTTTTATAATCGAAGGCAGGTCTGCTAAACTGCTAAAGCAGTTTCTGCAGCTTAGGGTATATGAGTCCGGTAGACTGGCGTCTCGCGCACAGCGCGGGATAAGGACGCGGCGCGACGAAGCAGGCCTTTCTCCGTTCCGCTCCGCTCCACTCCGAAAGGCCTGCTTCCGCCCAAGAAGACGAACGTGAACTCTCTTCCGCGGAGAAGTAAAAGCGATTTGTTCACGAAAAGAAGTAATGCATACGGTTGCTGCATTACCCACTTATAAAAAAGCAACCAATCCACAGAACCTGAAATGTGGCCCTAATAGGAGGATAAAATGATGAAAAAAGGCCTATTTGTGTTTGCGCTTATAATTATCACTGCTATTGTATTTGGGGCTTGTGATGCAAAGGGCAGATTGAACAGCAACGAGACCGATCAGCTATACAATGAGATAAAGGCTGTTTTCGAAACCGGACAGATCTGGAAATATCAGATTTTGCCGCCTGCAAAAGTAAATGCTTCCGGTGAAAAGGTCGGCGAAGTTAATGAAGCTGACGTTGATTTCATCAGGTCACTGTCAGAACCTGTTTTTGATGAATCAAATCAATCGGACAGGTATGGATTGTGGACTGAAAGCAAAACAGCTTGCAGAACCTGCGTTATCATTTGCTCGATTCCATCATTTTATGACGGAAAGAGTTGTGTTGTCGAAGAGTATTCTGTCACAACAACCAGGAACGGTTCGTATACGGTAACAATTAATTTTCGCTTTACCGAGGCTTCTGATAGTGATAATCAGCACGTTTTGCTCAGGTTCGAACCTCGATAATTCTGTTAAAGTGTATCACAAGGACAGTTTTCCTGACACCATTCAAACTTCACGCATTATGAAAACGAAAGGGGTCTAACGGCGTATACTGTGGCGGGGAATGATCATACAAGCGCATGCTTGCATCTCAAACTCCGCTTTGGCCTAATATCATCTGGCGAAAAGGGCAAGTAATTGGAGAAAATAACCCTTTCGGCTAAATCTTTACAATGCTTTCGGCAGGCTCGATTATGTTCTATACGGCAATGATTATCAGACAGAGTATGAATTTGACAATCCTGGCCATGTATATCAGATAAGCCATGGCCTTGCGCATCCATTGAGTCTTGACGACGGTGTGAAGCTTGTATATGAGTTCATCTATAACGGCGAAGGCGATCTCAGCGCTGATAATTATATGCCGCTCTTCATTACCAAGGGCGCTGCCGAGGGCGACTTGCTTTGCGAATATATATTCAACATGAACTTGGTCGAACACTAATAGAATTCAAGTCCTTGTCATATCAGATTGCTTAGACTCAAAAAACGGAGCCGCCGGCTCCGTTTTTACGTGCTTCTTCTGCCATCATTTACCGTTCAGCAGCGCCAGCCTCATTATCGCGAGGGCGTCCACGGTGGTGACGAAGCCGTCGCCGTTGACGTCGGCATTCGCGAAGCCCCGCCCTTCGAGCGTGATGATGTTCATCGCATGGCGCATCGCGAGCAGCGCGTCGGTGACGTTCACAGCGCCGCTGACGTCCGCGTCGCCGAGCAGCCCGGTAAGCTGCGGGATGACCTCGTCGATGGTCTGAACGGCGAACGCTTCGTTTTCGAACACGGCGGTGAAGCGGCCGAGGCCCGGCGCTTCGTACGTGGGCTCGGTCACCACGGCATATGAAGCGTTCACGGTCTCCGTTTCCGTGTGCCCCGCGTCGCGCAGGCAGGCGCGGCTCGCCGTGCACTCAGTGTGATCCCCGCTCCAAACGTAGACGGGCTCGCCCCAGTCGTGGCCGAGGGGCGGGATCACGACGTTCTTCTGATAGTCGTCGTAGAAGTCCTCGCCGCATTCGCTGCAGAGGCAATAGCGATAACCGAGGCCGGGCTCGGTGCAGGTGGGCTCGCAGCCCTCGTAGGGCACGTAGGTATAGGTATGGAAGTGGGCCGGGCGGCCGCCGTCGGCATTTTCTAAGGTGTACGGGGCAAGGGTGGTAAAGCGCGCGCCGGGATCGCCCTCCTCGGTGATCTTCGCCTGAACGACCGCGTAGGTATCCATGAAATGGGGCTCGGTCAGCTTCGAGGCATAGCCCATCAGGCTTTGCTTATCGAAATCGAACTTGTCCGCGAGCTTGTGGCTGGTCAAATAATCCCAGCCTCCGCCCAGCGTCTCGCCCTTCGCGACCCTTGCGAGCAGCTCCACCAGCACCTGCATGCAGTAGGCGGGCGTCTCGCAGATGCCGCCCTCCCAGCGGCTGTATTTCTTCATGCGGACCGGGTAGCCGTTCCAGTCGCTCTCGCTCGGGCCGAACCAGTTGGTCCAGCTCTGCCCGGAAACGAAGGTCGTGGACTGATGATCGCCGTTGGTCTCGCCGGCGTGGCCGTGCCCGCAGTGATAGACGTAGACCTCGCGCCAGCCGAGGATCTTGCCCGGGTTATCGCGGTCGGCGTTCTCGCCCGTGATGCAGATGAACTTACTGAGCAGCGTGCTCATGTCGCCCGAGGAAAGATAGTTGCCGTCGTAGGTCACGCCGGTGGCGGTCCTGATCTCGGTCTTCCACTCTGAGGCGTCGACCATCGCGGTCTTGCCGTAGCGCGTGAAGCCCCATTCGGTCATCGGCAGCATGGGCACGAAATCGTTGGTGTTGACGAGGTTGAAGATGCAGTCGTATCTCTCGGCCGAGGCCTCGGTATTGGCCGTGTTGTTCGGGGCGGCATAGGTGTAGGCATAGACCTCGCCGCCTTCGTCGATGATATAGGAAGCCATCAGGTTCGCCACGGCCGTGCCGCGGGAATGCCCGGTGAGCCAGTTGGTGAGCGAGGCTTCGGGGTGGGAATCGAGCTCCGGCTGAACGAATTCGGGGAAATAGGTGTTTTTAAGGTAGCTGAGCAGCCTCGTCGCGCAGACGTCGAAGCCGCGGTGGTTGGTCTTCCTCGTCCAGTCATCGTTCGGCTGCCGCGGGGTCTTGTCCTCGGCGCAGTCATAGTCGTCAAAGAAGCGCGCAAGGTCGCCCATGTTGAAATTGGAGCTCCACTCCTCCGAGGATTTCGGCTCCGTGCCGCGCACCCACAGCGCCACGATCTCCTTCGTTTCGCCGGCGTAGGTATACAGGCGGTGGCCGACCGTGAGCTCGCAGATATCGTCGCCGCCGTAATGGTCGAGGGTGTAGTTCGCGATATCCTTAAAGCCGAATACCGGCAGCAGCTCCGGCCCCTGCGCCTGCCGCACGGTGCCGCCCTCCCAAGTCTCTATGGTATCGAACAGGATGAAGGTGGGAGCGGACTCGTTCGATTCGGTATTGTAGTAGGCGAGCGCGGAGCCGATCACCGAAAAGCTCGCGAGATCGGGCTGATAGACCGCATTGTCCTCAAAGAAATCGCGGAAATCCACCGTAAAGGAAACGGCCGTGTTCTGATCCTCGTGGCAGGAGCGCATCTGGGCGGGAAAGACGTTCGAATACGGCTCGGCGTCATACTCGTCCGGGATGCCGTCATAGTCCGAATCGGCGCCCGTGCCAAGCATAAGGGCCGCCTTCCCGGCGCTGACGGCGAAGGCCGCCGCGGCCGCGAACACGAATGCGAAAACGAGCAGGAGGGAAACGGATCTTCTTGAAAGATTCATTCGGGGCACCTCTTTTGCGGTATTCTGAGTTGAAAGGGAAGCTTTGAAGCGCCTCACGGGCGCGCCCGCGGGCATTTATCGCTGTGATTATACCCTTTTTCCGCGCCCCGAGTCAAGCCGGGCGGGGCTTTTTCCCCTTACGGAGCGCCGATCCCCGACGCCATGCTTGTTTTATCGGACGTAATATGATAAAATCCGTATGATAAAACGTGTTTTAAACACGGCATCAAGGAGGAAACTATGAAAAAAGCGATCATGTCCGCAGCGGCGCTGCTGCTCGCGGGCGCAATGCTCCTCGCGTCCCTCGGTTTCGCCTTCCCCGCCGCCGACGGCGGCGAGGCCCCGACAGAGCGCGAGACGGCCGCGCGCGCAGGAAACGAAGAGGTCAATATCATCGTCAAGCTCAAAGCCGAGCCGGTGCTCGCGCGCTTTGAAGCCGGCACCGACGAAGCGAGGGCGCAAAGCGAAGCGCTCTTTGCCGCGCAGGACGCCGTCATCGCGAGGATCAACCGAAAGCTTTCCGGCAAGGCGATCGAGCCTCTTTACCGCTACACGCTGGTGTTCAACGGCTTTGCGTTCCGGGGCGAATACGGCCTTATCGACGCTGTCCGCAGGCTGCCCGGCGTTGCCGACTGCTATGAGAGCCCCGTATTCACCCTGCCCGAAAAGGCCGAGGGCGAGGGGACCAGGCTCGGCACCTCGGTGGGCTATATCAACGCCGACGACATGTGGGCGCTCGGCTACACCGGCCGCGGCACGACGATCGCGGTCATCGATACGGGCATCCTCGCAACGCATCCGGATTTCGCGATCGCGCCGCCCGACCCGCATTTTGACGAGGCCGCGCTCGACGCGGTGCTGGCGGAAAACGAGCTCTGCGCGGAGCAGCGCTTTTCGGGCGAGCTGACCGGCGGCGACCTCTATTACAGCGGCAAGCTGCCCTACACCTTCAACTATTTTGCCGGCAATACCGACGTCTCCCACGCCTATGCCGACAACGACCACGGCACGCACGTCAGCTCCATCGCCGCGGGCAACAGCGCAAGCTCCAGGGGCGTCGCCTACGACGCGCAGCTGCTGGTTATGCAGATCTTCAACGGCAACAACGCCGACTGGCTCGACGTCGTGGCGGCGCTCGAGGACAGCGCGTACCTCGGCGCGGACGCGGTCAACATGAGCCTGGGCGCGGACTGCGGCTTTACGAACGACGAGGACCTTCTCGGCGTGTTCGAGCTGCTCTCCTCCAGCGGCGTCAACGTCGCGGCGGCGTCCGGCAACGCGGGCACCGCGGGCGGCGGCAACATCTTCAACGGCACCACGCCGACCTTCAACTACGACAACGGCGTCACCTCCACCCCGGGCTGCATGGCGGGCGCGCTGTCGGTCGCGGCGAGCCTCAACAGCGCCGACCGCAGCCCCGCGAGCTATTCGAGCTGGGGCCCGACCTCGGACCTTAAGATCAAGCCCGAGATCATGGCGCCGGGCGACAATATCACCGCCGCCGTCGACCCCGACTATTCGGGCGGCTACTACGGCATGAAGAGCGGCACCAGCATGGCGACGCCGCATATCGCCGGCAGCATGGCGCTGCTGAAGCAGTTCGTGAACGAAAACTTCATCGGCCTCACCGAGACCGAGAAGGCGGATATGATAAACACCCTGCTCATGTGCACGGCCGTGCCCTCTGCAAGCAACGGCATTTATTACAGCCCCCGCCAGCAGGGCGCCGGGCAGGCGGACCTGGCCGCGGCCGCGGCGACGGGCGCCTATATCGAGGTGCCCGGGCAGACGCTCCCGAAGGTCGAGCTCGGGGACGACGACGAAATGAGCGGCGTGTTCTCCTTCAGCTTCGACGCGGTCAATTTCTCCGACCGCGCGCTCACCTACAGCGTGGATACCCGCGTCCTGACCGAGGAGATCAATTTCTGGCTGATCGGCCTGCAGCTCGTCAACATCATGAACCATTCCGAGCAGGATATCACCGCCAGCTGCTCTGTGACGGCGCCCTCCTCCGTGACCGTGCCCGCGGGCGGCCGGACGACCGTTAACATTACGGTCGATATCGGCGGCTATGCAGATACCCTCCTCTCTACCTGCCCGCTCGGCATGTATATCGAGGGCTACGTGCTGCTGCACGGCGAGACCGACCTGACGCTGCCCTACCTCGCTTTCTACGGCGACTGGGAATACAGCGCCGTGTTCGACCGCAAGAATTACTACGACCAGTACCTCGGCACGCCCCAGACCTACCCCAACGAATGGGGCACCAACCGTGCAACGGCCTACGCGGGCGGCGATACCGTGCTTCTCGGCATGAACCCCTTCGCCTCCACCGAAAACTTCCTGCTCGACCGCTCCTCCCTGAGCCCGAACGGGGACGGCGTGATGGACGCGATCGGCTTCGTGCATACCTATATGCTGAGGAATGCCGAGCTCTTCCGCTATGAGGTCGTGGACGCGGACACGGGCGAGCAGTATTTCGTGCAGGATCTGCACCTGGTGCCCAAGGCCGTGCAGAACACCTTCGCCTCGTTCTATCAGCCCGTCGGCGCCGAGGAATGGAGCGCGATGGAGCATTGGGGCGGCGAAGAGCTGCCCGGCGGCACCCACTGCATCCTGCGCATGACGGCCTGGCTGCAGGGCGTTGACCCCTTCGATCCCTATGAGAACGAGAACGCGGTGTGGGAGGTGCCGGTCACGATAGATAAGGAAGCGCCTTCTATCGTCTCCGCCCAGCTTGAAAACGGCACGCTCTCGCTTTCCGTCCTCGACGACCACTATACCGCCTATATCGGCGTGTATTCGAACGCCGCCTGCACCTCGCTCATTGCCGAGCGCGCCGTCGAGGAGCCCGGGCGCGGCATGACCACCGAAGCGGAGTTCTCCGTCGGCAGCCGCGACAGGGTCTGGGTAAGGGCGTTCGACTACGCCGGCAACGCCGTCACGCTGGAGGTCGCGGCCTCCGAGCCCGGCTTCCTGCCCGGCGACTGCGATCTTAACGGCGTCGTTACCGTGACCGACGCGGTGCTCGCCTTGCGCCACGCGATGGGCCTGACCGTGCTCGAGGGCGCGGCCTTTCTCGCCGGGGATATGGACGGGGACGGCGCGATCAGCATCTCCGATGCGGTGATCATACTGCGCATGGCGATGGGGCTGATAACCAAATAAACCCGAAAGGGGAACGGAGCAAGGCTTCGTTCCCCTCTTTATCCGCTTAAAGATCCGTGTTATAGTAGCGATAACGACCTCCAAACGAAAGGAGAAACCATGTTGAAACGCTCCCTCTCGCTGCTTGTCGCGATGCTGCTCCTGCTCGCGCCCCTCTCCGCCCTCGCGCGCGGCGCCTCCGCCCCGTCCGATGAGGACGAGCCCGTCATGATCCATACCATCGAGCTTTTCGGCTTCACTCCCCCGGTCTGGGGCGCGCACCCGGATTACGAGCTGACCGTGCCCGAGGGGCAGGGCTACTACCTGGATTTTTCGACCTGGTGGTTCTACGTGCCCGAGACCGGCGACGTGGGCCGCATCTGGGAGGACGGCGTCTTCAACGACCCCTCTGCACTGTATTATCAGGATCTCGAGATCCGCGTTTATGAGGGTTACGACATCGCCGACGACGTTTCTGTGCTCATAGACGGCAGCGCCGAATACGTCGACAGCCATTGCTGGAGCTTCAACGCCCCGCTCTATCACGTCTATACGGTCGAATTCGGCGTCTTCGCGCCCGATTTCGTGCCCGGCGACTGCGACGGGGACCAAAGCGTGACCGCGACCGACGCGGTGCTCGCCCTGCGCCACGCGATGGGCCTGACCGTGCTCGAGGGCGCGGCCTTCCTCGCCGGCGATATGGACGCAAACGGTGCGGTCAGCATCTCCGACGCGGTGATCATACTGCGCATGGCGATGGGGCTGACCGAGTGACGCCCGACCGTTTTTGAAACTATCGGTCCTTCGGGACCGTTTTTTCTTCCCGCGAGACTTTGCGGGCAGGCAGGCGCTAACAAGGCATGCTTGACAGCGGCACCGATCCATAATAAAATATAATATAAGAACTTGCCAACTTGGTATTACGACCGAGAATCAATGGCAGGCGGAAAGGAGGTCCTATCATGAAAAAGAGAACTATCAAAACGATCATCGTATTATGTCTTTGCTCGTTCCTCTGCCTTTCCGCCTGCACCGCGCCGCAGGGCCCCGCAAACGAGGGCGGCGAGAAGGTCACCGAAGCGCCCGATCAGACCGGGACCGTCACCGAAGCGCCGGTGACCGAGGCGCCGACGGCGGATCCGCTCGCGAACGCCGCAGTCCTTTACGGCGGCAGCAGGTGGATCTCATTGCCCTACGAACCGAACGTCGGGGAGGTCAAGCTTAACGGCGCGTTCACGGACGAGCTCCTTGACCGGGCCGCGGATGAGGGCAGCGTGTTCGCGGTGCGGATCGGCGTGGGCCATATCGACTGCGGGGAAGCTCTGTCCGGCAGGATAGCCGCGCTTGCGGCGGAAGGGCCGATCGCCGAAAGGTATGCAGAACGCGGCGTTTGGGAAAGCAGGTTCACGGAGCTCTACGGCGCAGCCGATTATCTCGGGCTGATCGACCGCTATTATCCGGAGGGATTCGAGCTCCTCTTTGACGATTACTGGGAGAGGCATGCTTCCGAGGAAGCCGAGAACGCTTATAAGGCCGCGATCGCCGAGCGGGACGAGCTCCGCAGGCAGGCGTACGGCGAGGCGACCCGGGCCGAGGCGGAAAGGCTCAGATCGCTGGGGCTCGCCGTTGAATACGACGGCTCGTGGCATATCACGGGCCTTCTGACCGCGGATCAGCTCCGCAGCTTCCCCGCGGGCAGCGAGCATTCCTTCTATATCGACTGGCAGGTCGATCCCGAGCTGACGGCCGAAAAGATCATTGCTGCGGAGGGCCTCGATACGCCCGATTGACACGGGCAGCACTAAAGAGATCTAAAACGCAGAAAAACGAAGGCCGGGGCGCTCCTGATACTATGTTGTTAATGGCGTAAGATTTGTTTGAGATATGTGGTATGAACTAATAGTGACTCATCACGCATCATTATGAGAAACAGGTTTTCAATACGATTCATTACCGTATGCTTATGTTTTGCACTCTGTACGGCATTTGCGATGGTAACATCATGCAATAAGATTATCGAAGAACAAACCGATGATAACGGTATGAATACTGTACTGCCGGAGCAGACAACGCTACCGGAAACTGACGAACCCACTACCGCGCCGACGGCGGATCCGCTGCTCGGCAGGACGGTGCTTTACGGCGGCAGCGTTAGCTGGAACGACAACGCCGAACCGAGCCCGCGCACCGTTGAATGGCTGGGCGCGTTCACGGATGAGATCCTCGATCGGGCCGCGGAGGACGGGAGCCTGTTCGCCGTCAAGATCAGCGTAAATGACTATGAAACAGCTAAGCTCTTTCACGACAGGATCGCAAATGCTTCGCTCGCAGAACCGATCAGGGAAAGATACGTCGCGTACTGTATCTGGTGTGATGAGACGGGTATGGAGTGGGGGACAGAGGAGTGCCACAGGTACTGCAAGTATCCGGAGTACGTTGAGATATTGTTCGAGGATCATTGGAGAAAGACTGCATCCGAGGAGGATCAGCAGGCGTATGACGATGCGGTCGCCCGCTGGGATGAGGTCCTGAAGGAAGCTTACGGCAGGATCCTCAGTGCCGAGGCAGAAAGGCTCAAAAAGAAGGGACTGCTCGTCGAATACGACGGTGAGCATGCCATCAACGGCTATCTGACCGCGGAGCAGATCCGCGATTTCCCCGTTTCGGACGAATACGGTATGTACCTGTACTGGCAGGTCGATCCCGAGCTGACGGCCGAAAAGATCATTGCCGCGGAGGGCCTCGATACGCCCGATTGACACGGGCAGCACTAAAGAGATCTAAAACGCTTTGAACGGATCGAGTATTAAAGCAAGGAAGAACGTCCGAAAGGGCGTTTTTCCTTCCCGCGGCACTTGCCTATTGCAATTTTTCTCTTGAAGCATTATAATAATATAGGCCTTTTATAAGGAGACCCAAATCCATACAGGAGGAAATACCATGACTAAAAGACTCATCAGCATCTTCGTCGCCTTATTGATGGTGTTCACGACGCTCGGCGTCTTCGCCGCCACCCGTGACGAGGACGACACCCAGCCCGTTTCCGCTATCGTGTTCACGAACGACGTGCACTGCGGTATCGAGGACAACTGGGGCTACGCCGGCGTTGCCGCCATCCGCAACGCTCTGGTCGATGAGGGCGTCGACACCATTCTCGTCGATGCCGGCGACCATGCGCAGGGCGGCCCCATCGGCACCCTCAGCCGCGGCGAGTACATCATCGACATCATGAACGAAGTCGGCTACGATCTCGCGATCCCCGGCAACCATGAATTCGACTACGGCATGGATCAGTTCATGAGCCTCGTCGAGAGGGCGAACTACCCCTACATCTCCGCCAACTTCATGCACTATGAGAACGGCGAAGCGACCGGCCCCGTGTTCGACGGTTATAAGATCATCGAGTCCGGCGAGTGGAAGATCGGTTTCGTTGGCATCTGCACCCCCGAGACCATCACCAAGTCCACCCCCACCTATTTCCAGGACGGCAACGGCAACTACATCTACGGCTTCTGCCAGGATGATACCGGCGACGGCGTTGTCGAGGCCACTCAGGCGGCTATCGACGCGGCGCTTGCCGAAGGCGCCGACTACATCGTGCTCATCGGCCATCTCGGCATCGACGAGCAGAGCTCTCCCTGGACCGCTCCCGAGATCGTTTCCCGCCTCCACAATGCTGACGCCATCATCGACGGCCACAGCCACAGCGTCATCTGCACCGAGCTCACCGATGCCGACGGCAACACCGTGCTTCACGGCCAGACCGGCACCAAGCTCGCCAACGTCGGTATCCTCAAGATCTATCCCGACGGCCACATGGAAATGGTGCTGCTCCCCGCTCCCGAAGAGGTTGAGGGCGATCCCGAGGTCCAGGCTTTCATCGATGAGATCAACGCTCAGTTCGACGAGCTGCTCCACACCGTTGTCGCCTACACCGACCACGTGCTTGCCGTCAACGATCCCGCGACCGGCGACCGTATGGTCCGCAGCCGTGAGACCAACCTCGGCGACCTCTGCGCCGACGCTTACAGGACCCTGTTCGACGCCGATATCGCGTTCGTAAACGGCGGCGGCGTCCGTGCGACGATCAACCCTGGCGAGATCACCTTCGAGAACATCATCAACGTGCATCCGTTCGGCAACAGCGCCTGCCTCGTTGAGGTCACCGGCCAGCAGATCCTCGACGCCCTCGAGATGGGCTCCCGCGTCTGCCCCGGCGAGAACGGCGGCTTCCTCCAGGTAGCCGGCATCACCTACGAGATCCATACCGACATGGAGCCCAACTGCATCGTCAATGAGGACAGGATGTGGGTCGGGCCCGCCGGTATCCCCTACCGCGTGCAGAACGTCATGGTCATGGACCGTGAGACCCGTTCCTATCAGCCCCTTGATCTTGAGAGGACCTACACCCTTGCTTCCCACGACTACATGCTCAAGAACCAGGGCGACGGCTTCGCAATGTTCGGCACTCAGAACGTCAACATCCTTCAGGACAGCGTCATGCTCGACAATGCGGTCCTCATCAACTACATCGAGTCCATGGCCGGCGGCGACGTTGAGACCGAAGAGGGCACCGTGACCTACGATCACATCATCCAGGGTTACACCGATCCCTACGGCGAAGGCCGCATCACCATCCTCCCCGGTGAGGAGCCCGAGCCCACCGAAGAGCCCGAGCCCATCGAGACCGAGCCCGTTGAGACCGAGCCCGTCGAGATCACTCCCGAGCCCACCACCGCTCCCGTTCCCGGCACCGGCGCCGTCACCATGATCGGCATCGGCATCGTCGCGATCGTATCCGGCGCGGGCGCAGTCCTCTTCTCCAGGAAGGAAGACTGATAACTAGGCTTGACCCATAAAGAGCGGCGCTTCGGCGCCGTTCTTTTTTTGCCTTTATGCAGCGGCTTTTGCGGGCGTTCTTGAAAAATCCCGCCCGGTATGCTACAATAAGGGATACAGAATCTTTGAGAAGGGCGGAGGCAGGTATGGGCATTCGATACAAAAGACGCAGACCGGCCGCAAGAAGCGCGCATCACCGCCGCAAGAAGCAGGCGGATCCCGTGACGGTGCTGCTGTTCGTGCTGCTCGCGCTGCTGCTCGCCGGCGTTGGCTTTCTGATCTACCTCTATAAGACCGGCAAGCTCCTCTTCTGAGCCGCCCGAAAGGAACACGATGAACAAGACCTCTTCCCTCGTCGCCGCCGTAAAGCGCAGGCTGACGATAAGGCCCATAATAACCGCGCTGCTCGCCGGGCTCTTCGCCGGCCTGCTCTATAACGCGTTCACGCGCGCGGAATGGTACGGCAAGGACGGCAAGCTCCTCGCCGTGAGCTATTACGTGCTGGCCGCGGCGGGCCTTATGCTGCTGATCGCCTCCGCGCTCGAGATCGTGTACCTCGTGCGCGACCTGCGCGCCGCCCAAAATGGCGAGAAGCGCGAAAGGCCGAAGAAAGAAAAGCTCGCGCGCATCGTCTTATGGGTGCTCGCCGCCCTGTTCGCGCTCGCCGCAAGCATCGTCGGCGCTGTCGCGATGTCCCGCATCAATAACTGAACCTTTCGGAGGAAGAAGCGATGAATAACAAGTGGAGTCCCTTAAGGATCGTCTGCCTCGTGCTCGCGGGGCTGTTCGTGCTTTCGATAATCATAGTGCCCCTGATCTATCTGCTCGGCTGAGCGCCGCGCATCCATACCCCGTCCGGCGGCAAAATATACCGCCTCGCGGGCTTTTTTTGTCTTTTCAACGCAGTATCCTTGTGATATAATCATACCGCGTAAGACCTGCCGCGGAATTAAAAGGTTCCCGCGGCGCAAAATAATCCAGCAAAAGGAGATACACCATGCCTGTCAATCTTAAGGGCCGTTCCCTGCTCACTCTCAAGGATTTCACTCCCGACGAGATCCGTTATCTGCTCAACCTCGCAGCCGATCTGAAGGCGAAGAAGCGCTCCGGCGTCCGCGGCGATCTGCTCGCCGGCAAGAACATCGTTCTGCTTTTCGAGAAGACCTCCACCCGCACCCGCTGCGCTTTCGAGGTCGCCGCCTATGACGAAGGCGCCAACGTCACCTTCCTTTCCAACAGCCAGATGGGCAAGAAGGAATCCCTTGAGGATACCGCGAAGGTCCTCGGCCGCTTCTACGACGGCATCGAGTTCCGCGGCTTCAAGCAGGAGACCGTCGAGCTGCTCGCAAAGCACGCCGGCGTGCCCGTGTGGAACGGTCTGACCGACCTGTATCACCCCACCCAGGTGCTTGCGGACTGCCTCACCATCATGGAAAACATCGCAAAGCCCCTCAACAAGGTCAAGCTGGTCTACGTCGGCGACGCCCGCAACAACATGGGCAACAGCCTGATGATCATCTCCGCCAAGCTCGGCATGCACTTCGTGGGCATCGCGCCCAAGGCGCTGTTCCCCGAGGAGGGCCTCGTAAACGAGATGCGTGAGCTTGCCAAGGTCACCGGCGCGAAGATCGAGTTCAGCGAGGACATCGCCGCCGTCGACGGTGCGGACGCCATCTATACCGACGTTTGGGTATCCGTGGGCGAGGAAGCGCAGTTCGAGGAGCGCATCAAGCTGCTGACCCCCTACCGCGTGACCATGGACATGATGAAGGCGACCCACAACCCCGACTGCATCTTCCTGCACTGCCTGCCCAGCTTCCACGACCTCGAGACCAGCGTCGGCCGCGAGATCTACGAGAAGTACGGCGTTGCCGAGCAGGAGGTCACCGACGAGGTCTTCCGCTGCCCGCAGAGCAAGGTCTTCGACGAGGCCGAGAACCGCATGCACACGATCAAGGCCGTCATGGTCGCCACCGCCGGCAGATAAGCCGACCAGCCGACCAGCCGACCGGCAATAAGCCAAACGAAAGCACGCTCCGCAGCGGGGCGTGCTTTTTTTATGTTTTACCGCCGAACGGGCTCAGTTCAGCAGCGCCATACGCATTATGTTGAGCGCGTCCAGGGTGTTTACGACGCCGTTGCCGTCAACGTCCGCATTGGCGGCGCCCTGTTCGTCCAGCGTGATGATGTTCATGGCGTGACGCATGGCGCACAGCGCGTCGGTCACGTTCACGAGCCCGTCGTTGTTTGCGTCGCCCCGGAGCGTCACGGGATCGGGCACGGCGTTTTCAAGATAGAACCAGCCCTCGTGCCAGTCGCCGCCGCCGTCGTGATTCGGGCGGAAATAGACGTTGTAGGTCCCCGCCGCCGCGACGGTGTAATTATCGTCCGCGCCGTCCGGATACCAGGCACCGCTGCTGTCCGTAACCTTGAGCTGCGCGCCTTCCGGCAGTTCGACCGAGGCGAGCATATACTCGACCCTGCCCTCCGCGGAGGGATTCAGGGTAAAGGCGTATCCCTCCTCCGCCGCCCAGCCGTTCATCGAGCCCGCGAGATAATAGGTCGGGGCAGGCGACCAATGCGAGCTGTTTTCGTTATGAATGATGAAGACCGCTCCGTCCCCGATGCCGGAGGTGATATCCCCGGTCTGCAGCATATTGCCCGATATGCCGTTGTTGAAGACGATGCCCTCCGTTCCCGCCGGGATGACTGCGGAATAGACCGCGTTCCCGGAGAAGGGCTCCATCGCGAGGCCGGGCCACGCGGTGTTTGCCTCGCCCCAGTAATGGACGTTGACGCCGCTCCAGCCGGCGTTGTTGATCGCGTAAACGGTTATGCTGTTCGAAGGCGGCTCCGTCGGATCATCCGTCGGTTCCGGTCCGTACAGGCGCCACGTGCCGCCGCCGTAATCCCAGGTCCCTTCCGTCGGCGAGAAGCAGTTCGTGTTCTCATCCGGGAAGAGATCCTCGGTCTGGTTCCATTTGTTGGTCCAGTCGTTCTGCGGCGCGGCGGGATCCATACGGCAGAAGATCACGTAATTCCAATCGCCGTACGGCAGATCGGCCGCGTATACGCCGTCGCCGTCCGCATCGGTCATATCCGCCCAGGCGCTCGCATTCGTGGCGGAATTATACAGATACATCGCAAATCGCGCGCCGTTTTCCAGCCATTTGGAGCTCGGCTCGAGATAGAGCGGCGAAGCGGTGATGTATTCGATCGCCGGATCGTCGGCGTTGTAGACGACCGCGACGCAGCTTTCGCCGACCGTTCCGCTTATGCTGCCGTCGGCCACGGTGAAGGCGTTCCCCGTTATCTGATCGGTATAGGTCCCGTTCTCCATCCTGTGAACGGGCAGGCTGACCTCGCCGGCGCCGTCGAGCTTCGAGATCACCACGCCGCGGTTGCCGCGCTCAATGTACGCGGCGTTCCCGTATGAGGAGAGGTATTCGTTGGCGCCGTCGAAATGATTCTTGAACTTGTTGACCTCGGCGATCGTTTTCGAGCTCCACGCCGTGTCGGAGCTCGGCTCGCCCATCACCGCATCAGGGCGGGCGAGATACAGCGCCGTGGAATAGGCCCTCGCGCCGACGATCGCCCAGGCTTTGGCGATCACTTCATCCGATATCCCGGAGGTCGCTCCGCTCATATAGGTATCGTGCGATTCCGCCCAGAGCACGCTCTTTGCGGGAGCCGCGCCCTTGTGATAGGTGCTGTCGGCCAGCTCGCCCGCGGCGCACCGGTTGGCCTTGTCGAGCGCATTATCGCCGGTCACGTTATCGGTCACGGCCATATACGCCGTATAATTCGAGATATCCGTTCCCGCGCCGCCGAGGATCTCGCCGTAGATGAACAGGTCCCGATCCGCGTATTCCAGGACGCCGCTTATGACGGTGGGCCAGAAATCGCTCGCGCAGTCCCCGTCCGTCGGGAGCTCGATATGCTTCGCGGCGTCGAAGCGGAAACCGTCCACGCCGCAGTTGACGCAGTCGCAGAGAAGGCCGAGAACGCAGTCCTGTATGTAATCGTGCCCGGTATTCAGATCGGGCATCCCCATATGCCGCTGGGTGATCGTCCAGCGGTTATCGTCGCTTATGCCGTTGGGGTCGTCGTGATAGTATTCGGGCTGCCGCAGCGCGGGATACACGTTTTCGTTGAGGTGAGAGAAGGTGCCGCCATATTCGTCGTTCGCGAGGTGGTTCGCAACGATATCGACGATGACCTTTATCCCGTAATCCTCCGCTTCGTCGCAAAGGTCGATCAGCTCCTGCCTCGTGCCGAGCCAGGTGCCGCCGTCCGCTATGCTTATGCCGAGCGGCTGATAGAGCTTCCACCACTGTGCCGACGAATCGGTCCAGTCCGCGCCGTAATCCTTCGGCTCCTGCACGGGCGAAGTCTGAACGGCCGTGTAGCCCGCGGCGGCGATCTGCGGCAGGGCGGTTTTTATGCTGTTGTAGGACCAGTTGAAGCAATGCAGGATGACGCTGCCCTGCACGGTCTCCTGCGCATAGATCTCGGGCCCCTCCGTTTCCGCCGTTATATGCTTAAAGCCCGCGATCAGAAGCGTCGAGGCCATGCATACCGCAAGCAGAAGCGCTGTAAGCTTTTTACTCATGTTTAACCTCCGTTCGACCGGTCCGGCCGTTCGGCCCTTTCGGGACCGTCGCAGACCTGTTGTTCGGTATTACTATATCATATATGAAGTTCTTTT
Organism: Bacillota bacterium; assembly: GCA_016282255.1. Taxonomy (GTDB): domain Bacteria; phylum Bacillota; class Clostridia; order Christensenellales; family CAG-138; genus PeH17. The sequence goes on from JAEEKE010000091.1 coordinate 17,023, forward strand.
TCAATACGCCGCAGCCGTTTTTTGCTTGCCTGCGGGCAAAAGCCCGCACCTCGAGCCGCAAGCGCTTGCCAACGGGGTCGGCTCCGTTTTATTCACAAAAATGTCAAAATTGGCTCTTCACAACTCCCCCGTTCTGCGGTATAATGTATATACAATAATTGAAAGCCCTTCCGAAACGGGTATCCGGGGCTTCGTTATTAACCCTCCCGCTTCATCGGCGGAGGCAATAAACCCGAAAGGAGCGACAGAACCATGAACGTAACCATCACAGGCAAAAACATGGAGGTCACCGATTATCTGAGGGAGCTTGCCCTCAAGAAGATCGAGAAACTCGACAAGTATTTTCCGCAGGACACCGACGTACAGGTCGTGATGTCCGTCGAAAAGAGCCGTCATATCATCGAGGTAACGATCCCCTACCGCGGCGGCGTGATCCGCGGCGAGGAGGTCACGAGCGATATGTATGCGAGCATCGACAACGTCGTCGCCAAGCTCGACAGGCAGATCCAGAAGCATAAGACCAGGCTTTCCAAGACCCTCCGCTACGACGAAGCGGCCGAAGTCCCCGATTATCAGGACGAAGGCTATTCCGGCGGCCCCGAGATCGTGCGCGTCAAGCGCTTCTCGATGAAGCCGATGAGCGTTGAGGAAGCCATGCTCCAGATGGACCTGCTCGGCCACAGCTTCTTCGTTTTCACCAACGGCGAGACCGGCGATATCAACGTGCTGTACGCCCGCAAGGACGGCAACTACGGTCTGATCGAGCCCGACAGATAATTGATCCCGTAAGATCTCATCGGGGTCCGGAGAAGTCCGGGCCCCTTTTATTGACAAAAGCGCCAATGTGCATTAGAATCGGGTCAGAAGGGCGCTTTGCCTGAAACACGCGCCCGAATCGAAGCCCGAAAGGAAGCCTGCCATGCCGAAGACCCGCCGCTTTTTAGCCGTGCTGCTCGCCGCGATGGGCGTCTGAGCCCGCGAAACAGCGGTTTTTTCGCTCCCCGGCCCGATCCCGGGTTGACCTTGTATGCCGGGGCGTATTATAATATTTTTGTTTGGATCACTAACGAAAGGAACATTAAAGTGTATCGTTATTTTGCAGTGGACGTCGGCGACAAAAGGGTCGGCCTCGCCGTCAGCGACGGGCTGGGCATAACCGCCCAGGGGCTCGAGACCTATCACCGCACCGGCGATGAAGAGAAGGACGCCGCCTATATAAGGAATCGCGCGAAGGAGTACGCGCCCTGCCGCATCGTGTTCGGCATGCCCCGCAATATGGACGGCAGCTACGGCTTCGCCTCCGAGAAGGTAAAGGCCTTTGCCGCCCTCGTGCTCGAGGGCTGGGAGGGCGAGCATGATTTCTTCGACGAACGGCTCTCTACCGTCGCCGCCGAGCGCGCGCTCTATGAGGCCGAGCTCAATTGGAAGAAGCGCCGCAAGGTGGTGGACCGCCTCGCCGCGCAGGTCATCCTGGAGGGCTATATGACCCTTCATCCCATCAGATAAAACGCATAGGATCAGGAGAAAACCATGAACGAGAACGAAAACAGGGAAAATGAAGTATTCGACGACGGCGAGGAGCTCGAGATCGTCACCCTCCTCACCGACGAGAGCGAGGAGGCGGAGTTCTGGCACGTGCTGACCTTCCCCTACGAAGGCAAGAAGTACAGCGCGCTCGTGCCGATCGAGGAGATCGAGAGCGAGGAGCCGAGCGTCATCTTCGTGCGCATCGAGCACGATAAGGACGGCGACGCCTACTATCCCGTTGAGAACGAGATCCTGCTCGACGAGCTTATGGCCGAGTTTTCCGAGCTGTTCGACGAGCTGGACGCCGAGGACGGGGAGTGACCCGCTCCGCCGATTTTAAAGCATGAGCTTTTTTGAACTGTTCGTGACCGCCGTCGCGCTCTCGATGGACGCGATGGCGGTATCGATAGCGAGCGGGCTTTCCGCAAGGAGGGTGCGCCTTAGGGACGCACTCATAATGGCGCTCGCCTTCGGCGTGTTCCAGGCGCTGATGCCCGCGATCGGCTTCTATATCATCCCCCTGCTCTCAAAGCTCTTCGGGGGCGGCGTCGAGACCTTCGTGCAGTCCGTCGACCACTGGGTCGCGTTCGTGCTGCTCGCGTTCATCGGCGGCAAGATGATCTTCGAGGCGATCAAAAACGAGGAGGAGGATACGGGCTCCGACCCGTTCCGCATCGGGAATATCCTCGTGCTCGCCGTGGCCACCAGCATCGACGCGCTCGCGACCGGCATAGTGTTCTCGAGCTTCGGATTTTCGGCCGCGAAGCTCATCTTCTCGGTGCTGCTGATCGGCACGGTGACCTTCGCGCTCTCGCTCTTCGGCGTGCTTGCCGGCAAGAAGCTCGGGGCGCGCTTCAAGCGCTGGGCGGTGCTCGCGGGCGGGATCGCGCTCGTCGGCATCGGCCTTAAGATACTGATAGAGCATCTAATCGGCTAAGGAGGCCTGAAAAAATGAAACGGATCGACAGGATCAAAGCAATGGAGGAGTGCCTCGACCGCTCCGCCGCCGCCTTCAAAAAACTCGACGAGGCGCTCGACGGCTACGGTGAGGCGCTTGCCGATTACAGAAAGCTGTCCGACTACTACGGCAGCGCGAAATGGATGCAGGACTACGAGGCCGACGAGGCCGGAAAGCTGCCAAAGGACCTCAAGCGCGGCGTGCTTTCCGAGGACGGCGTCTACGACCTGATCACGGAGCACGGCGAGCTCGTCGCCCGGATGGCGCGGTTCGTGGCCGAGTCCGTCGAAAAGAAGCTTTACTGACCTAAATACGCGGTTTTTATGAAACCGGGAGACCCGATCCCATGGAGAAGAAGAAGCGAACACCCCTTCCCGTCCTGATCGCCGCGGTGGTTTTAAGGGCCGTCGGCATAATACTGCTCGCCGCCGTCCTGCTCGCTGCGGGGCTCATTGCCTATCTTTCGATAACCGAGTATAAGCCCGCCGAGCGCGAGGCCGTTATTCCCGCCGACCCCTATTCCGTCGGCGCCCTGCCCCAAAGCGGCGCTTCATACAGCATCGTGACCTGGAACGTCGGCTACGGCGCGCTCGGCGACAACGCCGATTTCTTCATGGACGGGGGCAGCTCCGTCATGACCGCATCTAAGGAGCGCGTGGGAGAGAACCTTGCCGGCATCACGAACAAGCTGCGCGAGCTCTCGCCCGACCTCATCTTCCTGCAGGAGACCGATGTTTCTTCTTCGAGGAGCCACAGGATCAACGAGACCGAATACTTCCTCAACAACCTGCCCGGGCATAATTTGAGCTTTGCCGATAACTTCAAGGTGAGCTTCCTGCCCTACCCCATCCCGCCGATCGGCAAGGTGGATTCGGGCATAGCGACCCTCTCCGCGTTCCGGGTCGACAGCGCCGAGCGCGTGCAGCTGCCGATACCGTTCTCCTGGCCCGTCCGCATGGCGAACCTCAAGCGCTGCGTGCTGATCGACCGCATCCCGGTCGAGGGCACGGATAAACAGCTCGTGCTCGTGAACCTGCACCTTGAGGCCTACGACAACGGCGAAGGCAAGACCGCGCAGACCGAAATGCTCAAAACCATCCTCGAGGCCGAGGCCGCGAACGGGAACTACGTCATCGCGGGCGGCGATTTCAACCAGGTCTTCTCCAATATCGACGCCTCCGCCTACCCGCTCGACCCCGACCTTTGGCAGTGCGGCGAGATCGACGCCTCCGCCTTTCCGGCGGACTGGCAGCTTTTGATGGACAGCCGCGTGCCCACCTGCCGTTCGCTCGACCGCCCCTATGAGGGCGCGGACCGGGCGGCCTTCCAGTACTATATGATCGACGGCTTCATCGTTTCGGCGAACGTCCGGGCGGACAGCCTCGAGACGGTGGACGCGGGGTTCCGTTTCACCGACCACAACCCCGTGCTGCTGCGGTTCACCCTCGGAGGCTGATATGAGCGAGCTCAACTGCGGTTTTAACAATGAAGACCGGTGGTTTCGGTACCGCGCGGCGGGCATCATCATAGAGGACGGCTGCGTGCTGTTCATCGGCAGCCGGGCCGAGAACTATCTCTATTCGGTCGGCGGTGCGGTGCACCACGGTGAGACCGCCGAGGACGCGGCGCGGCGCGAGGTGTTCGAGGAGACCGGCGTAAACTACGAGGTCGACCGCCTCGCCGTCATCCACGAGAACTTCTTCGACGAGAGCGACGGCACGCTCCGCGGCATGCGCTGCCACGAGATCTGCTTCTATTTCCTTATGAAGCCCCGCGGCACAAGGGAGCTCGGGCCAGAGGGCCGGAATTCGCTCGGCTTTGCGGAGACCCGGCACTGGATCCCGATAGCCGAGCTTAAAGAGTACAGAGCCTACCCCGAGTTTCTCGCGGACTATCTTGCCCGCCCCTACGAGGGGATAGAGCATATCGTTTCGGACGAAAGACCCGCTAAAGAATAGCAAAAGGAGCGAAAAATGGCAGGAAACGACCCCACCGTGGAACGCCTCAATGCGGAGATCGCCGCCTGCGACCGCGAGATCGAGAGCGCCCAAGCCGATCTTGACCATATCTCGAGCGGCAGGAGCGCGTATCAGTCGGAGATCCAAAACATCAATTACCGCATCGACGATCTCAAGCGGCAGATCGATCAAGAGTACGAGGCCGTGCGCATCTGCAGTGCCGCGCACAACAGGTACGACGCCGACAACCACCGCATGCGCGCGCAGGATTTCAAGAAGGAGCTCACCCGTCAGTTCGAGCTCAAAAGGAGCGCGATCGCGAAGACGAGGGGCGACGGCGGCAGCTTTCAGGCCGCGCTCGACAGGAAACGGAGCGCGATAGAGCGCAAGAAGCGCGCCAAGGAGCAGCTCTTCGCACGGTTCGACGAGCTCAAGCGCGAGAAGGAGCAGAAGCAGGCAAAGTGGAAGGAAAAGCGCTGCAGGGACTGCGGCAAGAACTTTAAGTACAACACCGAATGGTCGAAGGTCCCCGACCTCTGCCCCGACTGCCAGAAGAAGGCGAAGGACAAGTGGCGCGAAAAGCCCTGCAAGGGCTGCGGCAATCCTATAAGATACAATACCGACTGGGAGCATATCCCGAACTACTGCGCCGATTGCAAGGCGAAGCGAAAGAAATGAGGCAAAGCTTATGAAGATCAACTGGATCGGCGATTTTTGCATCCGCACGGCCGTCCGCCCGGGCGGGATCACGATCACGGCGAACAGGGACGGGCTTCTCTCCCTTGCCGAGATCTGCCGCGCGCTTGCCGACGAGCCCGAGGGCAGTCATCTGCATCTGGACGAATACAACTCCCTTGAGGAAGGCTCCGCGGAGCTGATCATAGAGAGGACGGACGGATAACGTGATGCCGCCCGTGGATATCTCGAATACCGAGCTGCGCACCGAAAGGCTGCTGCTGCGCCCCTGGCGCGAGAGCGACCTCGAGGACTTCTTCGAGTACGCTTCGGTCAAGGGCGTCGGCGAAAACGCGGGCTGGCTCCCGCACGAGAATATCGGGGTCTCCCGCGGGATACTCGAAAAGTTCATCGCCGAGAAGAAGACCTTCGCGCTCGAATACGAGGGCAAGGTCATCGGCTCGCTCGGCATAGAGAAGTATCAGGAGGCGCTGTTCCCCGAATACAGGGACCTGCGCTGCCGCGAGCTCGGCTTCGTGCTGGCCAAGCCCTATTGGGGCCGGGGCCTGATGCCCGAGGCCGTCAACGCAGTGCTCGGCTGGCTCTTCTTCGAGCAGGATTACGACGCGGTGTTCTGCGGCAATTTCGTCCACAACGCGCAGTCCGCCCGCGTGCAGGAGAAATGCGGCTTCCGTCCCGTGGGGCTCATCCTTCACGAGACCCATTACGGCGCCGTTTTCGAGACGCAGCTGAGGGTCATCACGAAGGACGAATTCATCGCCCTTCACGGCTTGCCCGAGGGCTGAGCCCCCAGGGAGTTCCCTTCCCCGCCGCCATGATTTCCCGCGCGCGCCGCGGGTTTTCTTTTGCGCTTTTTCCCTTGAAATATATTCACTTTTCTCTTTACAATGCTTGCTATTTGGTTATATAATTAACGTGTGTGGTCCCAAGAAGAAAGCGGCTTCAACCGTTTCGGCTTCTGCACCGTTATTTAAGTGCGGCAAAATGAAAGCCGAGGCGCGCGGCCGCCCCGAAAGACCTTAAACCGCGGCGGGCGCTCAGGCCCCGTTCGTACTCAAAGAATATCAGGAGGCAACAAAATGGAGAACTTCGATTCCCTCAAAAAGACCCCGCTGTTCGAGCGCCACGTCGCCCTCGGCGGCAAGATCGTCGATTTCGGCGGCTGGGCGCTGCCCGTTCAGTATCCCTCCGGCATCCTCGAGGAGTGCAAGGCAGTCCGCGAGCGCTGCGGCCTGTTCGACGTCTCCCATATGGGCGAGGTCGATATCTACGGAAACGACGCCTATGCCTACGTTCAGGAGATGGTGACCAACGACGTTACCACCATGACTCCCGGCCGCTGCCGCTATGCCGTGATGTGCTATGAGAACGGCGGCGCCGTGGACGACGTGCTGATCTACAAATACGCGGACGATCACTATATGTTCATCGTCAACGCGGGCAACACCGATAAGGACTTCGCCTGGATGCAGGAGCATGTGTTCGGCGACGTGCGCGTTGAGAACAACAGCGCGAAGTGGGGCCAGCTGGCCCTGCAGGGCCCCGCTCATCAGGCGGTGCTCGACGCCGCGGGCTTTGAGGGCGAGATCCCCGCGAAGTACTACACCTTCAACCCCAACATGGTCGTCGCCGGCATCCCCTGCCTCGTTTCGAGGACGGGCTACACCGGTGAGGACGGCGTCGAGCTCTACTGCGCGGCCGAGGACACCGTGCGTCTGCACGAGGCGCTGATGGAAGCCGGCAAGGTCTGCGATATGCTCGCCTGCGGCCTCGGCGCGAGGGACACCCTCCGCTTCGAAGCCTCCATGCCCCTCTACGGCCACGAGATGACCGCCGATATCACCCCCGTCGAGTGCGGCCTCGATTTCGCGATCAAGCTCAAGAAGGAGCACTTCATCGGCATCGAGAAGCTGCGCGAGCCCCGCACCAGGAAGCGCGTAGGTCTCAAGCTCGTGGGCAAGGGCATCGCCCGTCCCGAGGCTGAGGTCCTCTGCAACGGCGAGGTCGTCGGCGTCGTCACCTCCGGCGGTCCCGCGCCGGCAGTCGGCGGCAACTACGTGATGTGCCTCGTCAAGGAGGAGGCCGACGAGAACGGCAAGTGGGCCGTCTCCGTCCGCGGCAGGGAGATCGAGTGCGAATTCGCGCCCATGCCCTTCTACAAGAGGAAATAACGAACCGAAAGGGGAGGCAATGCCCAGCGGAACGATTTTCAATACAAAATAAGATAATGGAGGCTAAAACAGTATGATTCCCACCGACCGCAAATACACCCGTGAGCATGACTGGGTAATGATCGAGGACGGCGTCGCCATTCTCGGCATCACCGACCACGCACAGGAAGCGCTGGGCGACATCGTCTACGTCGAGCTTCCCGAGATCGATCTCGAGCTCGAGATCGGCGACGATTACACCACCGTTGAGTCCGTCAAGGCCGCTTCCCCCGTTGCGAGCCCCGTTGCCGGCAAGGTCATCGAGGTCAACGAGGCGCTCGACGAGCAGCCCGAGCTTCTCAATGAGGACGCTTTCGGCCAGTTCATCGCCAAGATCGAGGTCACCGAGATCGACGAGGAGAACCTTCTTACCGCCGAGGAGTACGAAGCGCTTCTCGCCGAGGAAGAGTAAACCGAATAAAGCAGCCGATGCCCGCCGCGCGCGTATCGGCTGCGGTTTTTATAACAAAAAAAAGGAAGAAAACACATGAAGAGTTATGTTCCGAATACTTTGGAGGAGCGCGCCGAAATGCTCAAGGCCATCGGTCTTGACAGCATGGACGAGCTCTTTTCCGATATTCCGGAGGATCTGAAGCTCCACCGCGAGCTGGACCTTCCCGCTCCGATGAGCGAGATGGAGCTTCGCGAGCTGATGATGGGCTACGTCCTCCAGAACGACGAGGGCGGCCTGCTCTTCCGCGGCGCCGGCTCCTACCGTCACTACATCCCCTCCGTCGTGCCCCAGCTTGCCGCAAGGAGCGAGTTCTACACCGCCTACACCCCCTATCAGGCGGAGATGAGCCAGGGCATGCTGCAGTCGATCTTCGAGTGGCAGACCGTCATCTGCAATCTGACCGGCATGGAGGCCTCCAACGCCTCCGTTTACGACGGCGCGACCGCCGCGGCCGAGTCCCTGCTGATGATGCGCGACTCCAAAAAGAAGAGCCGGGTGCTCTATTCCGCGGGCCTCAATCCCGACGTCGTCACCACGATGAAGACCTACGCTCACTGCTACGGCATCGAGCTGGTCGAGATCCCGCTCAAGGACGGTCTGACCGATCTTGACGCTCTCAGGGCGAACCTCGACGGCGCGGCCGGCTTCATCGCGGCTCAGCCCAACTATTTCGGCTGCATCGAGGATATGGAAGCGATCGCGGCGGCAGTGCACGAGGCGAAGGCCCTGCTCACCGCCTACGTCAACCCGATCACCCTCGGCCTTGTCAAGCGCCCCGCCGATTACGGCGCGGATATCGCGATCGGCGACGCGCAGCCCCTCGGCCTGCCGATGAACTTCGGCGGCCCCTACGCGGGCTTCATGGCTGCTGGCGGCAAGCTGATCCGCAACCTCCCCGGCCGCATCGTCGGCGAAACGCACGACGCGGAGGGCGGCAGGGCCTACGTCCTCACCCTCCAGGCGCGCGAGCAGCACATCCGCCGCGAGAAGGCTTCGAGCAACATCTGCTCCAACCAGATGCTCTGCGCGATCATGAGCACGATCTACGCCTGCACTATGGGCCCCGCCGGCATGCGCGAGGTCGCCGAGCAGAATATCGCCAAGGCGCATTACCTCGCCTCCGAGATCGCGAAGGTCCCGGGCTTCAAGCTCCGCTATGACGCGCCGTTCTTCAATGAATTCGTCGTCGATACCGAGCTCCCGGCCGAGCAGATCAACGAAGCGCTCAAGGATATGGGCATCGTAGGCGGTCAGATCCTCGAGGACGGCGGCATGCTCTGGTGCGCCACCGAGATGAACTCCAGGGAGGATATCGACTTCCTGATCGATATGCTCAAAAATATCGCGGAAGGAGGAGAAGAAGCATGAGGCAGTCCTATAAGCTCATCTTCGAGCGCTCCCACGAAGGGCGCAGGGCATACGATCTGCCCGCTCTCGACGTTCCCGAGGTCGACGCGATCCCTCAGAACATGAAGAACGAATCGAAGCTCGACCTGCCGGAGCTCGGCGAGGTCGACCTCGTTCGCCACTATACAAACCTCTCCCGCCGCAATTTCGGCGTGGACAACGGCTTCTATCCCCTCGGCTCCTGCACGATGAAGTACAACCCGAAGATCAACGAGGAGGTCTGCACCCTGTTCGAGGATATGCATCCCCTTCTCGACGAGGATATGAGCCAGGGCGCGCTGCGCCTGATGTACGATCTTGAGGGCTATCTCTGCGAGATCTGCGGCATGGACGCCTTCACGCTGCAGCCCGCGGCCGGCGCGCACGGCGAGCTGACCGGTCTGATGCACATCCGCGCCTATCACGAGCACCGCGGCGACTCCGCGAGGACGACCATCATCGTTCCCGACGCGGCGCACGGCACCAACCCCGCGAGCGCGGTCATGGCGGGCTTCAAGGTCAAGGAGATCAAGTCCGCTCCCGACGGCGGCGTCGATCTGGACGCGCTGCGCGAGGCGGTCGGCCCCGACACCGCGGGCCTGATGCTGACCAATCCCTCCACCCTCGGCCTGTTCGAGAGGAACATCAAGGAGATCGCCTCGATCGTCCACGAGGCCGGCGGCCTGCTCTACTACGACGGCGCGAACCTCAACGCGATCATGGGCGTCGTCCGCCCGGGCGACATGGGCTTCGACGTGATGCACATCAACCTGCATAAGACCTTCTCCACCCCGCACGGCGGCGGCGGTCCCGGCAGCGGCCCGGTGGGCGTCAAGAAGCACCTGATCCCCTATCTGCCCGTGCCCGTGCTGACCGAGCGCGAGGGCGAGATCCATCTCGATTACGACCGTCCCGAGAGCATCGGCAAGGTCAAGAGCTTCTACGGCAACTTCGGCGTCATCGTGCGCGCGTTCGCCTACATCCGTTCCCTCGGCGGCGCTGGCCTCAAGGAGGCGAGCCAGAACGCGGTGCTCAACGCGAACTACATCATGAACGCGCTGCGCGGCGTCTACACGATCGCTCACGACCGCATCTGCATGCACGAGTGCGTCGTCACCCCCACCGAGGAGATGATGGAGAAGGGCGTGCACACCACGGACGTGGCCAAGGCCCTGATCGACCGCGGGTATCATCCCCCGACCATCTACTTCCCGCTCATCGTCCATGAAGCGATGATGATCGAGCCCACCGAGAGCGAGAGCCGCGAGACGCTCGACGAGTTCATCGAGGCCATGAAGGGCATCGCCGAGGAGGCGCTGACGGATCCCGAATCGGTCCACGCCTGCCCGAAGACGACCCCGATCGGCCGTCCCGACGAGACCGCCGCGGCGAGGAAGCCCGTGGTAAGGTTCGTTAAGGAATAAACCCTCCGCCGGGGAACGCTTCCGTTCCCCGGCTTTTTGTCCCCTTTCGGTAGAATATGTTCGATATCCACACGCATTCGACCCATTCCGACGGCACCGACACGCCCGCCGAGCTCGTTTTGAAGGCCCGGGCGGTCGGGCTGAGCCTGTTTGCGCTGACCGATCACGATTCGCTCCGCGGCATCCCCGAGGCGGCAAGGGCGGCGCGTGAGATCGGCCTGCCCTTCCTCGCGGGCTGCGAGCTCGAGGCCGAATACGAGGATACGCTGCATATCCTCGGGATAGGGCTCGATATCGAAAATGAGGCCCTCAAAGCGCTGATCCGGGAGAAGGACCGCTGCAGGAACGAGCGCAACCGGCGGCTGACCGAGAAGCTTTTGCACCTCGGCGTCGACGTCGCCCCCGCGCTGCCTGAGCCCGAGCTGTTGACCCGCGGGCATTTCGCGGACGCGCTCGTGGAGCTCGGCTATGCGAAGGACCGCTTCGACGCGTTCGACCGTTTCATCGGCAGCGGCGCGCCGGCGTTCGTCAAGGCCGAGCAGCCCTCCCCCGAGGAGGTCGTGGGCATTATCCGCGCGGCCGGCGGCACCGCGATCATCGCGCACCCGATGAAGATGAAGCGCTGCGATCCCGCGGAGCTGATCCGGGATATGGCGCGCCTAGGCATTGAGGGCGTCGAAGCCCATTACTGCGGCGCGACCGAGGGCGAAACGCGGCGCTTTGCCTCGCTCGCGAGGGAGAACGGCCTCTTCGTCAGCTGCGGCAGCGACTGCCACGGTTTAAGGCGGCCCTCATCCCCCATCGGCGGCGCATGGCGGGACTGCGAGGAGCTGAAGCGGACCGAGAGGCTGCTTATCGAAAGGTATTTCTGATACAGAGTTTCATGTTGATAACCATTGGAGAATGTAAAATCGAAATCGATGAAAACGCTACCCGCGCGTTCTATGCCGAGCACGGCGAATTGAACAGCTGCGGCTGTTCCGGCTGCCGCAATTTCCGCGAGGCTGTTTCCACGCTGCCTCCCGCCGTGCATGAGTTTTTCAAAAGCTGCGGCATAGACGACCTTCGCCTGATAACCGAGATCATACCCTACGTCATGCAGGACGGTTTGCTGCTGTACGGCGGTTTTTTCCACGTCGTCGGCCGCATGAGCGGAGGCATCGAAAAAACCGAGACGGTCCCCGGCCACGAGCCCTCCAAAACGAAGCTCGGGCGGCTGTTTGGCATACGGCGTAAGACACACACGCTTCTTGCGTGGAGTGAAAGCAAGCAAAAGGAGCTCGCACCGGGGTTTTCGATCTGGTTCAAGGATGCCATCGATCTGCCCGAACCGGATCTGCCCGAAAACACGCTCCAGATAGAGATACAATGGTCCCTTGAGTGGGTGCTTGACGAGCCCTGCGAATACCGCTTCTGAACGTGCGTGCTGCCTGAACAAATGAAAAAGCAGGACGGAAGCTCTGTGAATGAGCTTCCGTCTTTTCATAATATATTTTCAGATACCTCTTGACACATCATACTATGCGTTGTATAGTATAGCGCGAAAGGAGGTATCGCCATGGATATTCAACTGAAGCGCGGGCTCCTCGAGGTCTGCGTACTTGCGGCGATCAAAAACGAACCCTCCTACGGCTATAAGATCATCAAGGATATGCAGCCCTACCAGGAGATCTCCGAATCGACGCTCTATCCGATCCTCAAGCGGCTCGAGACCGCGGAATGCCTTGCCGTGCGCTCGGCCGAGCACAACGGCCGGTTGAGGAAGTATTACAGCATCACTCCGCGCGGGCTCGACCGGCTCGAGCAGTTCAAGGAGGACTGGCGCGAGATCATGTCCATCTACAGTTTCGTTACAAGGGAGGACGTTAATTACAATGAATAAAAACGAATTTCTCGAAGCCCTGCGTTCAAAGCTCGAGGCGCTGCCCGAGGAGGACGCCGCGCGCTCGCTCGACTACTATGCCGAGATGATCGACGACCGCGTCGAGGACGGCATGACCGAGGAGGAGGCCGTCGCGCAGCTCGGCGACCCGAACGCGATCGCGGAGGACATCATCGCCGAAACGCCGCTCGCGAAGATCGTGGGCAAGAAGCTCAAGAAGCGCACCTCGATGAGCACGGGCACTATCATCCTGCTCATCCTCGGCTCGCCGCTCTGGGCCCCGCTGCTGATCGCGGCCATCGCGGTGGTCGGCAGCCTGCTGCTGGCGCTGTTCGCGGTGCTTGCGTCGATCGTGATCACGCTCTTTGCCGTCACCCTCGCCTTCGCCGTCACGGCGGTCGCCTGCCTCGCGGGGGCGATCTTCCTGCTCTTCAACGGGCAGTTCACCATGGCCCTGGCCGCCTTCGCCGCCGCGCTGGTCTTCGCCGGGCTCACCGTGCCGATGTTCCTGCTCTCCAAATGGGCGGCGGTCGGCATGGTCGATCTCTTCCGCGCCATAATGCGCGGCATCAAACTTCTGTTTACAAGGAAAGGAAACTGACATGAACAAGGGAACCCGCACAGCGCTTCTGATCGCGCTCATACTCATCGTTGTAGGAATCATTATTTTCGGCATCATGTATGCCCAGGGAGGAAAGGATATGTTCGGCAAGCTCAATTCTTCAACGTACCACAGGGAATACCGCCCCGAAGGCAGCTTCAATAAAGTCTATGTCGACTGCGAGAGCTGCTCGCTCACCGTCGTACGCGCCGAAGGCAGCGAATGCACCGTCGAGACCGAAGAGACCGAGAAGCTGTATTTCACGGTCGACGTTTCGGACGGCACGCTCCGCATCGTGCAGCACGACGATTCAAAGTGGCTCGACCGCCTGTTCTCCCTCGCCGGCCTCGGCGTCAAGGCGACGGTCATGCTGCCCGCGAAGCAGTACGACAGCCTCGAGATCAAGAACACCAGCGGCGGCGTCAGCGCCTCGGATATCGAGTGCGGCAGCCTCACCGTCGATTCCACGAGCGGCTCGGTCAGGCTCGACGGCGTCGAATGCGATGCGATCGACCTTGAATCCACCAGCGGCACCGTCTCGCTCGGGCACGTGGTCTCGGGGAGCGTCAGGGTCAGGGCGACCAGCGGCGCGGTCACGCTAAGCGATATGACCGCCGATACGATAGCCGTCAAGTCGACCAGCGGGCGCGTCAGGCTCGAGCGCGTGATCGCCGAAGCAAGGCTCGACGCCGACGTCACCAGCGGCGGCATCACGCTCGACTCGGTCGACGGCGCGGAGCTGTATCTCAAGTCGGTCAGCGGCTCCATCCGCGGCAGCCTGCTCTCCGGCAAGCGCTTTGACTGCCGCGCGACCAGCGGCAGCGTCCGCGTGCCCGCCAGCACCGACGGCGGCGTCTGCGTGGCCGAGACCACGAGCGGCAGCATCGATATCACCGTCAAGGATTAAAAGCAATAGCCCCGCGGGTCTTCCCCGCGGGGCCTCTTCTGAAAGGAGAACAGCATGGACGCGCAGTTCGCCGTCACGCCGACCATGTTCGGCGCCGTTCATATAGGAATACTCGTGTTCATAGCCGCGGCCTCGGTCGGGCTAAGCTTCGTTTTCAGGCGGCTGAGCGATAAAAAGCTGCTCCGCATCCTCGGCATCATGGGCGCCTGTATGATCGCGGCCGAGATCTGGAAGCTGTGGTTCGTGCACCGTTACGTCTACGCCGATATCCCCTCCGCCTGGTTCTTCCCCTGGCAGCTCTGCAGCATGGCGATGTACTGCTCCTTCGCCGCGCCGTTCATCAAGGGTAAGGCCCGGGACACCGTGCTGGTGTTCCTCGCCACCTTCTCGCTCATCGCGGCCGTGATGGCGCTGGCCGTGCCCGCGGATATGCTCCGCCCGCAGATACTGCTGTTCTGCCACAGCTTCCTCTACCACGCGGTGATGGTGCTCGAGAGCGTCATCGCGATACTGCTGCTGAGACGGCGGGAGAAGGCAAAGTTCATGCCCGCCGCGCTATTGTTCCTCGCTATGGCGGCGGTCGCGGAGCTCGTAAACGTGCTCTCGCACATCCTGATCGGCGAAAAGGGGCTCGAGGCGAATATGTTCAACATCACACCCTACTGGGTCACCACGCAGCCGGTCTTCCGGCAGATCGCCCTTGCGCTCGGCATACCCGCCGAGATCGCGATCTACCTCGCCTCGATCATCCTCGGCGCGTTCCTGATCTACCTTGCGGTATATGCGGGGAGGAAGCGGAATAACTGAGAGAGCGAACGGCAGCCGCCGCCAAAGGTAATCGGCGGCTATTTTTATTATTTACAGGCGTCCGGCTTCATGCTATACTAAGCTGATAAATATATTCTCAGTTCTTTGTCCCATTTTCAAACCTTGCGTGTAATAATGTATAGGGAGATTACGAAGAGCAATTAGTTTTGAGAATTGACGTGGCTGCCTGAGCTGTGCCAGAGTGGGAAGTGTTTGTTATTAAAATATATTTTCAGATCCTTGTCCACATTTGCGGGTTTCAATCGCTTTATTAATAGATGACAAAAAACTGCCGCGAAGGTCCTTACTATACGGCAGGAAAATATATTTTAAAAAACCCTAAAAATCGTTCCGTTTTTGGCGTTCTGAATTGTTTATTATATGTAAACAAAAAAAGGATGGATCCTATACGTTCACCGTATCCAATTCCGCCACCATAACCGGATCAGTGACTTTCAACCAGTCCGGCGTTTTGCAAATTGTGTTATCAGGCGGAGGTCTTCCATCCTATACTTTTACAATCAGAGTACTGTTAAATTAATTAAGAAACGAGGTGTTAACTATGAATACAGCAGCCAGTCGAAGATCCGGCCGCATATCTGTCCTGTGTATCATTCTCTGCTTAACTGTTTTGCTTGCCGCCTGCGCAAGGACCGGCGACACGCCCCTCCCCACGGAGGAGCCGACCGCCGAAATACCGACGACGGAGCCGACCGCCGGAGGGTCGGCGCCGCGTCCCACATTGCCGCCTACGCCCGAACCGCCCGTCGTGCCGACCGCGCCTCCCCCCGACCCCGATATCCCCGCCGACGAGCTTTTCATCGACGCTGCATGGCCGTTCGTGGAATATATCTCGGAGCTCTACGGATACGAATGCAGCAGGGACAATGTCGATTGCGATTCCTATAAGATACTGGGACAGGACGTTTACGAAGCCGTGTTGTTCTTCCCCGATCCCGGCTCGGGTACGGCGACGATACGCTCAAACGTCCGAAACCAAAAGGGAACGGACGAATTCAAGCCTGTCGGCATATTCATTGAGTTTTCCGGCCATCCTGCGGATTGGTATGATTATCTTGAAGGCTATGCATTTTACGGCAGGATCCTGACCGTCACCGCCGAAGACGTCAGCGCCTATGGCTGCACCGCCGCGCCCGGCAGCGACGAATTCAAAGAAGCGCTCATCGCCTGTTGGGCGAAAAAACTTGTATCCGAGCTCATGAACGCGCCAGAGGACGATCCGATGCGATGCGTCGAAGCCGATTGGACAAGCTGGGACAATGGCGGCGGCGTATCGCTGGTCATGAGACCCGCGGATCCCGATAAGCTGTTTTCCGTATTGGAGAATGCCTGCTCGTTCTGCATCCCCGCAGAGAAGCCTTGGCTTGAGTACGAGCACTTCGGCTGGTATGCGGCCAGCTTCTGGGTCGAATTCGAGCAGAATGCGGACGGCAGCTACAGCGCCCCCATCTTCGATTACGAGATGCATCTGCAGAACCCGTAACCATGCGATTCGCCGGGAGTCCGTTCCTCCGACCAATGCTCCGATAAGAAACGGATCTGCTGAGAATATCAAAATAACACAAACTGCCGCGGGTCTCCCCGCGGCAGCTTGGTTTTATTCCGTTTTATCCGATCACGGTGGTGCCGGCCCTGCCCTCGAGGGCTTCCACGGCCTTGTCGAGCGAGGTGATGATCGCCCTGCGGCCGGGCTTGCCGGTCACGAACCTGATCGCGGCCTCGACCTTGGGCAGCATGGAGCCGGGCGCGAACTGGCCCTCGGCGATGTATTCCTTCGCCTCGGCGACGGTCAGCTCGGTCAGCTTCCTCTGGTCGGGCTTGCCGAAGTTGACGCAGACGTTCTCCACGGCGGTCAGGATCACGAGCGCGTCGGCGTCGATATCCTCGGCGAGCTTCTCGCTGGCGAGGTCCTTGTCGATGACGGCCGCGGTGCCGATATAGTTGCCGTGCTCATCCTTGATGACGGGGATGCCGCCGCCGCCGACGGTGATCGGGATGAAGCCGCCGTCGATCAGGCACTTCACGGCGTCGAGCTCGACGATCTCGACCGGCATGGGCGAAGCGACGACACGGCGCCAGCCGCGGCCCGCATCCTCCTTCATGGTGTAGCCCTTCTCCTCGGCGAGCTGCTTCGCGGTCTCCTCGTTATAGAAGGGGCCGATGGGCTTGGAGGGGTTTTTGAACTTGGGGTCGTCCTTATCGACGACGACCTGGGTGACGACGGTCACGACGCGCTTCTTATTGCCGCGCGCGCGCAGGACCTTTTCGAGCCCCTGCTGCATATGATAACCGATATAGCCCTGGCTCATCGCGCCGCAGACGTCGAAGGGCATCGCGGGGGTCTGTGAAGCGGCGTACTCGTTCTGGATGACGATGCGGCCGACCTGGGGGCCGTTGCCGTGCGCGAGCACCACGTTATAGCCGCTTTCGATGATATCGGCAATGTATTCGCTGGTCTTTTCAACGACCTCGAGCTGGCTTTCCGCGGTCGCGGGCTTTCCCGCTTCCTGAAGGGCGTTGCCGCCCAGAGCAATGACGATCCTGTTCATATCGATTCTCCGTTGATGAAAAATAATAAGCGGCTGAACCGCCAATTGCAATTATGCCAGTTATTTACGCAAAAGTCAACCGACAAAAAGCGTTTTTCGGCGCGGCGGAGGCGAAAAGCGAAAATATAATCGCTGCCGCATGCCTTCCCCTCCGAAAGGAAGGCGGCCCGGAGGGCCGGATGAGGCGGAAAACCTCACCATTGCCCATGCCGGGATCATCCCGCGGTCCCGGGGTCTGTACAAACCCCTTTTATTTTGGTATAATATTATTTTAAAGGCCACTGTACGGAGAGACGCATGAAACAGGTGCTCGGCTGCATCCGCCGCGCGGATGAAAAATACGATATGATACACGACGGGGACAGGATCTGCGTCGGCGTGAGCGGGGGCAAGGACAGCCTTTTGCTCATGTACGGGCTCAAGCTCTACCAAATGTTCTCGAAAAAGAAATACGGGCTTTGCGCGGTCATGCTCGACCTCGGGCTCGTCGAACAGGATACGAGCGGGATCGAGGCCTTCGCCAAGGCGCACGATATCGACTTTGAGGTGAGGAAGACCGACATCGGCGACGTGGTCTTCAATATCCGCAAGGACAAGAGCCCCTGCGCGATGTGCGCCAAGATGCGGCGCGGCGCGCTCAACGACATCGCCGTCTCCAAGGGCTGCAACCTGGTTGCCCTCGGCCACAACCGCGAGGACGTGATCGAGACCTTCCTTCTGAGCCTGTTCTTTGAGGCGAGGCTCAACACCTTCGCCCCCGTGACCTACCTCGGCCGCAAGGGCGTGACCGTCATCCGACCCCTCGTGTTCTACCCCGAGCGGGACGCGATCAACGCGGCGAGGCGGCTGGAGGTGCCCGTTCTCAAGGCAAACTGCCCCGTGGCGGGCAAGACCAAGCGCGAGGATATGCGCCTGCTGCTGCAGGATTTCCGCCACATCGTGCCGGACGTGGAGACCAAGCTGATGAAAGCCATCGCCGATACGCATAAGTACGGCATGTGGGACCGGATGAAGCTGCCCCCGAGGCAGACCGGCGGCGTCTTTATGGGCGAATGCGACCCGCTGGCGCTTTCATGCACGCAGCCGGATGAAGGTTCGGCTGACGAAACCGATGAATAAGCTCCGCACATGCCCGCATACCGGGCGGCGGACACGAATACTCTGGTTTTGATCCGAATAAGGAGGATCTTGAAATGGAATACTACAATATTGATCGCGAGCCGCGGAAGAAGCAGCGGACCGGCGCCAAGCCCTGGCAGGTCGCTTTTCTGATGCTGCTTACGGCGCTTCTGACCGCGGGCATCATCTTTGCGCTGCTGCTTTCGGGCGCCACGCGCTACACCGTCGTCGACTCAAAGAGCAAAAGCAGCACGGCCCTGCTCTCGACCCTGCTCGACGATATCGAGAAATACTATTATTTCAGCGACGAGGGGCCGAGCACCGAGAAGCTTGCGGACGCCGCCGCGCATTCGATCGTGGACGCGGTGGGCGACCCCTACGCCGCCTATTATTCCGAGGAGGAGTACGAATCCTTCCGCAGCTCGATCAGCGGCAACTACAAGGGCATCGGCGTGCTGGTCACGATGGATAAGGAGAAGGGCCTCTTCGTCGAGCGCGTCTATGAGGACACCCCGGCCGAGCGCGCGGGGCTGCTCGCGGGCGACTATATCTCCGAGGTCGACGGGCAGAACGTCATCGGCATGGAGCTGACGCCCGCGGCCGACCTGATCAGCGGCGAGGACGGCTCCACCGTGCATCTCGTTGTCCTGCGCGGGGAGGAAACGCTGAATATCGACGCCGTCAGGGGCGACGTATACATCCGCCGCGTCTACACCGAGCAGCTTGAAAACGGCATCGGCTACCTCCGCATAGAGTCCTTCACCGGCAACGCGGCGACCGAGTTCGACGCCGCGCTCGACGGCCTGCTTGAGAGCGGCATCACCTCGCTCATCATCGACGTGCGCGGCAACCCCGGCGGCACGCTCGACACGGTCGTTTCGATAGCGGACCGCATCCTGCCCGAATGCGTGATAACGACGCTTGAGGGCAAGCTCGTCACCCCGCCCGAGGTGCACCGTTCCGACGCGGAGCACTGCATCGACCTGCCCCTGATCGTGCTCACGAACGGCGAATCCGCCTCCGCGAGCGAGATCTTCGCTTCCGCCGTGCAGGAAAACGGCGCGGGCCGCATCCTCGGCACCAACACCTTCGGCAAGGGCATCGTGCAGACGAGCTGGGAGGTGCTGCCCGGGCAGGGCTACATCAAGCTGACCACCGACGTGTACCTGACGCCGAACGGCAATATGATCCACGGCATCGGCGTTGCGCCGGATATCGAGGTCGCGCAGGATCCCGAGCTTGAGAACACCGATATCTTCTTCATCATGCGCGACATGCGCGAGAGGGATCTTCAGCTCAATGCGGCGATAGGGCTGCTGAACGCCCAATAAAAGGCTTGCAATCGGCGCCTTTTCGCGCTAAAATAGTCTAAATGAATATGCACGGCACCCGGATGGTCCCGGAGGGCACCCCCTCCAAGGCGCGATCCGGGCTGTTGCCGTTGAGAAAGGGAACTATGCTTCGAATAACCTTTATCGAAAAAGCCGATATGAAGACCACCCGCTGGAGCGGCGGCACCACCACCGAGCTTCTGATACTGCCCAGGGGCGCGGATTATGCCTCAAGGGATTTTCTCGTTCGCATCAGCACCGCGCTGGTGGAGCTGGAGAGCTCGGACTTCACCCCTCTGCCCGACTATGAGCGCCTGATAGGCTCCGTCGAGGGCGTGATGCGGCTCACCCACCGCTTCCCCGCGGGCAGGGCTGCGGCCGTCATCGAGCCCGTTTCGTCGGTGCACCGCTTCGACGGCGGCGTGCCGACCCACTGCGAGGGGAAAGCCCGGGACCTCAATCTGATGCTGAGGAAGGGCCGGACCGAGGGTACGCTCACCTTCATGGACGCGGGCGAATACGCGATGCTGCCGATCGCAGAGAACGAATACGTGTTGACCTACGACCTCGCCTCCGGCACGGCGCGCCTTGCCGAGGCGGACGAGCCGGACTTTCTCGCCTTCAGCGCCGAGGGGCCGACCGCCGTCTTCACCGTCCGTCTGAAAGAAAACGCCGTAAACGCTCAAAAAGAGGAGCTTTGAATTGGATAAACCGCACCAAAACCCCATACAGCCGCTCTTCCGCATCTTCGACCGCTCCGAGGAGTTCACGCGCCTAAGGGACGATCTGATAAACGCGCGCGGCCCCGTCAGCGTGTTCGGCCTGGGCGAAGCGCACCGCACGCATATCGCCGCGGCGCTGCACGCGTCGCTCTCGGGTCCCACCCTCGTGATAACGCCCTCGGCGCAGGCCGCGCGGCGCGCGTACGAGGAGCTTTCCTGCTACCATGAGAACACGCTGCTCTTCCCCATCCGCGAGACGCCGCTCAACGCGCATACCTACGTGCAGAGCCAGGAGATCGGTTTCCGCCGCCTGCGCGCGATGCTCGCGCTGCTCGCGGGCGAAAGGCTGATCGTCGTGGCCCCGATCGAGGCCGTTATGCAGCGCATGGCGCCCCCGCGGGCGATCGAGGCCTGCACCCACACCGTGCGCATCGGCATGGAGATCTCGCCCGATTCGCTCGTTAAGCGCTTCGTCGCCGCGGGCTATTCGCGCGAGGAGCTCTGCGAGGGCCGCGGCCAGTTCGCAAGGCGCGGCGGCTATATCGATATCTTCCCCGTCACGGCCGACGACCCTGTCCGCATAGAGTTCTTCGGCGACGAGGTGGACACCATGCGCGAATTCGACCCCGTCTCCCAGCGCTCCACCGAGAACATCTCCCTTGCGGTGATCCCGCCCGCCACCGAGCTGCCGCTCGACCGCGATATGCGGCAGAAGGGCATCGCGGCGCTCCGCGGCAAGGCGCGCTACGAGCTGGAGACCGAGAAGCTGCGCGAGGGGATGACGCCCGAGAACGCGCTTTCGCTGCTGCCCGTGTTCTGCCGCGAGGACGTGACGATCCTCGACTATCTGCCGGAGGACGCGGTGATCCTCATCGACGAGCCCGCCCGCGTGGACGAGAGCGCGCGCTTTGCGTATTCGCAGTTCATGGACAACTACGGAAGCGTGATAAGGAGCGGCGAGGGGCACGAGCTGCAGGTGCAGCTCATCAACGCCCCGAGCTCGATCTTCCAGCGCCTCGACCGCGGCCGCACCGCCATGCTCTTCGCGCTCACGAGGAGCCTTGCCTCGATCCGCGCAAAGGACCTCGTCAAGTTCGATACGCGCCCGATCCCCCGCTACATCCCCGGCGACACCGCCCTGCGCGACGATATCGCGCTGTGGAAGCAGAAGGATTATTCGATACTTCTTTACGCCGGCGAGCACGGGGAGAGGCTTTCCGACATGCTCCTCGACCTCGGCGTCGAGGCGGCGGCCGTGCCCTCGCTCGACCGCGAGCCCCTCCCCCGCGAGGTGCTGATAATCGGCGGCTCGATCCCCAAGGGCTTCGAGTACCCGACGCTGCGCACGGCGGTCGTCTCGGAATACGAGTTCTTCGGCGCCGGCCGCAGGCCCGCCGAGGCCGCAAAACCCCGGCGCGGCGCCAATAAGCTGGACCTCTACGAGCTGGAGGTCGGCGACCTTATCGTGCACGAGGCGCACGGCATAGGGCGCTTCACGGGCGTGAACACGCTCGTTGTGGACGGCAAGACCCGCGATTACATCGAGCTCTCCTACCACGGCGGCGACAAGCTGTTCATCCCCACCGACCAGCTCGACCGCGTGCAGAAATACATCGGCGGCGACGTCGAAAAGCAGAAGCTCTCGCGCCTCGGCTCCGGCGAATGGCAGAAGACCGTTTCAAGGACCCGTCAGAGCGTGCGCCAGCTCGCCTTCGACCTCGTCAGGCTCTACGGCGAACGCTCCCGCAGGAAGGGCTTCAGCTTCTCCCCCGATACCGAGTGGCAGCAGCGCCTCGAGCTGAGCTTTCCCTACCGCGAGACGCCGGATCAGCTCCGTTCCGTCGCCGAGATCAAGGCGGATATGGAGTCGGACCGCATCATGGACCGACTGCTCTGCGGCGACGTGGGCTACGGCAAGACCGAGGTCGCGCTGCGCGCCGCGTTCAAATGCGCGATGGACGGCAAGCAGTGCGCCTTCCTCGTGCCCACCACGATACTCGCCCAGCAGCATTACAACACCCTCTCCTCCCGCTACGCCGGTTTCCCGATAAGGGTGGAGCTCCTCTCCCGCTTCCGCACCGCCAAGGAACGCGCCGAGGTCAAGAAGGCCACGGCCGAGGGCGCGGTGGACGTGCTGATCGGCACGCACGCGCTGCTTGCGGGGGACGTCAAGTTCCGCGATCTCGGCCTGCTCATCATCGACGAGGAACAGCGCTTCGGCGTCAACCACAAGGAGCAGATCAAGGAGATGAAGAAGACCGTGGACGTGCTGACCCTCTCCGCGACGCCGATCCCGCGCACGCTCCACATGAGCATGAGCGGCATCCGCGATATGAGCGTCATAGAGACGCCGCCCGAGGCGCGCTACCCCGTGCAGACCTACGTCATGGAATACTCCGACGCGGTCGTGCGCGAGGCGATCCTCAAGGAGCTGGGCAGGGGCGGGCAGGTCTACGTGGTCTACAACGTGGTCAGGACGATGGATTACTTCGTTGAGGAGCTCAGAAAACTCGTGCCCGAGGCGAGGATCGCCTATGCCCACGGGCAGATGCCCGAGCGCCAGCTCGAGAACACGATGCTGGACTTCCTTGAATACAAGCATGACGTGCTGGTCTGCTCCACCATCATAGAGAGCGGCCTCGATATCTCGAACGTCAACACCCTCATCGTCTGCGACGCCGACAAGATGGGCCTCGCCCAGCTCTATCAGCTGCGCGGCAGGGTCGGCAGGGGGCAGCGCCTCGGCTACGCCTACCTGACCTTCCGCGAGAACAAGGTCATCTCCGAGATCGCCGACAAGCGGCTTGCCGCGATAAAGGAATTCACGCAGTTCGGCGCGGGCTTCCGCATAGCGATGCGCGACCTTGAGATCCGCGGCGCGGGCGACATCCTCGGCGCCGAGCAGCACGGGCATATGGCCGAGGTCGGCTACGAGATGTACTGCAAGCTGATCGACGCCGCGATCCGCGAGGCGAAGGGTGAGACGGTGAAGCCCGTGTTCGACACGGTCATGGAGGTGCCCGTCGACGCGAACATCCCGAAGAAATACATCGCCCGCGAGAGCGGACGCATGGAGATGTACAAGCGCATCGCCGCGATCGACGGCGTGGACGCCCTGCGCGACGTGCAGGATGAGCTGATCGACCGCTACGGCGACATCCCGCGGCCGGTGCAGAACCTGCTCGACATCGCGCTCGTGAAGCACCGCGCCTCGCAGCTCGGCGTGCTTTCGTTCACGGTCAGGGCCGGCGAAGCGAGGCTCGTCTTCAGCGAGAACGCGCCGATCGACGGCGAAAAGCTGTTCTTCGCGCTGAGGAGCATCGAGGGCGCGCAGCTGCAGGGCGGGGCGCGGATAACGCTCGTGCTCACGAAAAAACACGCCGAGACGGAGGAGATGTTCCGGTCGGCGGGCGAGACCGTCGCGGCGCTTCAAAGCTGCATCGACGGCTGAAAGGAGATTTGATTTGACAGCGCTTACCGAAAAACTGATCGATGCGGTCAGGCTCGACCTCACGCCCTCGCTCGGCGTGACCGA